>JAZUNV010000152.1:0-13068 GCA_045604305.1 Anaerovoracaceae bacterium | reverse complement strand
GTCATCCTGAGCGAAGCGAAGGATCTCAACGTATGAAAGAATTAGACAGAATAGTAATAGATAATGTAAAAGACTTTGACCTCACTCACATTTTCGAGTGTGGTCAATGTTTTCGTTGGGTGCCATCGGAGGGCGGCGCATACACAGGCGCTGCGGGAGACAAGGCCGCGCGCATCACTTTCGATAACGGGACTCTTACGATCCTGGCTACGGGAGGGGAAGAGGACTTCTGGAGGAATTACTTCGATCTCGATACCGACTACGGGGAGATCAAGCAAAGGCTCATCGAAAGCGAGCCCGAGATAGCGAAGGCGGCGGATCACGGCAGCGGGATCAGGATACTGAATCAGGATCCGTTTGAGACAATCATCTCGTTCATCATATCCCAGAACAACAACATCCCGCGCATCAGGAAGAACATCGAGTCCCTGTGTGCGAGATACGGAGAGAAGATAGAAGGCAGCGCTTCCGTGAGCAGGGACGGCAGCGATGTATATTCATTCCCGTCACCGCAGGCTCTGGCCTCGGCCGATGTCGAAGACCTGGCAGAGCTGAGGCTCGGCTACAGGGCTGCATATATAAAGGCCTCGGCGGAGAAGTTCCTCTCGGACGGATGCCCGGACTGCAGGGAGGGACTGCTGGAATTCCACGGCATAGGACCCAAGGTCGCCAACTGCATCATGCTCTTCGGCCTCAGGGACACAGCAGCCTTCCCGATAGACACGTGGGTCAGACATATCATGAACGACATGTACGGATTTGAGGAGAAGGACGCCAAGGGTATGCAGGCCTTTGCAGATGAGAGGTTCGGAGAGCTCGCCGGCTATGCCCAGCAGTATCTGTTCTATTACTACAGAGACCGGTCCCGGTAGCCTGAATTCGCATTCCCGTCCATGACAGCTGAACCGGTACCGAATGTAATCTCTCGGACCGTGAGTCCGATTTCGTCTTTCCGTCCGAGAAGATCACGCCGGGCCTGTGCAGAACCTCTCGGACCGAGACCTCGATTTCGTATCTTCGTCCGAGAACGATGAATCGATGCTGCATGAACTCTCTCGGACCGCGAACTCGATTTCGCATTTCTGTCCGAGAAGATCACGCCGGGCCTGTGCAGAACCTCTCGGACAGAGACCTCATTTGCGCGTCTTCGTCCGAGAGCGATGAATCGATGTTACACGAAGCCTCTCGGACCGAAACCACGTTTTCGTATCTTCGTCCTAGAAGAAGTAGATTTCTTCACAGAGGGGTGTTGACATACCGGGCAGGTATGAGTACAATATGTTTTGGTGATTGGCACTCGAACACATAGAGTGCTAACAATAAGAGTAAATCAGGAGGCATAAAATGAGTATTGGAATCAAGCCACTCGGAGCAAGAGTAGTGATCAAAAAAATGGAAGCCGAGGAGAAGACTGAAGCAGGTCTTCTGCTGTCGGGAAGCGCCAAGGAAAAGCCACAGCAGGCTGAGGTACTGGCTGTAGGCCCTGGTACAAAGGATGAGCCTATGGAACTCAAGGTAGGCGACATCGTTGTATTCAGCAGATACGGCGGCAGTGAGCTTAAATATAAGGGAACAGAATACACTATCATCAATCAGAAAGACATCCTGGCAACTATCGAGTAATAGGCGCAGGTGCATATAAAAGGAGGAATCACTATGGCAAAAGAATTATATTACGGCGAGGATTCACGCAGGAAGCTGCTCGCCGGAGTAGATAAGCTGGCAGATACAGTAAAGATCACGCTCGGACCTAAGGGCAGGAACGTGCTGATCGAGAAATCCTACGGTTCTCCGCTGATCACTAACGACGGTGTCAGCATCGCAAGAGAGATCGAGCTCGAAGATCAGGTCGAGAACATGGGCGCACAGCTCGTAAAGGAAGTAGCTACAAAGACTAACGACGTAGCAGGCGACGGTACAACTACAGCTACACTGCTCGCTCAGAGCATCATCAGAGAGGGCTTCAAGAACGTAACTGCAGGAGCTAATCCTATGGTCCTCAAGAGAGGTATCGCAGGCGCTGTAGACGCAGCTGTTGATTATCTCAAGGGCGCTGCCAAGCAGGTGGACGACAAGGCATCCATCGCACAGGTCGCTTCCGTATCCGCAAACGATGCTGAGATCGGCGAACTCATCGCCGAGGCAATGGAAAAGGTAGGCAAGGACGGAGTCATCACTGTTGAGGAGTCCAAAACTCTCGGCACTTCCCTCGAGGTAGTCGAAGGAATGCAGTTCGACAGAGGATATCTCTCGCCGTACATGGCCAACAACGAAAAGATGGAAGCTGTCATGAACAAGCCTTACATCCTGCTCACTGACAAGAAGCTCAGCAACATCCAGGACATCATCCCTCTGCTCGAGGGAATCATGAAGGCAGGCAGAAGCCTCCTCATCGTAGCTGAGGACGTTGACGGCGAGGCTCTCGCTACACTCATCCTCAACAAGTTGAGAGGAACTCTCGACGTAGTAGCAGTCAAGGCTCCTGGTTTCGGCGACAGACGCAAGGCCATGATGGAGGACATCGCAGTCCTCACAGGCGGCGTAGTCATCTCCGAGGAACTCGGATATGAGCTCAAGGAAGCTACTATCGACATGCTCGGTCAGGCCGAGACTGTCAAGGTCAACAAGGACAACACCGTCATCGTGAATGGCGCAGGAGACAAGGAAGAGCTCGCAGCCAGGATCGCACAGATCAAGGCTCAGGTCGAGGATACCACTTCGGACTTCGACAGAGAGAAGCTTCAGGAGAGACTTGCCAAGCTGTCCGGCGGCGTAGCAGTCATCAACGCAGGCGCTGCATCCGAGACAGAGCTCAAGGAAAAGAAGCTGAGACTCGAGGATGCTCTCAACGCTACAAAGGCTGCAGTCGAGGAAGGCATCGTAGCAGGCGGCGGAGTTACTCTGATCAGAGCTATCGATGCTGTCAGGAAGTACGCTGACAGCCAGGAAGGCGACATGAAGACAGGCGCCAAGATCGTAGAGAGAGCTCTCGAAGAGCCTGTAAGACAGATCGCAGAGAACGCCGGATTCGACGGCGCTGTGGTAGTTGCAAGAGTGAAGGACGAGAAGGGCGATACAGGCTTCAACGCTGCAAACGAGCAGTACGAAGACATGATCAAGGCCGGAATCGTAGATCCTGTCAAGGTCACAAGATCCGCACTTCAGAACGCAGGCTCCGTAGCAGGCATGCTCCTGACTACAGAGGCAGGCATCACCCAGATCAAGGAACCGGAACCACCGATGCCGGCAGGGAACCCTGGAATGGGCATGATGTAAAAGAGGTAAGCTCCGCGGCTCGTCCGCTTGCATCCTCGCTGTGAACGAAAATAACTTCGTTATACAATGTTGAAATAATACGGTCGGATTATTCATCCGGCCGTTTATTTTTGTCTTTGCGGGAGCTATGGCGGAGCCATATCGTAAGGGCGTTGAGGCCCAGTATGCTCTGGTATTTGATCTCGCTCGAGAGGTAGAAGACGATGCGAAGTCCTATGATCGACTCAATGTCCTCGGTAGTCGCGAGCCTCATTCTTTCTGCGGGGTCAAAAGGTACGAAGTCATCCTTCATACGCATGATGACATCGCCGTTTTTACAGGCGATCCTTATGTCCAGGAAATGCTTTTTTGAGTCGTATGTATATCCGCGCATTATGCTGATCCCGGACATCTCCTCTATGGCAAGACCGGCCAGGTGTGCTCTTCTTTCGTCTATGCCTCTTTCGATACAGAAATCCTGTATCCTCTCAGAAAGACCTCCGACATCCTCCAGCCGTTCAAGTGTGACATTCATGCTGTCTTCCTGGCGTATACCGAAATCATCCGGGATGACCATGAAGCTTTCCATATCGCGCGGAAAGCGCTTCTGTTTTAACCATGCGTATGCGATGATGATCAGGACGATGAAGACACCGTTCAGGACATTCGCGATATATACGCTGTTCATGCCTAAGCGCGGGATAAGGATCATTGTAAAGACCGTCACGAGGACAAAACCGTCAAGCACTGAGATGGTATGTATCAGCGCCTGCTTTGATGACGCCTGCCCGTAGCACACATAATGCATGGCGGGGATAGCGAGCGGCAGGCACAGAGGCAGTATGCGGAATCCCCATACGGTCATCATGTACACAGGGTCCGACGGATCCTTGAAGAATATATGGGTCAGCGGCTCGGCGAAGACCATGACAAGTGCGGATATGACGCACATCATAGGTACATACCGCGTGAGAGCGACTCTCATCACTTCGGTGAGATCCTTCCGGTCCTCCTCGCCGATGCTTATGCTGATAAGCATGCGGGAGACAGCCAGCATTCCCAGAGGAAACGCCCAGAACACGGAGAGGAGATTGTTTGCGGACGCAAAAGCCGAGATGCCGACCGTGCCTACATAGACCTCGATCAGGCGGTTCACGGCCAGACCGCGCAATGTCTGATACCCGTTGGTAAGAGCGCCGGGCAGTCCGATGCGCAGGATCTCAGGTATCTCCCTGAAGCTTAGACCTTTAAGAGTTAAGCGGAAGTGAGATCTGCCGGACAAGAAATACCATGATTCTGTCAGCAGGAAGACCCAAGTGCCCAGAGAAGAGGCGAGCGAAAGTCCGAAGGCCTCCATGTGCAGCACGCGGACAAAAAGCAGGTTGAGGAGCAGATTGGATATCAGATAGGCGAAACCGGCTATCTGCGTGATGCGGCCCTTGTTTTCTATAAAGAGAAATGATGCCAGCTGAGCGCTCAGAAACAGCGGTATGAGACCGATAGCCTGGCCTTCCAGATAGCCGTCAAGAAACGGTCTGACGGCCATGTCCTTAGTGAGGAAGCCCGTAAGGTCGAAAATACCCTCGATGGCGAGGGCCGCGGCGAAGAAGGCCCCGATAATCACCGAGATGACCATGACTGCCGAGAAAGTGTTTTGCAGCTTATCCTGCTCGTTACGTCCCAGGTACTCGCCGCACAGTATGGCTGCGCCGCTGACGAGCATGAGGCTGACAGCACCGAAAAACATGTTGAGCGGGCCGTAAAGACCGACGGCACTCATGGCTTCGGTGCCTACGTAGTTGCTGGCAAAATAGCTGGATATTATTGAATTCAGTGTGCCTGACGCTGCCAGAAGTACCTGTACAGGCAGCAGGCGGAACATGAGTTTCCTGATCATGACTTTATGTGCCTTATCCGGTTATTGTAAACCATGTTTACAGATAATATAGCACCATCATCAGCGAAACTCACGAAAACATGGAAGAGAATATCGAAACTTTCCGGGAATTGTTGTATGATGTCAGGCCGGTATCTGATACCGGCCGTTTTGTATTGAAAAAAGTGTATCAGTTAGGAATCTTTAACACAGCAAAAGCGCTTTAATTGGGTAAATATTAGTGATATAGTATGCGATAGATGTAAAAACTACGAATTGTTAGATCTTTTTAACTCAGAAAAGAGGTGCTAAATGGCTACAGTTCTCAAAGAACCTTCAAGAACTTTCAACGAATATCTTCTGATACCGGGATACTCGAGCGCCGATTCGATTCCTGACAACGTATCGCTCAGAACACCGGTAGTCAAATACAAAAAAGGCGAAGAGCCGGCTATCAGCATGAATATCCCGCTTACTTCGGCCGTTATGCAGGCAGTCTCGGATGACACCATGGCTGTCGCGCTGGCCAAGGAAGGCGGCATTTCGTTTATATACGGCTCACAGTCTGTCGAGAGCCAGGCGGCAATGGTCAGGAGGGCCAAGAACTACAAGGCCGGCTTCGTGCCGAGCGACTCCAATCTCAAGCCTGACGCAACTTTGAAGGACGTGCTGGATCTCAAGGCTGCCAAGGGGCATTCCACCATCGCCATCACCGAGGATGGCACAGCTGACGGAAAGCTCCTCGGCATCGTGACGAGCAAGGACTACAGAGTATCCAGGATGGATCCGTCTACGAAGGTGTCCGAATTCATGACTCCGTTTGACAAGATGGTATACGGACATGACGGCATCACGCTCTCAGAGGCCAATGACCTGCTCTGGGACAACAAGGTGAACCAGCTTCCTGTCATCGACGATAATCAGAGGCTCACGGCCTTTGTATTCCGCAAGGACTACGATTCCCACAAGGAGAACCCGCTGGAGCTGCTCGACAAGGACAAGAGATACATCGTCGGCGCAGGCATCAATACCAGGGATTTTGAGGAGAGAGTGCCTGCTCTGATCGATGCGGGCGTGGACATCCTGACCATAGATTCATCCGAGGGCTATTCCGAGTGGCAGGCGATCACGCTGAAGTGGATCAGGGACAATTACGGCGACTCCGTCAAGGTGGGTGCCGGCAATGTGGTCGATGCTGACGGATTCAACTTCCTCGCGGACTGCGGCGCTGACTTCGTCAAGGTAGGCATTGGCGGCGGCTCCATCTGCATCACGAGAGAGCAGAAGGGCATCGGCCGCGGACAGGCTTCGGCGGTCATCGAGGTCGCGCAGGCCAGAGACGAATACTTCAAGAAGACCGGCGTGTACATCCCGATCTGCTCGGACGGAGGCATCGTATACGATTATCACATGACGCTGGCGCTCGCGATGGGAGCTGACTTCATCATGCTCGGCAGATACTTCGCAAGATTCGATGAATCGCCTTCCGCCAAGCTGATGGTCAACGGCAACTACGTAAAGGAGTACTGGGGAGAGGGCTCGGCAAGGGCGCGCAACTGGCAGAGATACGACATGGGAGGAGAAGCGAGACTGAAATTCGAGGAAGGCGTCGATTCATACGTGCCGTACGCAGGACCGCTCCACGACAACGTCCAGATGTCGCTCAACAAGGTCAGGTCGACTATGTGCAACTGCGGCGTGCTCAACATACCTGATCTCCACAAGAATGCGAAGCTGACCCTCGTATCGGCAGTCAGCATCGTGGAGGGCTGAGCTCACGATGTCATACTCAAGGAAGTGGCATCGCACTCTAATAATACAAACAGGTGATAAACATCAATAATAGAACGGCTAGACCGATATAAAGAGAGAAAAACAAAGAGGATAACATGGATAAGAAATTTGACCAGAGACCGGTATTTGAAAACGGGATCGCTCAGCCGGTATTCCCGTTTACCGACGGCAAGAGCGGAGGATCATATGATCCGCAGACTTCCGCCATCGTACGTTATTGTGTGTACGTAGAGTCCGATTACGACACTGACGGAGACGGACAAAATGACCTGATAAAGGCGCTCATCCAGGTCCCGAGAAGTGCCGCGGAGGGCAATTACAAAGCTGCGACCGTGTTCGAAGCCCGTCCTTACTGCGCCGGGATCAACGAGGACGGCTATGACCACATGAAGGAAGTCGAGTCGGACGAATACCCTGAGATGGATATCTACGCACTTACTCGTAAAAGCGGCAGAAACGCAGGCGATGCGGCAGGCGGGAATGTCAGCTCCATAGAAGCGTCGATGCAGGCCGATCCGGCCGACTGGTATTATCCGGACAAGGGCTGCGAGGGAGCTTATTGCTACGAGAACCTCGATAACTTCAACTACTACCTGGTGCGCGGCTTCGCCGTTGTCAGCAGTGCGGGCTTTGGCAGTCTGGGATCTGACGGAGTCGAATTCGTCGGCTCACACTACGAGCGTGATGCGTTCAGATCCGTTGTCGAATGGCTGCACGGAGACCGTATCGCGTACACAGACCGCGACAGGAGCGCAGTGACAAAGGCCGACTGGTCAAACGGAAAGGTCGCGATGACAGGCCGCTCGTATGCGGGCACCATGCCTTTCGAAGTCGCAGTCACGGGAGTGCCGGGGCTTGAGACCATCGTTCCGGTCGCAGGCATCTCGGACTGGTACAGCTTCCTCAACCAGCAGGGAGCTCAGCGCTACTG
Source organism: Anaerovoracaceae bacterium (assembly GCA_045604305.1). Lineage (GTDB taxonomy): Bacteria > Bacillota > Clostridia > Peptostreptococcales > Anaerovoracaceae > Crickella. The sequence goes on along the minus strand of JAZUNV010000152.1, from coordinate 5,212 downwards.
GCCTAAGGAAATGCTGATGAGCTTCCTCTCATATTACTGCACCAGCAGATACAACGACGAGACGCTGACAGCAGAGCAGAAGGCGCAGCTCGACAACTTCCATCATCAGCTGAGCCTCGAACAGATGAAGACCGGATTCGACTATGGTGAATTCTGGCGTGAGAGCAACTACACCCTCGAAGCCGACGGCATCAGGTGTCCGGCTCTCATCGTCCACGGACTTCACGATGAGAACGTCTCCACCAAGCAGTTCGAGATGATGCTGAGATCCTTCGAGAAGGCAGGCGCCTGCGCCAAGCTCATCCTGCATCAGGGGCCGCATATCACGCCGACCATGCCTAACAAGAGCTACGGCATCATGATCGACGGCCAGTACTACGACGATATCGTCAACAGATGGATCAGCCACTATCTTTGTGGAGTAGAGAACGGCGCGGAGGATATGCCCGCGGTCCTGGTACAGAGCAATCTGGATCAGAACAGATGGGAGACCGCAGATAAGTGGGAGACGGGTATAGAGGTCGTTGCCGCGAGCGCCTCGGACGGCTCAGCCGTGCTGGATACCGACTGGGACAAAGCCGGTATAGATCAGAATAATTTCGATGCCGTGATGTGCACTTCATCCGGCAATATGAATCAGCGCTACATCACTGATCCTCTGAGTGAGGATCTCACCATCCAGGGTACTGTCCTCATCGATTTCACCGCATCGCTGGCGGACGGAGATGCTGAAGACTGTTTCAATGCAGAGAACTCCGGCGATGCCGACAAGCTCAGCTTCGGACTCGGAAGCTCTGCGGGCAGGATGGATGATGTCAAGCTGACGCTGATGCTCTGCGAACTCGCGGACGAGCCATTCGAGTCATTCCAGACTACGGATCCTGAGAGGAATGTCGTACCTGTGCGTATGGTGAGCGAAGGAGGACTGCCTCTCGGCGGCGATCTGGCTCCGATCAATTTAAAGGAATTCGAGCCAGTAAGCTACAACTACAGCGTGCTCACCAGGGCATATATCGACATGTGCAATCCGGATTCGGGATACGAGCCTGAGACATCGGCTGATTCGGTCACGCTCAGGGCAGGGGAATCGCACGAGTATCACGCATACCTCAACCCGACGCGCTGCACAGTGCCGGCCGGACACCGCATAGCTGTCATCATCGGCACGGAGGACCCGGTCAACTGCCTGATCCACAAGAAGTATTCAGTCGCAGTCGACAATGCCTCAGTCAGAGCGGTCATTCCGGTAACGGCACAGACTGAAGAGATGGAACTGTTCGTGTAGGTGATCATGGCAGAAGCCATGAGTGCGGGATCGACACAGGGATAAGCAGGTATGCGAATGGGATATAAGTATGACGGGCGGGAGTGAAAATCTCGCCCGTTATTTGTATTGGCACAGCTGGCATATTATTTCAACAAAAAAGGGCGCTCAGGCCAGTACCGTACTATACAGCATCACTGAGACCGCCCGCGCTAACGGACTAAAGCCGTTTGAATACTTTCAATACCTGCTTGAGCAGATCCTGGCTCATGCCGATGATCCGCCGGAAGAATATCTGGACGACGTAATGCCGTGGTCTGACAAAATTCCGGAGCACTGCAGGAAGATCGAATTCAAATACGAGTAAGAGCCGTAAGCCCCCACAGCCTACGGCTCATTTTTTAGGACCACACATGTGGTTTACCACTTACGAAGGCTCTAGGCCCCCTGCAATTAAGGTCAGCGGGTCGAGCCGTCTTATATACAAATAGTATCACAAAAAATCTATTTTCAATTAGCGTTCAGCAATAATAGCGAATCTCACCAAAATGCTCGAGCCAGGCATCTACTATTTCTGTGCTATTAGCTTCTACTACCTTTATCAGGTTTCTAAGAATTTTTTCAGGAATCCGGGAGTTGTTGTTGCAAACTATAACCCTACCGGTACTTGTGATCCATAGCTTGGTAGCATTTGCGTTTGGCTTTCCTTCGGAAATATGAACGTGGATTGGTTCCAGCGGATTGTTCTCATTTGACCAGAGATAGATGATATAGGGCCCGACTCTAAGCAGTTGCGGCATTAAGTATGCCTCCTTCCCTGGATAGCTCTATGATTATATGAGCGTTGTTTTGTATAAGCTGCTTGAAATATGCCATCTCTGATTCGTTATAGCCTTCTATATTTTCCCATTTATAATCCGGAAGCCAGCATACAGCACTATGAAAGCCATCTTTTGCATCAGGTGTCTCAATATAGACTTTGACGCGGCCGTCAGGTTTCATTTCTGAATGAGTGATTTCCGTATCGTTGTTAAGAGTAATATACGGATACATCATAACGATAAGCCTCCTTCCTCTTTGATATATGTAAGTATACCACAAAGAAATGTATGAAAATCTATCTTTCAAATCTGTCTTGGATGATTGTTCAGCATTAATATCAAATCGTCAGAAATGGAATCAGGATGATGAAGAGGGATATATGTAGATATGATGCAATCCCTATATGTTTGATAGTGTGGTACACGAATCTGTACCACACTAAAAGTGCCAAAAAAGTGCTGTCTTTTCTGCTGCGATGCCTGCAGAACCACATGGTGGAACCACCATCCGAATCTCATTACCAGGAAGGCGGTGTATGAGCACACATGTAGATACTGCGGCAGGCAGTTCATGGCATACGGGAATGCCCGGAGAAAGTACTGCAGCCACGAGTGCTACATCGCAGATCGATTCGGAGGTGGGTCTTGTGAGTAACGAGCTTGCCGGCTATGCGAGAGTATCTACTGACCACGAGGAACAGGCCTCAAGTTATGAGGCGCAGGTGGATTACTACACTGCGTATATAAACAGCCGCGACGATTGGGAGTTCGCCGGCATATATACAGATGAAGGAATCAGTGCGACTAACACAAAGAAGTGAGAAGGCTTCAAGACGATGATCGCTGACGCACTTGATGGAAAGATCGATCTGATCGTTACAAAGAGTGTGAGCCGCTTTGCCAGAAACACCGAAGACAGCCTTACAACAGTACGCCATCTCAAAGGAGTTAACACTAAGGGGCATCAAGTCTCCGATGGGAAAGGACATATGGCGCCAGGGTACAGCGGAGTCAGCATTTTCTCCAGCAAGATCAAGTGCGGCGATTGCGGAGCATATTACGGCTCAAAGGTATGGCACTCAAATGACAAGTACAGGAGGGTAATCTACCGATGCAATAACAAATACAAAGGGTGCACCTGCCAGACGCCGCATGTTACAGAAGAGGAAGTAAAAGAGGCGTTCATCAAAGCGCTTAATGAGCTTCTTGACGGCAAGGATGAGATCCTTGCAAATGTGCAGCTGATCAAAAGGACGCTGTGTAACACGACCGATCTGGAAAAGCAGAAGAATGCATTGGAGCAGGAGCTTGATGTGATCGTCGATATGACACAGAACACCATCTCTGAGAATGCAAAGGTAGTTCAGGATCAGAGCGATTACCAGGAAAGGTACGAGGGCCTGATACAGAGATATGACTCGGTAAAAGAGAGCCTCGACAAGATCGTCAGCCAGATAGCTGATCGTAAAGCAAGGGCAGCCAGCTTCACAGAATTTTCTAAAGAACTGAAAAAGCGTGATGGAGTGGTAGCAGAGTTTGATGAGAGGTTATGGGGCAGCCTGGTTGAGTGCGTTACGATCGGCAAAAAAAAGGAGATGGTTTTCCGCTTCCGGGATGGGACAGAGATAACGATTCAGGGATAGAACTTGTGTGACAGGCATCCTGCTTCGGCAGGGTGTTTTTCGTTTTCGTTATCTGTTATAGTGGAAATAGCTAAATCGGGATTTATGGAGGAAGGTTATGGAATACAGAAAATTTGGCGATACAGTATATGTTCGAATGGACAAGGATGATGAGATAATAGGGAGCATTTTGGATATCTGCAAGAAAGAGCAGATCTCATCGGCCATATTCAGCGGGATCGGTGGGTGCAGCGAAGCACAAATACAGACTTTTCTGCCGGAAACCGGTACATTTGAAACACAAACAATCTGCGGTATGCTGGAAATGGCATCACTTACGGGGAGCGTGATCTCTGACGATCAGAAAGAGCTATATCATCACACACATGGTGTTTTTTCATATAAGGACGGAGATAAACACTGCGTTTCTGCAGGGCATATCAAGTCGATCACCGTATTGTATACAGCAGAGATCGAACTGAGACCGGTCACAAGGGGGATGATCAACCGACAATTCAACCCTGAGACAGGGACTGGTTTTTGGAGTTTTAAGTAAATCTAAGTTGTATAGATAATCCTCTGTAAGCAGGGAGATGAAAGAAGATGGTAAAACAGTTTGAAATGACACCAGACAAGCCTGCAGATGAAGCTGACACAATAAAAGAACTTATACTTTCACCGTCATTGCCTGATGAGCAGACAGAGAGCCCTGATCTGCTGTTAGAGGCCGACAGCATCTTTAAGGCTGGTGAAATCACCTTCGACGGCGAAGAAGAAGCTGAGAAGACGATCGAAGAAGCTATGAAAGCCTATGACAAAGCCATGGATGAGGCTGCAGGCATAGAGCAAGGATAGACGATAGGAAAAACGGGATTTGCGGAGGTAATTTCATTGAACAACATTTTTTATGAAATGATATTTAAGAGAAAGTCGTTTCATACTTTCAGAAATGCTGGGAACGAATCAATCGGTGAAGACGAACTCAATGATATACAAAATGCATTTTCAGAGTTTACGCCTCTGGATCCCGAAACCAAAACCGCCATTCGCATTGTTCCCGAAAAAGAAACTAACTGTAAAAGAGGCGGAGAATACTGCATTCTGTTTTACAGCGAAAAGAAAGACGGCTATCTGCAAAACATAGGTTATCTCGGTGAACAACTCGACCTTTATCTTGTATCCCGAAATATCGGAACGCTCTGGTTCGGAATAGGCAAAACAAAAGAAGACCCATTTGAGGATATGGAGTTCGTCATTATGTTTTCCATCCGGAAGATCAGTGATGCCACAAAGTACCGCAAGGAAATGTTTAAGAGCAAAAGAAAGTGCGCCCGGGAAATATGGGAGGGTGAACAGATCACGGGTGTGACCGATATTGTCAGGTTTGCACCGAGTGCATGTAATTCTCAACCGTGGCTTGTAAAGAACGATGGCGAGCTATTGGTTAAGTCGGAGGCCAAGCGGTCTTAGGAAGACAAGCAACTATTGCAACTCCTTGGCTTCCA
>JAZUNV010000151.1:0-3817 GCA_045604305.1 Anaerovoracaceae bacterium | reverse complement strand
GCTCTGGCAAAGTGCAAGGCTGAGGTCAAGATCCAGCTTGGCGAGAAGGTCGCGGGAGGCAGAGGCGCAGGCGCCAATCCTGAGATCGGCCAGAAGGCTGCTGAGGAGACTATAGGCGAGATCATTTCGCACATCCAGGATGCCGACATGGTATTCATCACCGCGGGCATGGGCGGCGGCACAGGTACAGGAGCCGCACCTATCATCGCCAAGGCATCGATGGACTGCGGAGCGCTTACGGTAGCGGTAGTTACCAAGCCTTTCACCTTCGAAGGCAAGAAGCGCTGGAACAGAGCTGCCAAGGGAATCCAGTATCTCAGCAATTTCGTTGATTCGCTGGTAGTCATCCCTAACGACAGACTTATCGACACGAGCGAAAAGAACACTTCGATGCTCGAGGCATTTGCAATGGCTGATGATGTGCTCAGACAGGGCGTGCAGGGCATCTCGGATCTGATCAGCGAATACGGACTGGTCAACGTGGACTTCGCGGATGTCAGGACAGTAATGGAAGGCCGCGGAGTGGCCCACATGGGTGTCGGCACGGGCGAAGGCGATGACAGGATAGAGGAAGCTATCCAGAACGCCATCAACAGCCCGCTTCTCGAGACTTCGATCTCGGGTGCAAAGTCTATCCTGCTCTACGTAACGGGCGGATACGACATGGGCATGCTGGATATCAACACCATCGCAGACAGAGTACAGAGCGAGGCTGATGCCGATGCCAATATCATCTTCGGTGCCACTATCAGCGAGGACATGAACGACAAGATCTCCGTGACCATCATAGCCACCGACTTCGGCAGGGTGACTGAGGGCATGGAAGGTGTCAGGATCACTCCTATGGAGAGAGACACTCTGGCTACTGCCAAGAGGATCACGGTAGACGGACTCGATGCCGTAGAGGTCGAACTCAACCAGCTGCTCGACAACGACAAAAACAGCTCGTTCGATCAGTCGGACGATTTCGACATCCCTGAGTTCCTCAAATAATGCTGACCAGGATCACATCATCCGACAACAGCCGGATCAAGCTGGTCAGGAAGCTGGCTTCGCGCAAGGGACGCAGCGAAGAGAGACGATTCGTGGCTGAGGGAAGGAACCTGATAAGCGAGATCATAAGCCGCGGCATTGACATAGACTTCATCATGATCCCCGACAGTCTGATGCAGGACAGAGGGAGCCGGGACGCGGCCATGATAGCCGAACTCATCGATTCACCGGATGTGATGGTGTGCGAGCTGCCTGAGAAGGAGTTCAACAGGCTCACCAATGCCGATAACGGCATAGAGATGCTGGCGGTGGTCAGGATGGCGGATGCGGATCCGTCTCTCATGGATGAACTCGGGCCTGATGACAACATCCTGGTGCTGGACTGCATACAGGATCCCGGGAATATGGGAACCCTCATCAGGACAGCCGCAGCAGCGGGATACAAGGCGATCGTCGCACTCAGCGGCACAGTAGATATCTATTCGCCTAAGGTACTCAGAGCGACTGCGGGCCTGGTCTTCGGGATCCCGGTCATATACGTCAAGGGACCGGATGAACTCGCTGCTATGCTGAGCAGGAACCCGAAAAGACTTGCGGTGACTGTGCCGGACGGCGGCAGACCGTATTACGAGGAAGACCTGAGCAGGGGCATCGCCCTTGTGATAGGCAACGAAGGAAACGGCGTATCGGATGCGGTACTCGAAATGGCGGATGTCAGAGTGACGCTCCCGATGAAGGGAGAAGTCGAGTCACTCAACGCCGCAGTCGCAGCGGCCATACTGATGTATGAGTCGATGCGTGATCAATAGACAATCATGGTAAATGTGAGGTAAGACATGGAGAAAAACAGAGCAGACGTAACGATTTGCGGGACAAATTATGTGCTTTCAAGCGACAAGAGCGAAGAGCGTATCAAGGATATCGCAAAGATGGTCGATGAGGAGCTCAGAAGCACCAGCAAAGCTCTGAATGTCAATCCCAATTACAAGGCGGCCGTGCTGACTGCGCTCAACATCGCAGAGAAGCTCATGGACAACAGCGACATGACACTCAAGCTCCAGACTGAGAATTATCAGCTGGACAATGATGTGAAGCACTACATAGCGATGTGGGAGCAGGCCAAGAAGCAGGTGACCGACCTCAAGGAAAAGATGTCCACCGAGGTGGACAGACAGTCGCAGAACACCCAGGACTACAAGAAGCTTCAGGAGAAGCTCGTAGAGATGGAGAATGCATACTTTGATCTGCAGATGGAGAATGTAAATCTCAAGAATGAAATCAAATCCATCAAAAGATTGAACACGGAAGATGAATTCTAAAATACTCACAGTTCTCGAATTCAATAAAATACTCGATCTGCTGCAGGAGCAGGCGGGCTCGGCCCTCACGAAAGAGAGGATCGCGGAGCTCTGCCCGATGACCAACATGCGCATGGCGGCGGATGCACTAACGGAAACTTCAGAAGCGGTTTCCGTTATTCTGTATAAGGGCAATATCCCTGTCGGAGAGATAGGGGATATCACCGGAGTGCTTGGCATGGCCCGCAAAGGCAGGATACTCAGCATGAGAGAGCTTCTGCAGGTCAGAGGCAGCCTTGCGGTGACGCGCCAGGTGAAGTCCTTCCTCTCGGAAGATATGCCTGACGGGCTCAGGGTCATACCCGAGATAGCCGGACTTCTGGAGACAGTGCCAAAGCTCGAGCAGGACATATCCGATGCGATCATAAGCGAGGACGAGATGTCCGATAACGCATCGCCTGCACTGAGAGCGATAAGGCGCGACATCACCAACAAGAACGGGCTCATCCGCTCCAGACTCCAGAAGATGATAAGCTCGGGTTCGGCCAAGTCACATCTCCAGGATGCCATAGTGACCATGAGAAACGGCAGGTACGTCATACCTGTCAAGAAGGAATACATCAACATGTATCCGGGCATGGTGCACGACCAGTCATCGACGGGAGCGACTCTCTTCGTGGAGCCTCAGGCCGTCGTGAATCTCAACAACGAGCTGAAGCAGCTCGAGATGGACGAGCAGGCTGAGATCACCAGGATACTTGAGGTCTTCAGCAGCCGGGTGGGAGAGCATGCCAGGAGCATGGAAAACAATCAGAAGCTGCTGACAGAGCTCGACTTCATCTCGGCCAAGGGCAGGCTCTCGGTGATGATGGATGGCAGGGAGCCGATCCTCAACAGCGAGGGTTATATAGATATTCGTGCGGGAAGGCATCCGCTGATACCGTCAGACAAGGTCGTGCCTACCAATGTCGGGCTCGGGAAGGACTGGACGACCCTGCTCATCACGGGACCTAACACCGGCGGCAAGACAGTCACGCTCAAGACCATAGGACTCATGTGCCTGATGGCTCAGAGCGGGCTCCATATCCCGGCTGATGAGAAGTCGAGCATGCCTGTCCTCAGGGAGATATTCGCTGACATTGGCGACGAGCAGAGCATAGAGCAGAGCCTCAGCACATTCTCGTCCCACATGAAGAACATAATAGAGATATTCGATAACGCCGGAGAGGGAAGCCTCGTACTGCTGGATGAGCTCGGCGCGGGGACAGACCCGCTCGAGGGCGCGGCCCTGGGGATCGCAGAGCTTGAGAGACTCAAGGAAGCAGGCTGCCTGATAGCCGCGACCACGCACTACACTGAGCTCAAGAAGTATGCGCTCTCGACTCCTGGAGTAGAGAACGCATCCATGGAATTCGATGTCGAGACGCTCTCGCCGACATACAGGCTGAGAGTGGGACTTCCCGGAAAGTCCAACGCCTTTGAGATATCCGAGAAGCTGGGACTCAGCAGGGATATCATAGACAGGG
>JAZUNV010000150.1:0-24019 GCA_045604305.1 Anaerovoracaceae bacterium | reverse complement strand
GTTGCTGTTCTTGACAGGACAAAAGAGCCTGGTTCCCTCGGTGAGCCTCTCTACCTCGATGTCGTTACTGCATTTGCAGAAGCCGGCATGAGCGATGTAAAGGTTATCGGCGGACGTTACGGACTCGGTTCGAAGGACACTCCTCCGGCATCGGTATTCGCAGTATATGATGAGCTCGCTAAGGCTGAGCCTAAGAAGAGATTCACTATCGGCATCGTAGATGACGTTACAAACCTCTCGCTCAGGGAGAAGCTGGCTCCTATCACAGCTGCAAAGGGCACTATCGAGTGCAAGTTCTGGGGTCTCGGCGGCGACCGTACAGTCGGAGGCAACAAGAACTCCCTCAAGATCATCGGAGACCACACTGACAAGTACGTTCAGGCTTACTTCCAGTATGACTCCAAGAAGACAGGCGGCGTAACGATCTCCCACCTGAGATTCGGTGACTCCCCGATCAAGTCTTCGTACTACATCAACAAGGCTGACTTCGTAGCATGCCACAACCCAAGCTACATTGACAAGGGATTCAAGATCGTCCAGGACGTTAAGCCGGGCGGGATCTTCCTGATCAACTGCCAGTGGAAGCCTGAGGAAGTCGGCAACCACCTCGACGCTGCTGCCAAGAAGTACATCGCTGAGAACAACATCCAGCTGTACATCATCGACGCTATTGACCTTTGCGCAAAGATCGGAATGGGCAAGAGGACAAACACTACTCTCCAGTCCGCATTCTTCTCACTCGCAGAGGTACTGCCAAAGGCAGACGCCATCAAGTACATGAAGGATGCTGCTACAAAGTCCTACCTCAAGAAGGGCCAGGATATCGTAGACATGAACCACAAGGCTATCGACGCCGGCGCTGACGCTCTCGTCAAGATCGACGTACCTGCCGAGTGGGCTAACCCTGCGGCAGACGCAGCCAAGGCTCCTCTCGAGGGACCGGAAGCTCTCGTTACTCAGGTCAAGAACATCCTCCTGCCGATCGACAACATGGACGGCGACAGCCTGCCTGTATCCGCGTTTATGCCTCACGTTGACGGTGAGTGGGAGCTCGGAGCATCCGCTTACGAGAAGAGAGGCGTTGCGGTCATGGTTCCTGAGTGGGACGGCACAAAGTGCGCACAGTGCAACAGATGCGCATTCGTTTGCCCGCACGCTACTATCAGACCATATCTGCTTGACGATGCTGAGATGGCAGCTGCTCCGGAAGGATTCAAGGCTGTTGATCACAAGCTCAGCAAGGGCGAGTTCAAGTACGGCCTCGCTGTATCCCCGCTCGACTGCATGGGATGCGGAGTATGCGTAACAGTCTGCCCGACAAATTCGCTGACAATGAAGCCGCTTGAGGAGCAGCTCCCTGAGCAGAAGAACTTCGACTATGCTGTAAAGAACGTATCCGTCAAGAAGGACTACGCAGACAACAGCAATGTTATCAAGTCGCAGTTCAAGACTCCTCTCCTCGAGTTCTCGGGCTCCTGCGCAGGATGTGCTGAGACTTCGTATGCTAGGCTGATCACTCAGCTTTGCGGAGATCACACTTACATCTCCAACGCTACAGGATGCTCCTCCATCTGGGGCGGCCCTGGAGCTACAGCACCTTATACAACTGACGCATGCGGACATGGTCCTGCATGGAACAACTCCCTCTTCGAGGACAACGCAGAGCACGGTCTCGGTATGAGAATGGCTGTCAAGGCCAGAAGAGCCAAGATCAAGGCTGACGTTGAGGCTCTGGTAGAGGCAGGAGTACCTGCAGAGGTCAAGGAAGCTGCTGAGGCCTGGTACGCTGTATTCAATGATCCTGTCGCTTCGAGAGAGGCCGGCGACAAGCTCGCTGCAGCACTCGAGAAGGCAGGCATCGGCAAAGAGATCGTTGAGCGCAAAGACCTCCTCGGCGAGAAGACCGTATGGATCTTCGGCGGAGACGGCTGGGCTTACGATATCGGTTACGGCGGACTCGGTCACGTACTTGCAAGCGGCGAGAATGTAAATGTAATGGTGTTCGATACAGAGGTTTACTCCAATACAGGCGGACAGGCTTCGAAGGCTTCCAACATCGGTCAGGTCGCTCAGATCGCAGCTGCCGGTAAGGCTATCGAAAAGAAGTCGCTGTCTCAGATCGCTATGGCATACGGTTATGTATACGTAGCTCAGGTAGCTATGGGAGCAGACCCTAACCAGACTCTGAAGGCCATGAACGAAGCTATCGCTTACGACGGACCTTCCCTGATCATCGGATACTCGCCATGCGAGATGCACTCCATCAAGGGCGGCATGATGAACTGCCAGCTCGAGATGAAGAAGGCTGTTGAGTGCGGTTACTGGAACCTCTTCAGATATAACCCGGCAGCCAAGGCAGAGGGCAAGAACCCGTTCACACTGGACAGCAAGGTACCTGCAGGCGGATATCAGGACTTCCTGAAGAACGAAGCAAGATACAACAGACTGACCAGAGAGAATCCGGAAAGAGCAGAGAAGCTCTTCGCAGAGAACGAAGCAGCTGCAATGGCACGCTACAACAAGCTCGTCAAGTTCGTAGACTTCTACGCACCAGCTGAATAGTCCTGACGACTGGCGAGCGCGACAGCGCGAATACAGAGCCGATCTGTCATTCTGAGGGCGCGAAGCGCCCGAAGAATCTCACAGGAAACGATAAGAGGCGGTCCCCGGACCGCCTCTTCACTTGCCCGAATATGAGAAACGGTCCGCGTATACGCGAACCGTTCTCATGGTTTAGAGCTATTATTTATAGTAGTTGTCTGATCTACTATTTCGTTGTCTTGAAGGACTTAGCCTTTGACCATGCGCCGTAGTAAGTCTGGCCATTTACTGTATGGTAAGCGCGAACCTTTGCTTTATACTTAGTCTTCTTCTTGAGACCCTTTACAGTCTTCTTGATGACTTTCTTCTTGCTCTTGCCAACGTTTACAGTCTTCACAACAGCACCGGACTTCTTCTCAACGATCTGGATCTCATATCCGGTAACGTTGTTCGAGAGCTTCTTGAAGCTTACAGTAGCTTTCTTCTTAGCCGGCTTAATACTCTTGATCTTTGTCTTTACAGGAGTGTATCTGAGAGCAGCAGCTTCAGCAGCAGCGGCCTCAGCCTTGACCTCGGCATTCTCAGATTTAGCCTGAGTAAGATTTGCTTTTGCTACTTTTTCGGCTTCTTCAAGGTTAGAAGGATCACGATATACAATATCGTATGCATCAACCAGATTATTGAAATTGCTTTCAGCTTTTTCTTTCAGCTTTTGGTCAAGATCTTCCTCGCCCTTTCCATCAGCAAAATCATAAGCACTATTGATGAATTTCGCGCTTTCATCAACTATCAATTCACTAAGTGCATTCTGAGCGCCTTTTGCAGCCTGGACAGCATCTACAGCACTCTGCGCTGCTGCTACAGCGGCATCGCCAGGGGTCTTAATTGCCTGCTCTGCAGCTGCCATTGCACCGTCCACTGCACCATATGTAGCAACATTAGTGTTTATGTCTTTTGATAATTCTTCTGCCCTCATCAAGGCCCATGAAAGCTTGTTGCTGTTGTTTTCTTTTACTAATGGCTGGCCTCCTTCATCCTTTGCATTGCAGTCGTACATAACACCATCTCTTGACCACAGCAACACATCATCAGGATCAGGATTATCAGATGCAACAGGGTTTGTGCCGAAATTAAAGATTTCTACATTATTGAAATCGAATATAAGATCTACCGATGCATCGCTTGGTTCATCATTACTATTGGCAGGTACAGGCATTTTGATATCAAGAGTCTTCTTGATTTTACCATCGGCCGATTTAATAATCTCATCTAAACCAATCTGTATAGGAGATTTACTTTTCTGTGGTCTACCATTTCTGTTTCCCCAACTATAGAACCCATGCATACCATTAATATCATCGCTGTGATAGCGTGTATCATAGTTATCGGAAACAATCGTAGCAAATGAATGAGGAGCCTCGTTTGAATCATGAATCTTGATTGAGCCGCTATTTCCCCACGGATTCTGAGCATCGGTCGGAATAGTAGCAGTATAGTCGTAATAAACTGCCGAACCATCACTCTTAGTATCAAGAACCGAAGGCGATACTTTTATTGAAGCTGATTCTGGAGTAAAGATATCAATACTTTGTGGATCTCCGATATCACTTAGATTGACTGTATTATTGCTGCTTGAATAATCAAGACATTCGACTGTCAGCTTGGTGAAGTCAGGTGCTTCAGGCTCATCGTCAGCGAAGGCCATTGCCGGCATGAATGTAAGCATCATTGCTACTGCCAGCAGTATAGATAATAAACGTTTACTTTTCTTCATCATTTTCCTCCTCTCGATAAATATCCTCATCGTGATTTGAGATAGCTCTATAACCTGTTATGAAGTAATAATTACCTACATAATTGTAAACTTAATATGTAATTCATGCAATATTGCTATACATATCATTTATATAATTAGTATTATTCATATTCAGGGTTAGCAATAGGTTAGTGGGAGAAGATAAATGAGCTGATATATCATCCCTCCTCGTGCCACCATAAATCCGACATCGATTGCATGATTCGCCTTATATATCTTTTAAATAACCTGAGTGGTGTTACGATTGTCAACTATAGGTTGACATTGTATAATGAGTCATATAGTTGACTTGAAAAAAGGAGGTAGTGATTATGAAGAAAAGATATTTAATTCTGTCCGTCCTGCTGACGCTTGCGTTGGTATTCACAATGATGCCTGCTATATCATTTGCAGGTGACGAAGAGGCGGTCACTTACCAGTATTTTGTTAAAGATGGCAGTATACAGAACTCTCAGGATTTAGTTGCTGGTCATGATTATCTTATAACTGTTGAGAAACAAACTGAAGCAGGTCAAACGGTATATGATGCGGTTTGCTCTAAGGTAAACAATCCGCCCCCAAGTGGAACAGCTTATTTCGATCATGCTGAAACCTTTGAACCTGTTAATTCAGTAATAACAATAGAAGAAGGTAATAATACGTCTGTTATCTGGAAGTGGGGTAATGCGGGGAACAAAAGTGTCTTTAAGCAGGGCTCTAACAATCTATATTTTGGAAGCCCAACTAAGGGTTTATCAGCAAGGCTTGATTCAAGAGCTACAGTATTGAAGGAGAATAAACTTTATGCAGACGCGGGGTCAGGCGACTATTATTTCCTGAGTATAAATGCGTATGGTACAGTATCTGACAATCCAGTTAACCCATCATCACCAGATTCTGCAAACGTAACGATGTTCAGGCAGGCATATAAAGTTGACTTTGATTTGAACGGACATGGTGGATCGGTTAATCCGGACAGCGTGTTCACAGATGTTTCCGGGAATTTTACACGGCCTGATGATCCGACTGATTCAAGCTGGGAGTTCATTGGTTGGTCTGTTGATCCTCAGACAAAGCCTGAAGACTATTCTGACCCGACACTTCCAATAACTAATAATACTACTTTCTTTGCGGTTTGGAAGTACGATCAGGCTGCTGTAGATGCTTACAAGGAAGCTAAAGTCGCCGAGATCGCTAATACTGATCTCAGCAAGTATAAAGCTGAACAGCAGGCGGCCATAAAGAGTGCGATTGCATCCTACACTAATAAGATCAATGACCCGGCAACTTTAACTATTGAAGATGTAGATAACCTTGTTAAGGCATTCAATGCCGAGATAGCTGCTCTGCCTACAGCGGCGCAGATCGATGCCGCGACTACGGCTGCCGTTGCCGGTACTCCTGTAGTCATCAACAGTGTCACTGCAGGCAAGAAAAAGATAACTGTTAAGTGGACAGCTAATGCAGGGACCTTTGATGGATATGAGATCCAGTATAGGGTCAAAGGCAAGAAGAAATGGAAATCTGCAGAAGTTGCAGACCCTGCTGCTGCCAAAAAAGTGATCAAGAAGCTGAAGAAGGGCAAGAAGTATCAGGCAAAGGTCAGAGGTTACAAGATGGTTGGCGCTGTCAAGGTATACGGACAGTTCAGCAAGACCAAGACTACCAAGAAGAAAGTAAAGTAATCGTATCACTATATTCAGATTAGAGAATATGGTCTGACAGATTAATTGATGCCAAAATGATATCGGGATCGGGGACCAGACCAAACATGGTTCCCGGTCCTTTTTCAAAGGGCTCCACGTTTGTACAAGGGTGGATCCTTTTGAAGAAAAAGAGGGGTGGGAAGCTATGAAGAGAAGACTGTTAACACTGTTTATGTCCGCACTTCTTGTGCTGGGCTTGATGCCAACGGCGGCTCTGCCTGTAAATGCGACGGCGGGTAATGGCGATATCATATTGGCTTTCTCATCGGATATCCATAACGAGCCGGCCGGAGAATCTGCGGAAAGACTGGGGAACTGGATAGCAAAAGTCAACCGTGAAGTGGGCGGAAGCGGAATCGACTTTATGACGTTTTGCGGAGACATGGGCAGATCGCAAAACGAAACGGTAAATAACGATAAAGATGTATTCTCGCCTGAAGGATACATGGCCTGGTGTCAGGCGGCTATGACTGCAGCTGATGAAGCACTTCCGGGTAAAACAGCCTACACGACCGGCAATCACGATATAAATGACGGAGGCTATGTAGTTAACAGAACACCTCCGTACGCATCGGGAACGACACAGAGTAAATTTGTTATCGACACCATGGTCAAACAGACGAGTCGCTATGAGATATACTGTCTGGGTTCAGCATCCGGCAGTCAGGAATATACTACTTCTCCGGTAAATCAGATCAAAGCGCTTGCCGATTATCTGGGTACGTGTACTGACAGGAACAAGATATATATCATTGCGACTCACTATCCACTTCATTACTATAAGAAAGGCTACAACTCCAGAACAACAGGCAATGCTTATAGTGTCATTGAAACGATAAATAAAGCAATCGATTCAAAGGGCATCACGGTAGTGTTTGTCTGGGGTCATAACCATTACCTGTCTGACAGTAATTATAACCAAATATATAAACCTGGGGACTCACTGCAGTATACCAGCAACAGTAACGATAAAAGCAATATAAAATTCTGGTATGTGCCTGCGGGATGCATGGCTGACAGTGAGGACATCGGGGGAAATGCCGGAACTGTCAGGCAGAAGGCCATGATGCTCAGGCTCCCGGCTGATGAAGGCAAACCCTGCTCTTTCTCGTTCTATGATAAGGATCAGAACCTGATAGGAAGTTCGACACCGATGGTGATCGGAGTGACAGGGGTCAAATTAAACTCAAAAGAGGTCACTCTTGAGATCGGTAAGTCCGTGAAGCTGTCAGCCTCAGTTTCGCCATCGAATGCTGGGAATAAGGGTATCATGTGGTCGTCAGCCGATCCATCGACGGCGACTGTAGGAAGCGACGGCACTGTCAGAGCAGTCAAAGCGGGCAAGGTCGATATAATTGCCAGATCGAAAGAAAACTCGAGTATATATGACAGGTGCACGCTTACGGTCACTGAAGAAGGGGAAGTTGATAAAGCAAAGGCATCCGCAAGGGCTGAGCTTGAAGGATACAAGAACCCCGGCAATTACCGGGATGCGCAGAAAGCTGAACTGGCAGCTGCGATCAGCAGGTGGGGAGAAACGATCGATAATGCAGAATCGACTGCTGAGGTTGCGAAGCTCCTTGCTGAGGCTAAGGCTGAACTGGACAGAATAATGACTGATGCTCAGCTGACAGAAGAGGAAATAAACGGGATCTATGATCCTAAGATGCCTAAAGTTAAGATCAAAAAGCCTTCCTCAGGCAAGAAAATGCTAACTGCTAAATGGCAAAAGCTGGGGAAAAAGAGTCAGAATAAAGTTAAGGGCATAGAGATCTGGGTGGCACCTGACCTGAACTTCAAAGAAGGTCGAGTGATAAGGAAAGCAGGTAAGAGCAAGTATTCCGCGAAGGTCAGCGGCCTCAGGAAAAAGACAACGTATTATGTGATGGTGCGTACATACAGGAACACTAATGGAATCAAATATGTGGGCGCATGGTCGAAGACCAGGAAGTTAAAGACCAGGTGAAGGATATCGGATAGCCGGCTTTCGGGCCGGCTTTTTGATTGAGCTGTGGAAAACTATTTTTGATGCAAAAGCGTTGAAATTTCAGGCTCCCGGCTTCAGCCTGTTCAAAAAATAACCGAAATCCGACAAAAAACGCATGAAAAATCCTGTACAGTTTTTTGATTTTCTTTTCGGTATAGTGGTTTCAGAAATATCAATAACGAGATGCAGGCAATTGACGATAATACGCATAATACGTATAATGCAGAGGGCTAGACATGAAAGCTTCTGAAATAGAAAAGCTGATCAAAGCGGATGGATGGATACTGAAAACTCAAAAGGGGTCACACAGGCAGTACATTCATCCGACAAAGCCGGGGAAGGTAACGATACCGTGGCACAAGGGAGACCTTGACATAAAAAAACCGCCAGATCGATATTAAAACAAGCCGGGACCGATACATCTGAAAGGAGACATTGAAATGAGATTGCTGTATCCTGCTTTTTTCTATCCGTGCAGTGAAAAGGACGGCTATACGGTTATTGTCCCGGATCTGCCGGGATGTGTCAGCGAGGGGGACTCGCTGGCGGATGCTATTATAATGGCTACTGATGCAGCCTCCGGGTGGGTCCTTGATGAGCTGGAAGACGGCAAGCCTGTCCCACCTGCCTCTGATATCGACTCTCTTAATGTAGAAGAGGGCGGCATTATCAATCTGCTGGTACTTGATATGGATTCATATGCTGAGAAGTATGGCGATAAAGCGGTAAGAAAGAACATTACCATACCGGCTTTCATGAACACTTTCATTGAAAGAAATGGAATGAGCCTGTCGAAGATAGCGCAGGATGCGATAAGCAAAAAAATGCATGGATAGATAAACCGAAATGTACGGTTATTGAGAACTGCGGAAGCTGTCGAAGAGCGAAAGCAGTTCTTTTCTTTTGGCGCAGTCTGTCTTGTGGAGCAGGTTGCGCACGTGGAATTTGACTGTGTTCTCGGATATGTAGAGGCTCTCAGCGATCTCCTTGTTGGTCCTGCCGGCGATGATGAGACGAAGCAGATCGGTCTCGCGCTGCGAGAGCTCATAGCGCGAGGCAAACTGGAGGATGTAGTCAGGCTCGGCCTTCGCGGGCTGCATGTACATCGTCTGGAACAGATGGAAGAAGAGGAAGATGCAGACCACGAAGAGTGCGGCCATCACGGTGATGAGGGCAATCGGATTGGAGCTGAGCGTGATGCCGCACGCGGCGCCTGCGGCGTCGCCGAGCCTGCCCCAGAGAAGCCCGGCGGAAGCCAGATATGCGAGCTCCGTGTGAGAGCGTGATATATCGATGAAAAGCAGTACTCTGTATACTGCGTAGAAACCGAAGAATATGTAACCGCTTATCCACAGCACATAATTGATGCCGCTGTGCGTGCCTGCGATCATGGTGAAGAACGGGAACACAAGCGCGGCCACGCAGAGCACGGCTCCGGCAGAGCGCCTGCGGTCGTTGATGATCCCTGCGACGATGAGGCCGGCGGCATAGAATGAACGCGAAAGTTCCAGGCTCACGTTATGATCTCCGACATCTGCGGCCGGGAAGTAGAATCCGCCGCTTTTGACGCAGCTCAGCAGGAGTAGGGCGATGCCCGGTATCCAGAGGTAGTTGAGATAGTCAGGCGCGGCGGCCGGCATGCTGCCGGCGGCTGCATCCTGCAGCCCCGTGCCGCTCCCGTCCCCGGCTTCTGCGATCACGCCCATCGAGAGCGGCACGCTCGCCGCGCAGATCAGTGCATATATCACAAAGACTTTCGGGTCGGCAAGGAAGTTGCCGCCTCCTATGAGCGATATGAGATATGAGAGTATGCTTCCGAATCCGTAGCCCGCTCCGAAGATGATGCCCATGTACTCAGGCGAAGCATACCCGGCGAGCATCGACAGATAGCATCCCGCCAGCATCCCGAATACGGCGTTCATGCCGTAGCCGAATACAAGGCTTACTCCTCCCGTAGGAGACAGCGCCGCCAGAAGCGCCAGTATGAAGCCTGTCAGCGACAGGAGAGCGAATGAGCGGCGGCTGCGGCCCCTGCCTGAATTCCTTTTCTCATACAGCACGAACATCAGCAGGCCGGCCGCCTGGAACAGGTAGCCGAAGACTTCCGTCAGCATATCCACGTTGATCGGAGCGTAATGATCCGACAGATGGTAATACCATGACAGGTAGGCGCATCCGGTCCACAGGAACGTCAGGCCGATAAGCGCGCATATTGAAATGTCAGTCCTTTTGATGTTCATCGCCATTAAGTCACGCTGCTATTTCTTCCTGTATTTGATGCAGGTCTTTCTGAACTTCACGAAGACCTTATAACCTTTCTTGCCCATGCTGTCAGGGTGCCACTGAAGCCCATAGACAGGAAGGCTGACATGCTGTATTCCCTCTATGAATCCGTCGG
Source organism: Anaerovoracaceae bacterium (assembly GCA_045604305.1). GTDB lineage: Bacteria > Bacillota > Clostridia > Peptostreptococcales > Anaerovoracaceae > Crickella. The sequence continues at coordinate 13,592 of JAZUNV010000150.1, read as the reverse complement.
CGGCATCCCACTCGGTCGCGATCAGACCCTCGCCGAGCGTCTCTACGCACTGGTGATGGTAGTGGTTGACCTTAGGTCTGGCTCCGTATTTCTTATACATCCATGTACCCGGAGCTATGATTATCCGCCGGTTGCCCTTGTGCCAACCGTCGATGTGCTGGTTGATGGTGCCTCCGAACGCAACATTCACCACCTGGCATCCTCGGCATATGCCCAGCACCGGTTTGCCGGCTGCGGCGAAGTCGAGTATGGCCTTTATCTGGATCCGATCCTTATTGGCATCATCCCCGTAGGTGTACTCATTTCTCTCCGCACCGTATATGCTCGGATCGATGTTGTTGCCGCCCGGTATCACGAGCCCGTCGTATCTCGCGACATCCACGGCGTCGGTATATATCAGCTCTACCTTGAAGCCATTCTTCCTGAGAACCTTGACCATTCTCTTTGAACTCGTCGTAACGGTGTCTACGACCGCGACCCTCGGCTTCGGCGTCTTTTTCTTCTTTTTCTTATTCTTAGACATCGCATCTGCGCCCGCGGGAAGCATCGCGCCTGCTGCGAGCACCAGGATCAGTGCAAACACCAATATTCTTTTCAGTCTGGTCATATTCGCTTCTGTCATATCCGTGACCTCCGGGATCCTTGTGTTTGTCATCACTGTAACACTTTGGAAAGGCCAAGTAAAGAATCCTTCCTGCTGTCTTCGTTGACGCATATACCGCTGCAGCGGTATAATTCCATTGCAGGAATAAGGTGACGGTAAATGCTCAAAGAATACCTTAAAGATAAGAGAATATCCGTATATGCGCTGTCGAAAAAGAGCGGTATAGCGTACAGCACACTGAACGATCTTGTGAACGGAAAGGTCGGTATAGGTAACTGCAAAGGATCTCTTATACGAAGTCTGTCTTCAGCTCTCGGAATGTCGATGGATGAATTATATGATCTCTGTCTGACAGAGATGACCGCAATCGACAATTCATACCATGCTGAAGCAAGTCTCGGGATAAGGGCAAAATATTACTTTGCCAGATTGAAGTATGGTGAAGAAACAGCCGAGATCAGGCTCTGCAAGGTGAATGAAAACAACTCATATTACATAAACGAAATTGCCAGATGGAGGGTCGAGTCGCTTATACGCGAGCGCCGCATGAAAGAGTTCAGGTGAAGCTATGGAATACTATCTGATGAGAAAAAACGAAGTAGTTACGATATGTGACATGGATATGAAGGGCAACATGCTCGCATTCTCGCCTAACTACAGAAATCCGGAAATCGCTCCTCTGGGATTTGCTTCTTCAGATGATCATATCCAGCGCTGGTGGAAGAACCGCCAGATACCAATGAGACAGGGCAGGGTAGAAGAGATTCTCAGACGAAAGGGCTTCGACGAGCCGTCGGAGTATCTGCTGAGAAATCTCGGTCTCAGCCTTACGGACTATTACTGGATCCGACCGATCGACTCTGCGATCAAGTGGGAGGATGTGAATCTCTTTGACAACGACTTCAAAGAGAATCTGATGGAGCCTGAGCTGCAGGATCAGCCGGACAGGCCTGAGAGCTGTACTCCGAACAGCTCGCTTAAGGGTGAGCTCGAAAAAAGCTGGGCCATAAGAAACGGCAGGCGTATCCTGATAAAAGGCAATCACGGCAAACTCTCGACAGAGAGCATAAATGAAGTGATAGCTACAGAATTCCACAAAGCTCAGGGGTATACAAATCACACAGAATACAAACTGATACACATCAAGGGCAAAGCATATGATTACGGCTGCTTCTCAGAGGCATTTACCGGAAGCACAAAAGAGCTGGTGTCCGCATATGATCTGCTGACATCCGAAACAGACGACGGCAGTCTGTCGCAGTATGAGCGGCTGATCAGCATTGCCGGCAGGCACGGTATAGATACAGCTCAGCTCAGAGCCGATCTCGGATACCAGATCGTGAGTGACTATCTGCTCAGCAATGTTGACAGACATATGGACAACATAGGTTTCATTAGAGACGCAGGTTCGCTCAGGCTCATCAGGATGGCTCCGATCTTCGATACCGGCAAAGCCTTCGGAGGCAGTTATGTGATACCGTACACAGAAGACGAGATAGACAATATCGAAGTAAACAGCTTTGAGAGTAACGAAGCCGCACTGCTGGATCTCGCAGAAGACAAATCAGCAGTCGATCTCAACAAAGCGCTTCCGAAGGAGCGGATCAGTGAACTCTTTTCAAAGGATTCCAAGATCCGGCCGGGTCAGATCGATCAGATGGTCAGACTCTATGGCAAAAAGATCCGACGCCTGGAGCGCTTGCAGAGCTAATACCTCACCTACCCCAAAACTACCCTACGCGGCGTGCACGCCTTTTCGTACAATTATATTGGACAACAACATGCACCTGATGACTGCACCGGCCGGCACATGCTCCCGGCCCGGCAGGAAGGAGACAGCCATGAGAACCAATATACTTAAAAAGAGCCTGACAATGATGCTGGCATTTGCGATGGTATTCACTATGACACCGCTGCTTGGCGTTGGCGCCCAGGAAGCGAATGCTGTGACTGATGACAGGGTCCAATCTTTGTCTGCTACTCCACATGACGGCAGCGTTGAAGTAGGCTGGACTCTTTGTGATGGCGAGGATTCTTACAGCATATTCAGAAGAGACGGGCATGACGCAGACAAGACGAAACCTGATCTTTCTAAATACGTTTTACTGGGGACAATAGATACTGCCCCATCCTGGTATTATCAGGAGGATGGATATACTGATCCGGTGTTCAGTGATCATTTTGTAGAGAACAATAAAGAGTATTCATACATAGTATTAACAGGATATTGTAATTCGGCTTTTGATGGAGAGCCGAGCAAATCTGTCAGTGTGACGCCAAAAGCTGCCAGAAGGGCAAAACCATCAGCTCCGTACGGACTTGAAGGTAATTCAGCAGAAGATATGGGATATGTTCACTGGAACTGGGATAGTAACGGAGGTCACGAAGACCCTGTGAATGGCTGGAGCACTCAACCGGAAAGTGAAGACGGTAAAGGCTATATTGATCATTTCAATGTCTATAGAAACGGCAGACTGTATAAACAGGTAATGCAGAATGTCGTAAGTAATAATAGGTGGGAGGCTAGCATCGCACTTCCGCAGCAGAGCTCTGACTACACTATTAGGGTGACGGCGGTAGATCTCCGCGGCAATGAGAGTCTTCCGAGCAACATCCTGGTACTCAGACCCGAAGCTGATGGTGCATTCATCATAGGTAGTCACTATGCTGATTATTACGTAGATGAAATGTGGGATGATGATAAAGAGGAATGGGTCGTCACGAAGCAAGGTTTAGCAGTCGGAGTTCAAAACAACTGGTTCGATAGTTTTGAGATCTGGAAAAAATCTACTGCTTCACCCGATTCATCATACAAGAAAACTGTATTGCCTACACATAGTGAATCGGTGCCGAATTATCAGGTCTATTTCGATGAAAATATTGATGTAGGTAAGTCTTACACCTACAAATTTGTAGGTCATTCATCAGACGGCAGAACAAGCGAGCCTTACGTTTTCAGTACTGCTGCTTATTACGACAAATCTGATGATTATACATATGCGCTGGGAACAAGAAATCTTGACCTCAGCGTTAGAACCAGTGATGGAGAATCCGCCAGATTGGATGCTTTTAACTATGGCGAGGGTACGTACAGGCTATATCGGGACGGTGCTATTATCAAGACCTGGAGTAATGCTGATGAATACTTCAGCGTGGACTATACCGATTCCCTATCAATAGACGGTAATTACAATTATCAGCTTTCCTGGACCAGTAAACTGGTCCCGTCTCTTGTCGTATACAGCAATCCTGTTCTTTTCTGCAGAGACACAAGCGATGTCGATGAAGACGAGCTTGAAAAGGCTCCGGGTGCTCCCAGACTGACAGGAAGGATCACTGAACACGGCGATGTGATCATGAGCTGGACTCCTGATAAAAACGGAGGCAAAGTCGACGGCTATATCATATACAGGACGGATAATGGTATTCCGAATGAGTTCATGTGGAAGAACACATGGGACCACCCGCTGCGTCAGGAAGATGCAAATGGAAGGTATATAAGCAGGCCGGCAGGAACATCGTCTTATACAATGACAATGAATAAAGATTGGGCACAGGGAGGCAATGATCCTGTTACTGCATGGCAATCGCCGCATGAGTTCTGGATCGTTGCATATAATGAGATGGGTGTCAGTGAAGCTTCTGCACATCTCGTGTATTCGGCTGTTGATGGCAGTGCTCCTGCTCAGGAAGATGATCAAGCAAAGCCCGGAGCTCCGGAGAACGTAAATGCCTGGTATGAATGGTACGATTATGAAGGATATGACAACTTGCTATCCGGTAAAATGTTTATTAGCTGGGATCCGCCATCGGATGGGAATTCGTTTTCAAGCTATGTTGTTAAAATAAAAAATACAAGAACGGGGAGAACAGTAGAAGAAAGTGTTGGTGTTGGTGGTTCCGGCGAAAACAAGATATATAGAACTATTGATTATTCAGAAGATGTTGAATCCGGCGAGACATACTCTATAACTGTAGAAGCTAAGAATACAAAGGGCAGCACTTCGTCTTCGCCTGTTATTCTGACCATAGACAGCACTCTTGCGTTCAGGATCGAAGAAACATCCGGCAGCACTGCAGAGCTGACATGGTATGACTTGCATAACGATAGAACTCAAATCAGCAAGTTTGAAGTCATGAGAAGGGTGGACAAGAGCCCATGGACGGCGCAAGATCTTGGTCAGTCGCACGTTAACACTATCTACACAGCTGTTGATAACACTCTGACACCCGGTAAGACATACGAGTATTATATAGCTGCGACCGATGCTAATGGGAAGGTCCACAACAGCGCAGTTAAAACTGTTGCGACATCCTCCAGATCAGATCCTGTGAATAAACCTACTAACTTCAGAGCTGAGGCTATAAAAGGCGATGTCATATTCGGTTGGACGCCGCCTGCTGAAGGCGCCTCGCCCGTGAAATATATCCTGGAGTATCAGACAAGAGACAAAGATCCTGACAAGGACAGCGACTGGTTGCAGGTAGAACTTGGCGACGATGATTATAATGCTTCTGTTAATATGACAAATTTCTCCGGTGCATTCGGTAATTCTACCGGAGCTGCCATAATGAGTTGGCAATATGATGATAATCACACAAATGGAAGATATGATGCTTTCAGGAGCCTGAGAGGAAGATCGCTGAGATTAAGAGTAAGGGCTCGAAAAGACAGGTACACGGATTCCGAACCAAGCAATGTGATCGACGGTTTTATCTGGCCTGCGGAATCGTCTGTAAGTCATGACGTGCTGCCCGATGCTGTCACGCCGATCGTAATAGAAGGTGACAGACAGGTCACTTTGAAATGGAAACCTGCTGCCGGCAGCCCGAGCGTTTCTTTCTATCAGATACTGAAGACTTGGGGTAATAAGAACTACGTTGTGTTCACTGTACCTGCATCTGATGTAAGAGATGCTGACGGTTATTATGTGTTTACTGATAGAGACACAGATCTTGTAAACGGCTCTCAGTATACATATGAACTCAGGCCGTGCAATTCAGGTCATGCGTATGATGCATATGGAAATGAATACTGGTTCAGCCCTCTGAGTTTTGCGCATGCTGTCACAGCGGTGCCAAGCGGAGATACGATCGATAAAAAGATAGCTGATAATGTAAAGAATTTTGCGGATGATCTTATCAAAGACAAGCCGGATCCTCTTAGTGGCATGACTGATGAATACCACAGGAAGGTATATGAACTCAAAGCAAATTATGAGGATCTGAGCGACTATCAGAAGAAGCTTATCGGCAAGGCTGACTGTGCAAAGATCGAGAACTTCATCAATGAGATAGTGTCTTATGATGCAGGCGTGAAGTATAGGGATGATGAAGCGGTAACTAATGCGAGGAACGCTATAGAAGCGCTTAAGACGAAGGACCAGATAACTCTTGCTGATGAAAATAATATCAAAAATGCAAGAAGGCTTTACGACGCGCTTCCGAATGATGCCAGAATACTTATCGATAATTACAGTAAGCTGACCGATGCGGAAGCGAAGATCAAGGAGCTAAAGCGCAATGCTAACGATGAACAAATTGCCGCAGCTCTCTCGGAAAGGCTCAATGCGATCGATCCGGATTCCTTCAACGGATACACGGCAGATACTCTGCCTGATGAAATGGTGCGCAATATCGCTGATCTGAGATGGGAGTACGATAATCTCACTAAGAATCAGAAAAATAAGGTCGTTCCTGCAGGCATCGATAAACTCGCCCGGGCCGAGGAAAGGATCAACATTATCATGGGAATGGAACATGTCCATGAAATGAAAGTGGTCTCGGCTAAGGATCCTACCTGCACCGAAGCCGGCAACACCATGTATTATACCTGTAAAAAGTGCGGAAAGAACTATCTCGACAAGGACGGAAAGTCTGAGATAACAAGTATTGATTCGGTCGTTTTGCCTGCTGATCTTTCGAAGCATGACTGGAGCGGATGGGCCGTAAAGGAGGGACATGCTGCTACCTGTACAACAGGAGGCATAGAGGAGAGGCATTGCCGCAACTATGGCTGTACGGCTTCCGAGGAGAGGAGCGCGCCTGCGACCGGACACAGCTGGGATGACGGTGTCATCACTCGGGAGGCGACTCAGACTGAGGAGGGTATCGTAACATTCACATGCAATGCCTGCCATATTACAAGGACGGCCACGATCTCGCACAACAATGACACCTGCACGAGCATGTCTGATCACAGATGGGGCAAGGGTGTGGTCACGAAAGAAGCTACCTGCCGGGAGCATGGCCTGATAGAGTATAAGTGTACGATCTGCAATACGGCAATAAAAATTGAAACAGATATAGATCCTCTGGCCCATACGTGGAGCAAGTGGACAACGGTCTCGGGAAAGGAGGCCACGTGCACACATGATGGAGTGAGTGAGAGACATTGCCTCAATAACGGTTGTACTGAAAAAGAGACCAGGATCGATGAAATGATCGATCACAACTGGAAAGTTCAGAGTACTGTGGAGCCGGGCTGCTCAACTGCAGGCAGCCGAGTGGTCAAATGTTCCATGTGCGAAAGCGTCAAAACAGAGATCCTGCCGGCAACAGGCAACCATCATTACGGAGACTGGGAAGTGATCGATGATCCGACATGCACTGAGGTCGGAGTCAGGATCCACGCGTGCAATGATTGCGACTATGTATATTTTGAAGCGATCGAGCCGCTGGGACACGCATGGGATAACGGCGTTGTTACTAAACAGCCGGACGTAGGAGTTGCAGGAGTTCGTACTTATAAATGCACCAGATGCGGTGCGGCCAGGACGGAAGGGATACCTGCTCTGTCGCCGCAGACTCCTCCTGCCCCTGCTGAGATCCAGGATCTCCCTGCGGTCAAGATATCGAAGCCTAAGGCCGGCAAGAAGAAGGTCACAGTAAAGTGGAAGAAGCCTAAAAAGAAGGTGCTCAAGCAGATCCAGGGCATAGAGATCCGCGTGACCGGTCCGGGAGTGGATAAGACGACGACCGCCGGCAAGAAAAAGACCTCCAAGAAGGTCGGCGGCCTGACGTCGAAACAGAAGTACACCGTACAGGTCCGCGCTTACAAATTCGACGGAGGCGTCAAGCACGTATCCGCATGGAAATCAAAAAGCGTCAAGGTCAAGTGAGCGTGATGCTCTGAAGCCTGAATAATATTGTTGAGTAGCCGCCTGTGGCATAACCCCCTCATGATCTGATCATGCGATCTGCAGGCGGTTTTTCTTGCGCTCCGGCCCCGAATCTTTTGTGAAAGCTGTGTAAATAATCCCCGTTAGCGGTTGATTGTGTCCTCCCTTCAACATATAATATATGCTGTATCAGAACGTAAAGGAGGTACTAGATATGGCACTCGTTACAACTACAGAAATGTTTAAGAAAGCCTATGACGGTGGCTATGCCATCGGCGCTTTCAACGTCAATAATATGGAGATCGTACAGGGTATCACTGAGGCTGCCGGCGAGCTCAGATCGCCTGTCATCCTGCAGGTATCCAAGGGCGCCAGAGCCTATGCGAACCACACTTATCTCGTGAAGCTCGTAGAGGCTGCTGTTATCGAGAACCCGGATATCCCTATCGCGCTCCACCTCGACCACGGTGATTCCTTCGAGCTCTGCAAGAGCTGCATCGACGGCGGCTTCACCTCGGTCATGATCGACATGTCTTCGAAGCCTTTCGAAGAAAATATCGCTGTCACAAAGCAGGTAGTGGAATACGCTCACGATCACGGCGTAGTCGTGGAAGCTGAGCTTGGAACTCTTGCCGGAGTAGAGGACGAAGTGGTAGTAGAGGCAGGGCATGAGAGCTACACAAAGCCTGAGGAAGTAGAGGAATTCGTATCCAGGACAGGCTGCGATTCGCTCGCTATCGCCATCGGCACATCGCACGGTGCTTACAAATTCACGCCGGCTCAGTGCACCAGAAACGAAGACGGCATCCTCGTTCCGCCGCCACTGAGATTCGATGTACTCGAAGAGGTCACAAAGAGACTGCCGGGATTCCCTATCGTTCTTCACGGATCCTCATCCGTACCGCAGGAATTCGTAGCCATGGTCAACCAGTACGGCGGCAACATGCCTGATGCGATCGGCATCCCTGAGGATCAGCTCCGTCAGGCGGCCAGATCAGCCGTATGCAAGATCAACATCGACTCGGATATCCGTCTTGCAATGACAGGCAACATCCGCAAGTACTTTGCAGAGCATCCGGATCACTTCGATCCGCGCCAGTACCTGAAGCCGGCAAGACAGGCTGTCAAGGACATGGTAGCTCACAAGATCGTGAACGTGCTCGGATCGGACGGCAAGATCTAGGCCGCAGCTGTCTGCAGCATAATGAATAAAAGAACCTTCGCATAGCTAAGGACGACACTTCTGGACAGGGGGACCGACCCCCTGTCCAACTGATGCCTGAAGACGTGCAGGGTTCTTACCAAAGGAGAATCAATTCGTTGTCACACACTATAGAACTCAGGAAAGTATCGAAATACTATGCCGGCGAAGACTCCGTCAGCATGGGTTTCTCAAGGATAGACCTCGACCTGGACATCGGTGAATTCGTAGCGATCACCGGTGAGAGCGGAAGCGGTAAATCGACACTCCTCAATGTCATAAGCGGACTTGACACCTACGAAGAAGGTGAGATGTTCGTGTGCGGAGAGGACACTACTGCCTATAGCACCCAGGACTACGAGCTATACCGCAAGACTTACATCGGGAATATATTCCAGGATTTCAACCTGATCAACAGCTACACGGTCTATCAGAATATTGAGATCGTCATGCTCTTGTCCGGAAAGAAAAGGAGCGAGTGCAAGGAGCGCATACTTGAGCTCATCGATCTGGTCAACCTGAACGAGTACAGGAGGACCAAGGTCTCCAAACTCTCCGGCGGTCAGAAGCAGAGGGTGGCCATCGCGCGTGCTCTGGCCAAGGACGCGCCTATCATCGTAGCCGATGAGCCTACGGGCAACCTCGACAGCGCTTCCGCTGAGAACGTCATGGAGACTCTCAGCAAGGTATCGGGCGACAAGCTGGTAGTCATCGTAACGCACAACTACGAGCAGGCTGAGCCTTATGTCACTCGCAAGATCACGATGCACGACGGCAAGATCATCGAAGACAAGAAGATCGAAACGGTGCATGAAGCTTCGCCGGATGATTATCTGACGGATGAAAGCATGGAGGCCGCGGGATCCGGCGACGGCACAGATGATGCCGAAGACGGTCCTGAGAGGATAGCCAGACACTCAAGACGCGGCAACCGCGCCGTGAGAGGCGAAGTCGGCAGGCCAAAGAACATGAGGAAGAGTTCAGAGATCATGCTGGGCATCAGGAACACATTCAACCTGCCGGCCAAGTTCATATTGCTCTTCATCGTATATTTCTTCGTGTCCACCGCGGTGCTCAGCCAGTACGCGACCACCAAGAACAGCATGCACGAGAGCGACCTCCTCGGCACCAACCCATACTTCCTCAACGCGAGCTCCGACAGGATCATCATCAAGAAGGCCGATGAGAGCCAGTTTACGGACGAGGACTTCCGGAAGATACTCGATACACCTAATATCAAGGAGATCGTCAAGAACGATATCGCTGTAGACAGCGGTGTCAGCTTTACTTTGGGCGACTTCTACATCGAGGGCCCGGTGATGCCGGCCTCGCAGATCAAGCAGGAAGACCTTACCTACGGCAAGATGCCTGAGGATGATTATGAAGTGGTCGTCAAGATCGACGCGACCAGTGATGCCATAATCAGCGTCTCGGACAATGGCGAGTCCTACATCGGAGCGACGGTCAAGCTCCAGGACATGGCCCAGATGCAGACCTACGAGTTCGACAAGGACATCAAGGTCTCGGGCATCATCATCGATAACGAGATCGATGATGACTCGAACTACTCGCTCTACGGATACTCGACCATATACGCGACCGATACCGTCAGCAATGAGCTGCTGGTGGCAATGATGTCGGGAAGCTCCAATGCGGAGATGAACTTCGGCGGCACCAGGATCGAAAGCGAGAATCAGAAGTCGGTCTTCACCTCCAAGAATGTGCCTGAGGGCAAGGCCTTCATACTCGAGGATCAGACATACTACTATCCGGAGGAGCAGGCCAAGGGCAAGAAGCTCGGCCTGAAGATCAAGAATAGGTTCTTTGAGTCAGAGGGCGAGTACGAGATCGCCGATATCATAACGGACAAGAACTGCGATAAGCTCGCAGGCATCTCCAGAGATGAATACGACATGTACTATAATTGCGTGTTCATCAGCAACAATGATTTCAAGAAGCTCTTCGACAAGGGCTATTTCCAGATAAGCGCATACATGACGAATGAACAGGAGTCCGATGACACCCTCGAAGCCATCAACGGGATGGGGTTCACGACACTCGCGATCAAGGATTCGCTCTCGGATTCAACGGGCGGCTTCAATGTCGTGATCAGCCTCATGACCTACGGCAGGCTTCTGCTTGAATTCATCATCCTGTTCTTCATCGCCTATGCAGTGATCAAGCTCATCATGAGATCGAGGAATTCGTACTACTCGACGCTCAGGATACTCGGCGCCACCAAGGCCAATACCGACAATATCCTCAGGGTCGAGCTGATACTCATGATGATCATAGCCTATGCGGTCGACATGGCATTTGTCGTGCTCGTCAAGCGGGGCATTATAAACGTAAAGGAAATCACCAAGCTGCTTTACTACCTCACGCCGGTGGATTACGGAGTGCTCGCCGTGGTGCTGCTGCTGATGTCGCTGCTCATCGCCAACAGATACTCCAGGAACATCTTCACCAGGAGTGCTATGAAGGCATTCAGAGAGGGGGTGTAGCGGATGATCAAGCTGGAAAAGGTCAACAAATACTATTACAAGGGCAAGGCCAATCAGATACACGTCATCGACAACACCTCCATGACGCTGCCGGACAAAGGCATCGTGTGCCTCCTCGGTCCTTCAGGCTGCGGCAAGACCACGCTGCTGAACTGTATCGGCGGCCTGGACAAGGTCAATTCGGGCAAGATCTGGATAGACGATCAGCTTATCACGCGCTTCTCCTCGAGCAGGATCGACAGCATCAGGAACGCGCGCATCGGCTACATCTTCCAGAACTTCAACCTGCTGGATGACAGGACTGTCTTTGAGAACGTCGCCATCGCGCTTCGCATGATCGGCATCAAGGACAAGAATGTGATCTACGACAGGGTCAGATACTGCCTTGAGAAGGTCGGCATCGACCAGTACCGCAACAAGAATGCGGGCTCGCTCTCGGGAGGCCAGAGGCAGAGGGTCGCGATCGCAAGAGCCATAGTCAAGAACCCGCGCATCATCATCGCGGATGAGCCTACGGGCAACCTCGACAGTGCCAACACTCTCGAGATCATGAACATCATCAAGACTATCTCCCGCGAAAGGCTCGTCATCCTCGTAACTCACGAGAGGAACATCGCTGAATTCTACTCCGACCACGTGGCGGAGATGAAGGACGGCAAGATCATCAAGGCGTACAACAACGATTCATCGAGATACCTCGACTATCAGCTTGAGAACAAGATCTACCTCAAGGACATGGCGGTAGTGAAGGACTTCAGGCAGGACGACGTGAGCGTCAAGGTCTACAGCGACGATGAGCGTCAGGCCGACATCAAGCTCGTCATCAAGGGAAACAACCTCTACATCAATACGGGCGGCATGCTCAACGTGGTAGACGAGAATTCCAACATCGAGATGGTCGACGAGCACTACATGGCGATGGACGAGACCTACTTCGAGGACAAGGACTTCGACTACACGGCTTATCTGCCGGCGAAGTATAAGGCGAGGTATACCTCCATCTACAAGCTGACCAATATGATCAGTAGCGGGTGGAAGACAGTGAAGAGCTTCAAGAAGGTGAAGAAGTTCCTGATGATAGGCTTCGTCTTCGCGGCGATGTTCGCGTTCCTCGCGGTCAGCAATGTCATGGGTATACTCGACGTGAAGCCTGTGGACTACAGGACCACGAATGGCAATTACCTGACGATCGCCAATCCGGACAAGACCGAGGATCTGCTCGACGTCGTGGAGGGGCTCGATACGGTGTCGTATGTCATACCGGGGTCCAGCAAGAAGAGCGTCACTCTGCCTCTGGACGACTATCTGCAGTCGAACTATGCGGCCGAAGAGCTCTCGGTATCCATAGCTCTGAGCTCTGTACTGAAGCCTGAGCAGGTAGTCTGCGGCAGCATGCCTTCGGAACCTCGCGATGTGCTGATTGATAAGTCCATCGTCGATGAATTCCTGAGAGACAATCTTGGCGTGGCGGTCGGACTCGACACCATGGAGGAATTCGTAGGCAGGAGGATTACTGTGCCGAACCTCGACGATTACAAGATCGTGGGCGTAGTGGACACCGAGTCACCTTCGCTCTTCGTGGACGCGAGTCAGGTGATGTACATACTTTCCAACGGCAACGAATCGGAGGACGGCTTTTCCTTCGGTGCTGAAGGAGAGGAAGAGGATGTAGTCAAGAGCGGCAGGGTCATGGATCTCGATCTGGCCAAGAACAAGATCAAGGTCAAGAAGGGCGGCAGGAAGCCTGAGAACGCCTTCGAGACCATCATCAACGCGGACCACGAGGAAGAGATCCCTATCGGCAAGGCCGTCAATGTCAAGGTCGCGGGCCACAAGCTCAAGGTGGTCGGCTACTTCACTTCGGACGGAGCCGACGATGACACCTACTACGTGAACGCCGACACGATCAAGGCTGACTACATCAGGAAGCAGAAGAACTTCAGCGCCTACGCCGAGAATCCGATCGCGGTCAAGGCCATCCTGGACGGTCAGAGCCTGCCTTCGAAGATCAACGACGAACGCGACAGGAAGGCTTATATCCACGAGAGAAAGGATCAGCTGACTTCGGCCATAGTGGTGGCGGGGATCATCATGCTCATCTCTCTCATCGAGATGTTCCTGATGCTGAGGTCGTCGTTCCTGTCGAGGATAAAGGAAGTCGG
>JAZUNV010000149.1:0-5215 GCA_045604305.1 Anaerovoracaceae bacterium | reverse complement strand
ACTCCTTGGCTCACAGAACGACATGGCTACGATCCGACTTATTCCTGATGGCATTCGGTAATGGCCCTAAGTTCATCGCTGAGGGACGTTATGACCCTGTAGCATGCTGGACTCAGGCTATCGGCGGAACCATCGGAGTATTCCTGGCTTACTTCATCGTAAAGAGCATGAGCCTGCGTACACTCACGATCATGGTAGTATGCGTATGCTACATCACATCCTTCCTCTTCCTGCATGACGCTATCAAGAAGGGTGAGGCAGCATAACAGGAAATTTTCAAACATCCTGTAATATGTGATAATGAGATAGTAAAGTGAAGCCCCCGGCCTTAGCCGAGGGCTTCGCGTTGTGATCACAGTTAATGAGTATCTAGCCGGTGATCCTGGCTGCCGCGCAGTACAGCGGATCAGAAGTGCCTCCGGAAAGGAGAGCAAGGGACAATATCTGATCACCGCAGATTTCTTTGGCATGAGCATCCATAAGCTCAGAGGCTTCGTCGATGCTGCACGATCCCATGACGGCAAAGAGATAATCGCCGTCCGGTATCACCATGTGGTGTTCGTTTCCTGAAGCGGCCTTATCCTGATCGGCCAGTGTGGAGAAGGCATAGTCTCTGAAACCATCTGCCTCCCTGATCCTCAGAACTCCGTACGTAGACGGCATTATGCGCATCCCACATTTGGCCGCGCTTTCGGAGAGCTTCACGAGCATGCCTGAGGATCCGCGCTGAGACGGGATATCCTCGTAAGGTATGGTCCAGATATCCAGATCCCGGAGCTTTTCCGTAAAGCTCTGCTTCTGACCAAGCTTGCTCATGATGGTACAGAATTCCTCTATCTGATCAAACTCGCGCTCCTTGCTGCGGCAGCTGTCGATGATCTCCTCGATCGCCTTGCGGCTTGCCTCGAGCAGTTTGCCGTAGTCGACCGATCCGTCCACAAGGAAGGAGTCAAATTCGCTCAGCTTGATGCCTGCATCCTTACATATGCTGATCGCCGGTATGCGGCTGAGCTGCCTGAAGCCGTAATACCTGTAGTTGCTTACAGGATCCACATACTCAGGCTTGAGAGCGCCGATCTCATCATAATAACGCAGAGAGTATATACCTACTCCCGTGATGGCCGAGAATTCACCTATTGTAAAGAGTTCTTCTCTTGGCATGGCACCTCTCCGCTCAGAGTTTATCCTTGTAAAAATTGTAGAATAAATGCCTGTGCAAATGAATTTACGAATAGCGTGGGCCGTTTTCAGTTTTTGTGAAACCCGCTGATTGCAAGGGGTTGACAATCTTGTATTATGTCCTGATCTCTATACCGGATCAGTCTTGCATAGATTTATTCAATAATCGGACAAAGAGTTATTGGTATATTATTTTTACAATACATATAGCTTTGGACCGGGAGAGAGTTCTATGACTTACGAAGAGTTAAAGAAAGAAATGGAAAAGTACCCTGAGACCATGTCTGAGGGCGAGAGGATGCAGAAGTACGCTGCGGGTGAGACGGTCGATCACATCCCGTTCTCACTGCAGAGCAATGAGGAGGCGATGGCCAACATCTTCGGCTATACGACTGCTCAGTGGAGAAACGACGTCAAAGTCCACATCGACGTTATAAAGAGAAGGAAAGAAGAGTTCAACATCGGAGGACTCGCTTCCGGACTGAGGCTCAGGACCATGGCGCAGGCTGTCGGCTCCGAGGTATACTTCCCGGAAGTCGGTATCGACCGCGTGGTGAAGCCTGTCCTCACAGACTGGTCGATGCTTCCTGAACTCATGAAGGACGATCCTAAGAAGAATCCTGTATTCCTCGCAGTCCTCCAGAGGGGCATCGATCTCAAGATGGCATTCCCTGAGATGGGTATAGCCATGCCGGTAGCGGGACCTTTCACCAATGCGTCCCTGATCAGACCGGTCGAGATGATACTCAGAGACACGGTCAGGTATCCTGATCAGCTCAATGACCTGCTCAAGTGGACGGTAGATTATACAGTTGCGTATGCTGAGATGTTCGCTGAGGAATTCGGCGGCGGAGGATGCACGATATGTGATCCTATCAGCTGCGCCGACATACTCGGTAAGAGGAACTATAATAAGTTCTCGGCTCCATGGCTCGAATACCTCGTCGAGGGACTTACCCAGACACTGGGCAGGAAGCCGGGGATCCATATCTGCGGCAAGACCTCACCGCTGTGGGACGAGATGCTCAAGCTCAAGGTCGCGAGCTTCAGCGTAGATAACATGGAAGACCTCGCATCCGCAAGGGACAAGATGGGTCCTGTGTTCGGACTCGTCGGCAATGTGGCTCCGGTGGATGTGATGCTCAACGGCACGATAGACGATGTCATCGAGACATGTAAACAGTGCATCATCAACGGATCTGAGGCGGAGAACGGATACACCCTCGGCACGGGCTGTCAGGTACCTATCGGCACGCCTCGCGAGAACTTCGACGCGTTCATATTCGCTGCCAGAAAGTACGGCAGGGGAGCGCGCAAGGGCATGATCCCTCTTGGCATAGCCGAGGAAGCTCTTAATGATGTAGTGCTGAATAAGGAATAATGTGCTATTATTGGGCACGTGCGACAAAGATAAGTCATAAACTGATAAAGGAGAATATATATAATGGCAACTAAAGAAGAACTGCTGCAGAAGATGTCCGACATGGTATTCGAGATGGAGGACGAAGATATCGCCGATGTGTGTGAGGAGTATATAGAGGCGGGACACGATGCGCTCGACGGTATCCTCCACGGACTCGTTGACGGTATGAACCGCGCTAGCGAGATGTACGACCAGGAGGAGTATTTCGTTACAGACCTTCTGCTCTGCTCTGACGCTATGTACGCGGGCCTCGACGTACTGAGACCGCACCTTCCTGAGGATGCAAGCATGGGCGAGTCCAAGAAGGCTGTCATCGGAGTAGTCGAGGGCGACACTCACGATATAGGCAAGAACCTCGTCAAGATCATGATGGAGACTGCGGGATTTGAGATGTACGACCTCGGAAGAGACGTGCCGCTCGACAGCTTCGTCGAGAAGGCGAAGGAAGTCGATGCCGACCTCATCATGATGTCGACACTCATGACGACGACAATGCCGGGCATGAAGGAGGTCATCAACAAGCTCAAGGAGCAGGGCATCAGAGACAGCGTCAAGGTCATGGTAGGCGGAAGCCCTATCTCCATGAAGTACGCTGAGGACATCGGTGCTGACGGATATTCGAGAAATGCCGTTGAGGCAGTAGAAGTCGCTAAGAAGCTCTGCGGGATAGCTGATTAAAAATCAGTGTCATCCTGAGGAGCGAAGCCAGCCCATGTCATCCTGAGGAGCGAAGCGACGAAGGATCTCATTAGACAATAATATTGGAGAACATTGAATAATGCCTAAATTAACTGTAATGCCGGAGGGAAAGGAATTCGATTTTGCCTCCGGCAAGAATTTGATGGAAGTAATGCTGGACGCAGGCCTGTTCATAGATAACGCCTGCGGAGGCAAGGGACTCTGCGGCAAGTGCAGGGTCAGGGTAACAGGCGGCGCGGCCGGTGAAGCCGGCGAGACCGAGCGCGGCATACTGAAAGCTGACGAGATAGAGCAGGGCGTAAGGCTTGCATGCCTTACTTTCCCTTCGGGAGACATCTCGATCGAGCTCATGCAAAAGGAAAAGAAGCACGACGTGCTCGCCTCGGGCTACATGCCTGATTTCGAATTTGATGCGGACATTAAGAAGACAGCGGTCACGATCCACAAGCCGACGCTTGCGGACCAGACCCCGTTCGAGGATCAGATCATAGACCAGCTGGGAGCTGAAGTCGACTATGTGGCTCTTCACGAGCATTCGATGCTGCCGGGAGAGTACACTGCGGTGCTCCATGACGGCAGGGTGATCGCTCTCGAGCCGGGTGACACGACATTGTACATGTATGGAGTCGCGATAGACATCGGCACGACCACTGTCGTATGCTCGCTCGTCGACATGCTGACGGGGGAGGAGCTCGGACACGCTTCTGAGATCAACGCCCAGAAGTTCTTCGGCCTCGATGTCCTTACGAGGATCACATACGAGATAGAGAATCCGGAGGACGGCAGGGACAAACTCCAGAAGGCCATAGTCGGATCCATCAACAAGATGGTGAAGTCCATATGCGATGAGCATGACCTTACACAGGATCAGATATATGAAGTAGCTGTCGGAGCCAACTGCACGATGATGCACATGCTGATGGGAGTAGATGCAAGGCCTATAGGCAAGGCACCGTTCGCTCCGGTATTTGCGCGCGCCAAGGACGTCAGGGCTTCGGATATAGGCCTCAAGGCAGCGCCGGGAGCAAGGCTCTACTGCCTGCCTTCCGTATCCGCATACATCGGAGCCGACATAGTCGCGGGCGCTTACGTATGCGACCTCAGGCATCAGAAGGGCAATGTGATGTTCATAGACATCGGTACCAATGGCGAGATCGTGCTCGCAGCAGACGGCAGGCTCATGTCCTGCTCATGCGCGGCGGGCCCTGCGCTTGAGGGCATGAACATAAGCTCCGGCATGAGAGCTGCCGAGGGCGCCATCGAGGACATACACATCGCTGAGGACGGACTCGATCTCAAGATAATCGGGGACTGCGAGCCTGCAGGTATCTGCGGAAGCGGAATCCTCACAGTGACCAAGGAGCTTCTGAGGACCGGCATAGTCAGGAAGACTGGAGCCTTCGTCAAGGCGGACAAGTTCGATGATGACGACTACAGGTCGAAGTACATAAGCGTGGATGAAGAGGGCAAGCGCTCCTTCAGGATGACTGAGGGCGACGAGCCGCTGTACATCACTCAGGGAGATGTGCGCCAGGTGCAGCTCGCCAAGGGAGCGATACTCTCAGGCTTCATGGCGCTGATGAAGAAGGCCGGTATAGGCATGGAGGATCTCGACAAGGTCCTGATCGCGGGACAGTTCGGAGCTCATCTTCCGGCTGAGAGCATCACCGGAACTGGCATACTTCCGTTCGAGGTCGAGGACCGCATCGAGTATGTGGGCAACACATCGAAGACGGGCGCCTACATGGCTCTGATGTCTTCAAAGGTGAAGCGCAGGATGGAGGAGCTGGCACACGACATGGATTATCTGGAGCTCGGTGCTACCGATAACTACGAGCGGCTCCTGTCCGAGTGCCTTATATTCCCTACATTCAAATAGGCTCACTTCTGTCATCCTGAGCGAAGCGAAGGATC
>JAZUNV010000148.1:0-6953 GCA_045604305.1 Anaerovoracaceae bacterium | reverse complement strand
CAATTTCTGAAGCTGCAGACTAGCATGATCACTCAGCTGCCCCTTATATCATCGATTTCACTTTACAATAAGCTTGAATTACCGTGTTATTGTCAATTCCTTGCCTAGTGTCTGCAGTATGACAAAAAGAAAATGTACATGAAAAGCCGATTATGACCATTTGATGTACAAAAGTCTCAAAAAGTCCTCTAAGCGAAATCCGAAGCGGGCCGGAATTGTAGCCAAATCCGAGAAGTGGAGAATCCGGCTGCAATTCTGTAAAATGTGCTGCTCTTTTAGTCTCATTTTCAATCGGTTCTACTACCTGTTCCGGACGGATAAAAAATTATTTTGCGCGGTTTTGGAGGCCCGGACCTGCGTTTTCATGCAAATCTCAAAAAAAGGGAAAATAATGTCGGATTAAGGGCTTTTATTGTTCGCTTTGTCACGCCGAAATCAGTAGCATCTTGACACAAGGCAGTTGCAGCAGGACGAGATGAATATGGCTGCAGCGGAAAGGAGAACAAAAATGCCTAATACTCAGAACAGAACGACACAGAGAAAAAATGACGAGGTCCATTACGACATGATCGAACATATCGGCGTGTTCGGCACAAGGCCGGAGACAGGATGGACCAGAGAAGCCAACATCGTTTCCTGGAACGGAGGAGCCGCCAAGGTAGACCTGCGCGACTGGGATCCGGGACATGTGAGGATGTCTAAAGGCATCACTCTCTACGAAGATGAGGCGGAGAAGCTCGCGGGATTCCTCGGCATGAGATACGGCCTCATGGACGGCTTTCCGGGAGGATCGAATAAGCCGGAAAGGCAGACGGGGCCCGTGGTGCCGGCCGAAGCGGCAGAGCCGCCGGAAATGGCAGAAGATAACGAGGAGGCAGGAGGTATGGCATGATATCCCGGAGCAGAGATCACAGATGGCTTACGCTCACGCTGACATTCCTGCTCGCATTCGCTTCCGTGATCGCTGCATCCGTCATGCCGGCGGATGCAGCGGCCGAGACCGTTACGCTTAAGACCGGCGACATCCAGTACTACGGTACGGGATCGGCAGGGACCCACGTCAGGTGGGTCACCCATATCAACGGCGAGCCGGTCGACCTGGATGAGGTCCCCGGGGTGTCCAGATCGTATGCCTACTGCGTTCAGCCATACCGCCTGACTCCGCCGGAGGATACATACAAGGTCACGGTGATCGACGATCTGGATACCGGCAAAGCGGCGGTGATGAGAAAGATGATCTACTACCTGCCGGGAGCCTACGGATATAAGAACGTGACCAAGAGCAGGTGGTTCGGAGACAACAACAAGACCGGATTCAAGGACTATCCTATAGGTCACATGGCCTTGTCATACATATACGAGAACTATGCGGACAGCGGCAGGATATGGAACGGAGTGGACAGCAAGGTGAAGACCAAGGTCAAAGCGATGGTAGCCGATCTGGCCAACCTCCCGGATCCTCCGGCATCATTCGAGGTCTTCTGGGTCAGAGTGGACGGGTATCAGGACACGCTGGGCGCCTTCTACAGCACTGAGTACGGCAGAGCCAATGTGCAGAAGAGCTCATCCATCCCCGTGACCACCGAGGGCAATGCATGCTACACCCCGGAGGGAGCACGGTATACTCTCTACATCGATGCGGCATGCACTCAGATCGCAAAGACGAGCAATGGGGCTGACGCGGTCATAAGCGTCAAGGCAGACGGCTCATCCGATCCGATCGAGGTCGAGACCGGAAGCTACTACATCAAAGAGACTGCGGCCCCGAGGGGATATGCCCTGGATACCGGGATCGGCTGCATCGCGGTCAGGACGGAGGAGACCACGACGTACGTGACCTCAGACGTACCTAAGTCCAACCCTGTAGAGATCCTCATACAGAAGCTGGATAAGGAGACGGGTCTGGCTAAGCCTCAGGGCTCAGCGAGCCTGGAGGGGGCGGAGTATACGATAAAGTATTATGACGTGACTCCTTCCGCCGGGATGAGCAGCGAGCAGATGGCAGCTGCGGTATCCGACAGGATGCCTGCGAAGATCAGCGGCGCGGACGCCGTGTGGGTTTACAGGACGGATGCAGACGGGCGCATATATATGAACGATCCCGACGGATACCTCGTACAGGACAAGAGCGCGCCGCTGTACAGGGACAGCTCGGGCAGGGCGGTGCTGCCGATAGGCATCATATCCGTGCGCGAGACCTGCACGCCGATAGGCTACGAGATCGATAAGAACACATATTACAGAGCGATCACGGAGTCAGGCAGCGTCGAGACCCTTGAGACATTCGCTCCTCTGGCGGGAGATGATTCGCTGGGAGATCAGGTGTACAGAGGGGATATCAGCTTCACGAAATCCGCGGAGGGCAGGAAGCGCATGTCAGGCGTACTGTTCAGGTTTACTTCCGTCACAACGGGCGAGAACCACATTCTGGTTACAGACCGCAACGGATTCGCCTCTACAGCCTCGAGCTGGAACGCACATGATCACGCGACTAACGAGGGAAAGTCCGCGAGGGACGGAGTCTGGTTCAACGGCTACAATGACGAGGAGACCGGCGCAGCCCCTGACAACGAACTTGGCGCACTTCCGTATGATACCTATAAAATGGAAGAGCTCAGATGCGAAGCCAACAAGGGCTATGAGCTCATCAGTGATGTGGTCACCATCGACAGAAGCAGAGTGGTACTGGATCTCGGGACCTTTGATGACGAGAAGACTCCGGAGAAGCCTGGGCAACCGGATCAGCCCGATCAGCCCGCGATAGAGACCAGGGCCAGAGACGGTGAGACCGGATCTCAGAAGTCGAGGGCGGATGAGAGCATCACGATAATCGATGAGATAGAGTACAGCGGAGTGACCGCGGGCAGGCAGTATACGATGGAGGGGAAGCTCATGGACAAAGCCACGGGCAAACCTCTGCTCGATGACAAGGGCAAAGAGATCACTGCATCGACGAGCTTCTGGTCCTCGTCAACAAGCGGAAGCACGGAGGTAGTGTTCGAGCTGAGCGGCGCGAGCCTCGGAGGCAAGAAGGCGGTAGTGTATGAGTACATGAAGAGAGACGGAGAAGTCATCGCTACACACGCTGACATCAACAACAAAAAGCAGACTGTAAAAATAGTGGGTACTGAAGCACCCGGGTCGCCGCAGACGGGAGACGATATCATGCCGCTCCTGGGGTACATGGCCCTGATGGCCGCTGCGGGGGAAGCTCTCGTGTTGACCCTCAAACGAAGGAATGATAGACTCAATTGAAAACCATATGATGAGAGAGCACACACAAGCAATCACAGATCATCATTCCGAAGAGAGGTAATAACATGAAGGCAGCATTCCATACTCTGGGCTGCAAAGTAAATCAATACGAGACGGAGGCCATCAAGGAGGCCTTCGTTTCGCGTGGCGCCGAGATCGTGGGTGAGGATGAGCCCGCCGATGTATATATCGTGAACACCTGCACGGTGACCAATATCGCTGACAGGAAGTCGAGGCAGTTCATCAGACGTCTCAAATCGATCAATCCCGATGCACTCATGGTGGTGACCGGCTGCTACGTCCAGGTCGCCGAAGAGGAAGTGGCGGAGATGCCGGAGGTGGATATCATAGTCGGCAACAGCCGCAAGGCAGGGATAGCGGACATAGTATATGACATGCTCGAAAGGGGCGGCCATACGGGCCGTATGGAAAGAATCACGGATCTTCCTTTGAAGGACGTGCTCGCCTACGACGAGCTCAGAGACTATGAGGACATGGGCAGGGTCACCTCGGCCGAGTCCTCGATGAGCAGGGCATATATCAAGATAGAGGAAGGCTGCGACCGCTTCTGCTCGTACTGCCTGATCCCATATGCGAGAGGCAGGGTCAGGAGCAGGCAGCCGGATGAGATAACAGCCGAAGCTAAGGCGCTCGTGGACAAGGGCTGCAGGGAGATAGTGCTGACAGGCATCAATACGGCACTCTATGGCAGCGAACCGGGCTTCAGCTTCGAGAGGCTGGCGGATGAAGAGGGGCTCTCTGGGATGGAGACCATAATCAAGCGCATTGACGCAATTGAGGGAGACTTCAGGATCAGACTCAGCTCGCTCGAGCCTACTGTTGTTGATGTCAACGACGTAAAGAAGCTCCTTGGCTATGGCAAGCTGTGCCACCATCTCCACCTGTCGATACAGAGCGGGAGCGATCATGTGCTCAGTCTCATGAACCGTCGCTACACCGCAGACGAGTATCTGGAGATAGTAAGGGCGCTCAAGGACTTCGATCCTGATTACGGGATCACGACTGACATAATCGCAGGATTCCCCGGAGAGACGGAGGAGGACCACAGAGAGACACTGGAGCTGATCGCAAAGGCCGGTTTCGGCAGAGTCCACGTGTTCAGATTTTCGAGCCGCCGGGGGACCAAGGCCGAGAAGATGGACGGGCAGGTGGACGGAAATACCAAGACCCGCAGAGGCTCGGAGCTTAGCGAAGCCGCAGACAGAGCCCTGGCTGCATTTATCGAACAGAACAAAGGCAGGACGCACAGATTCCTTGCCGAGGAGAGCTGCGACGGCTATCTGAGCGGATATACCGGAAACTATATACGTACATATATAAAAGAAGAGGACCGGGGACCGCATCCCGGAGAATTCTGCGAAGTAAGGATCACAGGACCGTTCCGCGACGGAGCGCTTGCAGAAGTGATCGATTGAATGGGATTTGGTACATGCTGGCGCTCGGACGATTGCTTCCGGCTCGTGCCTCGTCGTCGCGAAGTACAATCCGCTTCATCGAGCCTCCATGGGTCCCGGAAATGGACTCGCTTAGCTCGTCCTAGTTTCCGCGCCCTTTCGTTGTCAGCTCGCTGCCGCGGTGTAGCTTCAGCTCCTCCTCGGACCATCTCGCTCCAGCAACCGTCCAATCGCCGTACTGTAGCGCACAAAAGCATTTGCAACTCATTTGCTATAAACATCCTAGAGAACATGTGAGACAGCCACGTATTATGGTACAATAGTATTGCTATGAACAAATTCATCGACAGGCTTAAAGCCATTACACAACGAATAGCGGTAAAAATATTAAGGAGGATCAGATCTATGGAAGACTGCATTTTTTGCAAGCTCGCAAACGGCGACATCCCTACCGATATGGTCTATGAGGATGACAAGATCGCCGTCTTCCGCGACGCGTCGCCTCAGGCGCCGGTCCACATGCTGATGGTGCCAAAGATCCACGTAGCCTCGCTGGATGATCTCAGCGACGAGCACGCAGAGCTCATGGGCCACATGATGCTCAAGATAAAAGAGGTTGCTGCCAAGGAAGGTCTTGAGAACGGCTACAGATGCGTGATCAATACCGGAGAGGACGGCCAGCAGACCGTACAGCACCTGCACATCCACATTCTCGGCAAGCGCGCCATGCAGTGGCCACCGGGCTAAGACTCGCAGCGTACGAGCCGTTAGAGGAATTGTCCTGACGATTGGCGAGCGCCAGCGAAGCCAGAGTCATGGAAATTCCTTTACGCAGAACGCCGGCGATTGACGAGTGACAGCGAAGTCAAAGCCGCAGCGTACGAGCCGTTAGAGGAAATAGCGAAACAGCGGTGTGGAAGCGTCTCCGATCGGGGGCGCTTTTCGATTGTCTACATATAGTATGTGGACGGGCATACAGACTACTATAAATAGGGATGTGGGAAACGCGGATAAGGGTGTTAGGGGATCGGATCCTCAACACCTTGAAAACAGGGACTTTCGCTATTCTTGGACCTACAAAAATACGCAAAAAAGATATCAAAAAAGGCTTGCATTCTATATTGCTGATGTATATAATTCAAAGGCTTGTTAAACGCGAAGAAGCAGGAAGTTACCGTGCTAGCGGATAATTTCTGCCGAGAAGTCCTCACTTGATGGGGGCGAAGGGTTTCGCTTTTTTGTTGTGTGCCGTCCGATAGGAAACGCGCGAAAGAGTGTAAGACGCCTCAGCGGAGAGCACAGGGACAGCAAAACGCCGGAATTTCAAAGGGTTTCAAAGAGTTGCATGAGATCCGGAGAGATGAAAGCAGGCGGAGTCCTGTACAAGCATAGCGATAATTTGTACAAAATTCAGGAGGAAAGCAATGAGCGAATTACAGAAAATCAGGATCAGAATGAAGGCTTATGACCACGCTCTTCTCGACAAGTATGCTGCGAAGATCGTAGACACAGTCAAGAAGACAGGCGCTGATGTAAGCGGACCAATCCCTCTGCCAACAGAGAAGGAAGTCGTAACTATCATCAGAGCGGTCCATAAGTACAAGGACAGCAGAGAGCAGTTCGAGCAGAGAACTCACAAGAGACTCATCGACGTTACAAACGCGACAAACAAGACAGTTGAGGCTCTGCAGAAGCTGGACGCACCGGCTGGTGTATATATCTACGTCAAGCTCTAATCCGAGTATTAGTAAGATCACACGAGAGGCGGAGACCTATCCCGGCGAGGAACGAGCCGATGGAAGGTCCCGTGCGAGAATCGCGCGAAGCGAAGCAAGCATGCGATTCACCGCCGAGACTTGTCGGATAACTCGATGAGGACAGGCAACGCAAACCGGAGTGATCCGCTGTAAGAAGAGGAGGAAAACACATATGAAAACATTGCTGGGAAAGAAGATCGGCATGACTCAGATCTTCGCAGAAGACGGAACAGTCATCCCGGTCACTGTCGTAGAGGCAGGCCCGGAGACCGTCGTACAGATCAAGACGGTCGAGACAGACGGCTATGATGCAGTCCAGGTAGGATATGAAGATCAGAAGCCGCAGAGAGTCAACAAGCCAATCGCAGGACACTATGCTAAGGCAGGCGTTGACACAAAGAAGCACCTCGCTGAGTTCAAGCCGGGCGAGGGAGAAGCTTACGAAGTAGGTCAGGTCATCACAGTAGCGGACTTCGAAGAAGGCATGAAGCTCGACGTTACCGAAGTCGGATCGTAGCCATGTCGT
>JAZUNV010000147.1:0-9282 GCA_045604305.1 Anaerovoracaceae bacterium | reverse complement strand
CTCTGTACTTCCTGTAATTTTGGGACTCAATCCCAGGATAGAGCGTAAATGAAGTCGCTGATCGCATCGTAGTACACATCGTTATCTGCAACCATGCCAGCAATCGACCTAAGATAATCGACGAGAAAGCCAATGTCTTCTCTGGTGTATTCACCAAGTTCCAGCGTCAGCTTAGCCCTAGCAAACCCATCCCTGTACATCTCGCGGGTTTCTTCGTCATCATCTTCATCGAATGGAAACCACGAGTCGAAGTCGTTCATCATGTCATTCAAAACAGAATAGTCATGCTTCAGATCCATATCGCATTTCTCCGCTTCTGTCAATAGTCATCTTCGCAGGCGAGAAATCTCAGTATCTCAGCCTTACTGCGATCCGTCCGCTTTAACGCTTCGGTTATCTCCTTCATATCCATCTCCGCCTTCTTTTCGAGCAGAGCCTTTACCTCATCCTGTGCCGCTTCGTACTTTGCTTTGGCCTTGTACATAGTCTCCTGCGCAACAGCGATCCTCTCATCTATTGTCATTCTCTTCCTTGCCATCGTCTTAGTCCTCCAGTCCTGTCAGTGTCTCAGATAACTCCCTGATCGCATTCTTCATGTAGTTGTTCGTCATGTCGAATGCCCCGAGTATCGTCTTCTGTGTTGCTGTGATCGCGTGATCCTGTCTGTATACGTTGCCGGGGAGCCTGATCATCTCAAGCTTCTCCAGCTGCCGTATCGCAGCAGGTACGTTCATGAAGTTCTTCTTGCTGTCCAGTCGCTTGTTCTCCTCTGACAGCAGGACATGCATCCTGCTTCTGATGATCAGCGCGATGAACTCAACGAAGATCTTTGCGTCTACTGACTCCGTATGGTGATTGCGATAGCTCTTGTTTCCGAGATATGATTTGTCTCCTCTGAACAGCTTCTCCGATGCGTCTCTTCCTTTATACAATCTGAGTGCATCCGCCGCTGTCATCTTCTCTGAGGTTATTATGACGAAATAGCCGGAGAGCTTCAGATCCTTTTCGATCGCCGAATCCCTTTCGACCATCCCGATGAGCGTTCCGTCCTCGTGTTCCACTACATCGTAGTACTTCCTGACGCCCGGTCCGACCGTCACATCCTTATCGCCGAAGTTCTTGGCCATGCTCTTATACATCTTTTCGAGCTTGTCCTCAAGCGCTTCGCGTTCCGCATGCACTTTGCCGCTGTCATAATATATATGGAAGTATCTTTCCCTGTCGTCTGAAGGGTACAGCTGCTTCTTCACTGTGGTCCCGTATACATGGAACTCCTTTACCGCACACTCTCTGCGCTCTTCGAAACTCCCCTTGACCTTAAGCACCAGTTCGTTCACGAGATCTTTCATGCCTTTCATCATGATCACGAAGTGGTATCCGCACTTGTCCATCAGATGTATGTTGCCCTGGCTGAAATAACCTCTGTCGAGTATGAAGCCGATCCTTCTGTATCCATATGCCTGTGCCTTGCCGATCATGAGCTGCAGTTGGGATACATCGTTTATACTGCCGCAGTAGTCCTCATAGAACAGCGGCTCACGGTTTGTGCAGTCATACGCCACTGCGTAGTTGATGATCGGCTTGCCCGGATCATCCTTGGCATGCCCGAGTTCCGCCATTTCCACATCTCCGGCCTGGCAGTTCTTGTTGGTGGAGTCGTAGGATATGTATATGCGTTCCCTGTGATCCCTGGCCTCATTCCAGTCATTAAGGAATCCGATCCACTGATCCGGTTTCATCCCGTTCAGAAAGTCCGAGACTTTTGAGTCGCTGTAAACCTTCATCTCACGAGTGAGGAGCGGGTGGTTATATGCGTAGTCGGGATAATACTGTCCGGCATTGCCCTCTGTGACTATGGTATATGCTGCAAGATCCAGGAGCAGACCGAGATCTTTTTCGCCGAACTGCTTTCCAAGAAGCTTGTCCAACTCGCAGTCATCTATGATCTTTCTGATCACGAGGTTGGCTCCGACTTTCAGGCAGCTGCTCCTCAGTGCTTCTCTCTCCTCCGGGATCTCCGCATCAGGGAAGAACTTCAGATAGTTGAGGTTCGGATACATCCGGCCGGGATCTTTTTCACTGACCTTGCCTATGGTCGTCCTCTTTGGCGTGTTGTACTTCTTCTCGGCGTTATATACTCTGCCGAATTCATAACATATATAGGTCGTATTCTTGACCTTGTTCGTGACGATCTTGCCACGGATTTTTGGTATCTCGACGGTGTAATCGTAGTACATTTCAGGCCTCCGTTTTTGTTCTATTTGAGTCCTTATTTATACTTAATTATACCGCTTTTCTTGGTTTTTCGCAAGGAATTTCTCGCGTTTTTCGTTGAAATTTCAACACTCAGCGCCTCTTTTGGACTCTGCCCGGCATTTGAGTCCTAGAATTTACTGGAAGTCCACGGCTACGGTAGTTGATCTAATCGATGGTCCATACAATGAGTCAATAGCTGGTTCCATCCGGTGGATCACCCGATTGATCAGTCGATAGTTCTGGCTATAGTTTCAGCTGATGGATTACCCTGTGCATCAGTTGCTGAACCTGGAGTTGCTCACCCTGCCGCCTTCCGGCTTCTCTCCCTCGTAAAAGAGATGGTCGGTGTATACCTCGTAGTCCTTGGTTTTGGTCGGAAGTCCGTAGTCGAGGTAAGCGTTCTTATACTCGGTCGTCCTCGTCCCGTCCGGAGCGATCGTAATGATGGTCGCGCCCCTCTGCAGACCTGACAGCGCTATATCCGAATATGCAATATTGTCTATGGAGTATCCATAACAAAGATCCACGCCCTTATAATTGACCAGGACGTTGTTGACATGATCGTGGCCGCAGTAACATGCCTCGAGCACGTTCATGCCGTCAGGTCCGAGCGTCTCAAAGAACTTATCGATATCCGCCAGAGGCACATCGGTCTTAGTGATGCCTCCATGCCATATGCGGCTGTGCGCGGTCTCATCCAGTTCCTCGTCCCAGACTCCGGTGATGTACTTAGTGTCTTCTGTATCCTTGAAGCCGTTCGCTTCAAGGTCCTCATACGCGATCCTGAACTCGCTCGTAGGTATGTGGAAGAACGCGACAGTCTTCGGACTTCCGAGCTCCTTGATCGCAGAAGCCGCCCAATCGACCTCGCTGTCCCTGATGATATCGTAGTTCCAGTCGAGCACCGCCTGTATAGAATCATCGACATAAGCGTTGCTGTCTATCAGAAGTATGGCTTTGCTGATATCGCCCTTTGTATTCTTTACCGTTATGATCTGGTTCGTTACTGACGGCAGATCTCCTCCGTCGGTATAGTTCTGATCGAATATGCAGTAATCAAAGAACTTGTTCATATACAGCTTGCCCAGATTCTTCCTGTTGGTATATCCGAAGACCTCCGTATCATGGTTGCCGAACACCGTCGAGAAGTACACGCCCTCATGCTCGAACAGCTCGATGACATCGTGGGCCGCCATCAGGTTGTTCAGAGTGCCGCCGCCGTTGTAAATAGGCCCCGGCACCGCGAATGTATTGTCGCCGTCAAGTATGACGAGATCAGGCTTCTCCTTCTGGAGCATAGTTACGATCTCGTAAACAGCCTTCTTGTCCTCCTTGAGCTTGTTGATCCCGGCTCCCATGTGGATGTCCGTGAACATCATGATCTTGAGATCCCTGTCGGTAGTGAAGTTGTAGTATCCCGTCTCCGGATCGATCTCCGGCACCACCCTGTCCACATCGCTGTAGTCAACAGGATCGAAGCTGTAAATGTAATGTCTGAGAGATATCGATGCGAATACATTGACCATAACAAAGACAAGATAGACAGCGGCAACGGCAGCCACGACCCCGATCGGGATCCTCCACCAGCCTAGCTTCTTCCAGAAGCTATTTCTATTCTTTTTTTCTTTATTCGTTTTTTCTTTATTCTTCTTGCTATTTGTCTTATCCATATTATCAGGCTCAGCACGCCTGCCCGCTTTCCTGTCCTTACTCACAGCATCGTCCCCCCATGCCCGCTTTCCTGTCTCATTTAACGGAATCAATTTGCTTGCCATAATACTATCATCTTACAGTCGTTTTTCAAATAACTACATTTTTCAAGGACAGACACCGCTCGCTCCAATCAAGTGAGATTGTTGGAGCTTTGCTTCTGATTGAACAAAGAGTGGGAAAGAAAAAAGGGAACCGGTCAACCGGTTCCTCATCATTCGTTACAGTATATTCACACAATTCAATTACACGATCATTCATCTTTCCTGCTCGCAAAGAACTTCTCTCATTCTCTTTTTTACTTCTTCGTGCTCCGTAAGCAGATTATATAGTGCATCCTCGGAAAGGACTCCGCGCTTCAGTTCAGGAGGAACAAATCCCGCCTCATCAGCCTCGAAATCTTCGCGCCATGCACCGCTGTCATAGTACTCTTCGAGCTTTTGTATCCGGTCAGCGACCTCCTCATATTCCTCAAGCGCTGCTGACAGATCTTTCAGCGCAGCTGTTGACGCATCAAGCGCTGCTTCCATTTCTTCGATACGTTTTTTCATATCCTGCCTTCTTATTATTCACGCTCTGATTTTATAACATTCATGTCCTTACTTAATTCTATTCATGCCCCTGCTGCCTTTTTACACATAAACTATCTCTACAGGATTGTTGATCCTCGGTACCGGTGCCGTATTGGACAGCCCTCTCCCGACAACCATGAGCTTTCCGTCCTCTTCATACACACCGCTCGTGTACTTCGGCAGAAGCCCCTGTCCCGGAGCGAACACTCCGTGTCCAAAGAACCGCCACTGCCCGCCGTGAGCATGGCCCGAGAGAGTCAGCTCGATCCCCGAAGGAATGAGCGGGAAGTACTCCGGGTGATGAGACAGAAGGATATGGTAGCCGGATCTATCTGCAAACTCCCTAAACCAGTCGAGTTCCGGACCCTCCGGTTTTCGACCATGTCCATTATGGTCTTCCGTCTCTGCCCTTCGTTGGGAGACCTTCGCAGAAGTGAGGCCTCCGATCACCACGACCTTCTCACCTGCTTTCACCGTCCGGTAAGTGTTATCAAGGACAGTCACGCCCGTCCCCTCTATCTTCTGCAGGTCCTTCACCTTCAGGATCCGCTCATGGTTTCCGAGGGACATATATGAAGGCGCTATGCCGGCACAAGCTGACAGGAACGGCAGTACATTGTACTGGGAATCCAGCTCCTCACGCCCATCGACTACGTCTCCTGCGATGCAGATCAGATCCGGACGATGCCGCTCAAGACTCTCTACTATCTCGCCAAACTCCCTGTTATGCAGATCGGAAAGCAGCGCAATGTGAGGCGCATCCTGTATCCTGTATACCGTCTCAAGCATTTCATCGCCCACCTTTCTGCATGATCATGTTATAGTTTTTCACCGTTTATGTAGCGGGCCTTGATGTTCTCCTTAATGCCGATATAGCAGAACCTTTCTACGGTCTGCTCCGCCGTGAGCTTTCTGGCAGCATCCGACAGTCCGTCAATAACGAGGGCGTCAAATACCGAACCCGGTTCCAGCGATCCGGTGCCGCCAAAGAGTTCGCCGCTCTGCTTTGTCGCCATCCAGAATGCCTCCGCGAAGGATATCTTCCTGTTATCCTCCGGCTCGTAGAACTGCTTCAGCTTTGACAGCTGGACAGAACGGGCGGCCTGCGTGTAGACACCTATGTGATGACCTGCGGAGATATCGCTTCCGAAGCCGATCTTCAGCCCTCTGTCAAGAAGCTCTCCCGTCCTCATGATACCTGCAATGACGCTTATGGTCGAATCCGGACATTGAGCTGCATAAGCATCGTACTTCTGCATGATGCGGATATCATCTTCAGTCGGGAATATGAAATGCGCTCCGATGACCGGGCCGTTATCCATCAGGCCCGCTCTTTCATATATCTCGGTATCGCATGAGCACTCAGGGTACAGGATCCTCGCCTGCTCCGCCTCCCACAGCGATTCCACGAGATGAGTCTGCATGCCGACACCGTATTTTTTGCCGAGCCTGCCAAGACCATCTATCAGTTCGCGCGTGCACGTAGGAGCGAATCTCGGGGTTAAGATCGGTCTTGTATTCCTGTTACCGCTGAATCTTTCAAGAAAAGCTTCAGTCTCCCGGATCGAGTCCTCCGGCTTCTCAAGAAGGTCCGGCCGCGCGTTGCAGTCCATGTTGATCTTGCCGACAAAGCCCTTGATGCCTTTCTCGTCCATTCTCTGAAGAAGATATGATGTAGCTTCCGTATGGATAGTTCCGTAAACACATGCATGCATCGTTCCGTTCGCCAGCATGTCATCGATGAATGCATCATATACGAGTTTGGCGAATTCCAGATCAGCAAACTTCGCCTCCATAGGGAAAGTGCACTGATCGAGCCAGTCAGCAAGCAGCAGGTCTATCTCAAGGCCGCGGTTCAGGTACTGCGGAGCATGCACGTGGAGGTCAGAGAAAGCCGGGATAAGAACAGCGTCTCCGTGATCCTCCAGAGGGACATTTTGATACTCCTCAGGTATAACGGGCCATATCCCTGCCACTATGCCATTATCAACTGCGATATAACTGTCAGGATGCACCATCAGATGCTCCCTGTCTTTCGAATACACTATGTCAGCATGTATCAGTTTCATTTCCTATAGATTCTCCAATTCCTTCGATGCTTTTCTTGCCTGCGCCTTCGCGTTCTCAAAGCAGCCCTGTTTATCGAGCGCATCATATACCTTGCCCACAAGCTCCGAATACTCCTCCTCCGACATATCCGCCGCTTTTTTACCGACTCTGATATAATGATCGCCATACTCTGAAGCCAGCATCGAATCTGCATAGCTGTCCTCCTCAGCGCAAACTATGACTATATACTTCTCCTCCCCATAATACCTCTCGTGTGCCTGAAGGATGAGGTCTAAGTCATCCCCGGACATCGGCTCATCAAAGTAGAGCACTGGCAGGCATTCTTTATACTTCACCGCGCTTTCCGTCTCCACAGAAGTGCCTGCAGCTATGGTCGTCTCCTCGCCGGCATCATCCCGCGCAAAGGCCAGCTTGCCGCGATCCTTATCACCGGCCTTGTCCTTGTCATCTTCGCTATCTCCCATGACAAGTTTGCCTTTCACGCCTCCTATATTCGTCTCGCCGAACAGGTCTTCTTCCTGCTCAGCGAAGCTCAGCTCGTTGCCGGCATCATCACTCAGGCTCACATCTGCCCTGCCGCCTCTGTCCGGCGGAAGCACGATCCTCTCCTCTGTAACGATCTGCCTGGCTCCCGACCTCGCAATTATCTCATTGATCCCTTCTCCCGAGACGCCCATGTTCACCATGGAGAAATCATAATCAATGATCGCTTTTCTCATCGCCGTCTTGCTGAACTTATCCTTGAAAGAACCAAAGACCTTTGCATCTATGGTACTTTCAAGCTCATCTGCGAGCTTGTTGCCGACATCATGAGCGCCCTCATCGCCCCATATAACGAGGTCGGGCAGCTCCAGATCAGCCGTAAGATCAGACAGAATGCTTTCGACCTGACCGTTGTTCTCCGATCGCAGCTCCTTCTCAGCCGCCGCAGCTTCCTTCCTCTCCTGGATCTTTGCGAAAGCAAGGAAAGAAACCAGAGCAACAGCCAGCAGGATCAAAACTATGTTGGTCAATACTGATTTATTTCCGGACATATCCTCCTCCACTAAATAATGCAAGAATATTGCATTATGCCTTTGCTCTTTATCTTACACCAATGGCCACCTGCAGTAAAATTTTACTCCGCATCTACGAAATTGCTCGCATCAGAGTGACAGACCGGGCATTGATCCGGAGGCATTTCTCCTTCGCCGATATAGCCGCAAACTGTGCATTTCCACTTCTTTGATGCGGAATCGAACTCATACTGCTCATTTTTCTCTTCACTCCCAAACACCGAAGCGATGTCCTCAGTGATCGATCCGTCTATCTTCCCTTCTTCAACCATGCTTTTCATGATAGCTATGGTTTTGGCATGGCTCAGCCCGGCCTTGTAAGGCCGATCCTCTGTCAGTGCCTGATAGATATCGATGCACGCCATCAAGCGCTCTTCAAACGAAAGCTGTGAGGCATCCATCCCGCGCGAATATCCCGTTCCATCCAGCTTCTCGTGATGGTTGGAAGCCCATTCAGTAATATCCTCAAAGCCATCGATGTCACTGAGGATATGCAGTGTGGCGCGGGCGTGATCCTTCATGACGGAAAACTCCCATTCATCCAGCTTCCCCGGTTTCTCCAGGATCTGATTCCCGACCACTACCTTCCCGATATCATGCGTCGCGCCTGCGGTATAGAAGCGGATCGCCTTATCAGCATCCCACCCATAGTATTCCGCCATAGTCTTAGCTTTGTTGGCAACGCCCATGGAGTGCGCAGTCGTGAATGGAGACTTATAATCGACTATCCTGGCGAAGAATTCCGCAATGGCCTTGACCTCTTCATCCGAATAGTCATACCAGACCACCGGCAAACGCTCCTTCAGGAGAACCTCCGGCCCTCTCGCCTGAAGCTCCAAAATGTCCTCGTAGGAAACACGTTCCTGGAACTGTTTCACTGCGCGCGCTGTAAACAGACGTCCCGTTTCCCGGGACATGAAACGCCCGATCTCATCGTAAGTGGAAGCCGACGCGGTCTTCAGATCACAAAGAACATCAATGGCATCCGCCAGATGGATGACCTCCGAGCGAAGATCCGTCTGACCCTCCCGCATTCCAAGCGGTCCTGATCCATCTGCATTCTCGTGATGCCACAGGATCACGTTCTTTACGTTCGTGCGAAACGGCAGCAGCGCCGCGTTCCGCTCACCAAGGATCGCATGACGGCCAAACCTGTTCAAATCAAAGTTCTCTTCCGTACGGGGATCGACAGGAGTTCTCTCCAGAGCCCTTTCCTCACGCAGGTATTCGGCAACCGCATTGTCATGCAGCATGGCGCATCCGATACAATCCACCAGTTCTTCATCTGACAGCCCCGTTCCCTCCAGCATTTTCATGGAGAGCCATGCGACTCTTTTTCCATGCTCCACAGTCGCTCCGGTAAACTCATGCTCGATCGCATCAAGCGCAAACGACATCGCATAGAGAAAATCTGTAAAATCATGCCGCATGGTTTCCCTCCGTTCTCATCGTCGTAATTCTTGCAATACTGTCACGATTTTTTTCAACGTACATTATATGCGAATAATAAGAGAAAAGCAAGAAGGAACAGCTCCTTGGGAATGAAGGGGTTGATGATTGACGGGAAAGTAGTTTCTGCTGGGAAGGTGCTTAAGACAAAGGATGTGGAAAAACTGCTG
>JAZUNV010000146.1:0-27286 GCA_045604305.1 Anaerovoracaceae bacterium | reverse complement strand
TCTTTATATCGCGGAAGCCGACCCTCGTCTTTACGCAGCTTCCGGCAGTCTCGCAGTAGAGATCGTAGAGCACGGGATCCTCCGCGTTCCACTCCCTGACATCGAGGTTCCTGAACATCACCTCGGCTCTCTTTCCCTCGGTCTTTACGGTCCTGGTCTCAGATACTCCCGGTCCCTTCAGAGTGAAGGTGACCTCGCCGTCGGCATAGAGGTCCGCCCTGACAGTCGCGAAGTAGTCCATGCCCGCCTTCCTGGCGCTGAAGTCTATGTCACGGAAGTCGTCATCGTCCTCCATCCTCAGCAGTACATCGCGGAATATGCCGTTGTTGCGGAACATGTCCTGACTCTCGAGGTAGCTGCCGTTACACCATCTGTGGACCACCACGACCAGCTCGTTGAAGAAATCGTGCAGGTAAGGCGTCACATCGAACTCGGCGGTATTATGCGAGCCCTCGGTATAGCCCACGTAGCTGCCGTTGACGTATACATCCGCGCAGCTCGCGATGCCGAGGAAGGACAGGATATAGCGCCTGTTCTCCTCTTCCCCTCTCTCAGTGTTGAAGAAGCTGCGGTATACTCCGACGAAGTTATACTCATCGTCCGGGGTCTTCCACCTCGGACCGAGCCCGTAGTCAGCTCCCTGCAGGCTGAACACAGCGCCCACCTTGTCCGTCTCCGGTATCCTCGGCGGATCGTACGGGAACTGATATCTTATGTTGACATAAAAAGGCCTGTCGTAGCCGCGGAACTGCCAGCACGACGGGACATCGATCTTATCGAATGAGGTGACATCGGTATCCAGTATGTCCGGGAGAAGCGACGGCCTCTCGTAGAATCTGAAATCCCAGTCGCCGTTGAGGCATATGACCTTGGGCGATCCGTACCGTCTGTCTCTGCCTGTTGCCCCGTCCGCCGAAGCGCGGTCGGGATAAGGGATGAAATAGCTCCTCGGAGGGAGCTTGTTGTCTTCAAATATATCGAAATTGCAGTAATTCGTCTTATTGATGGTATATCTCATTAATTTCTCCCGCTTCAGTCCGCCCTGAAAGGCTCAGGCTTACCGAAGTAGTAGCCCTGAAGTCTCGTGCAGCCTGTTTCCTTAAGGAATTCTACCTGCTCCTTAGTCTCAACACCCTCGCATACCGTATCCAGCCCGAGAGCTCCCGCCATGCCTATCATCTCAGTCAGCATGATCCTGTTTTCCCTGCTGTCATTGAGGTGCTGCATGTAGCGCATGTCTATTTTGATCAGATCGAACCTGATCTCGCTGAGCACCTCGAGAGTCGAGAATCCGCTTCCGAAGTCGTCCATCCATACCCTGAAGCCGAGCTCACGGAACCTCGCGATCTCCCTCTTCATGAATTCGAAATCATCACCGACTATACTCTCGGTGACCTCCACATTGATCATGTCTCTCGATATGCCCGCTTCATCCACGCGGCGGCACACCTCCTCGACTATGTCGCAGGAGTCGAAGTCCGCTCTCGAGAGATTGATCGACTGAGGCACTACCTCAGTGCCCATGCTCTGCAGCTTCTTTATCTTGTCTATCACCTTATCTACCACATACAGATCCAGCCTGTATATGAGCTTCGCAGTCTCGAGCGCCGGTATGAATTCATCCGGAGGCAGCATGCCTCTTTCAGGATCCTTCCATCTCGAGAGGGCCTCTTCATCGCAGAGCTTCTCATCCGCAGCGCTGACGACAGGCTGGTAGTAGACCTCTATCCACTCCTCGCTCAGCGCTCTGTCGAAATTGTTGATGACGTATCTTATGTTCTCGATCTGGCGGAGCATGCTCTCATCGAAATAATAGAATCCGGACATGTAAAGATCCCTGTAAAGGTCGCTTGCGTACTTCGCGCGGTCGACAGCAACATTGACAGGTACATCAGCCAGCTTGTCGAGATAGATCCCCACTCTGACAGGCAATGTGCGTCCTCCATTGGCCTTCCCGCAGTCTGCAAACAGCTCGCGGAGCTCATCCTCAAGACCTTTCTCGTCGGTTATTACCGCAAAGTTGTCTCTGCCCAGACGGCCGACCCTGTCGATGCCGTAACGGTCCGCCAGTATGTCTGCGATCGCGCACAGGAGCTTGTTGCCCTCCACGAAGCCGTACTGCCTGTTGAAGTTCTTCATGCCCGTCAGATTGACGAAGAGCAGCGCCGGACTTCCGCCGGCCTTGCGTACGCGCTTCCTTTCTTCCTCAGCGAGGCTGAAGAAACGGTTCATGTTAGGCAGGCCCGTAGTATCGTCGGTGATTATCCTCCGGTTGAGGTCCTCTATGTAGAGCTTGATCTGATCTCTCATCTTCCTGAACGAATCCGTCAGCACACCGACTTCATCCTTGCCCTCATAGTCGAGCTCGACGTCATAGTCCGCAGATGCCAGCCTGCGCGAAGCCGCGGTCAGTCTTTGCAGCGGCTCTATCAGGCGCCCTACGGCCGGTGTCAGCAGCAGGACAGCGATGATTATGATAACGAGAGTCAGGAGCAGTATGTCCCTTATGAGTCTGGTCCACGCAGCATCGATCTCCGCCGAAGGCGCGCTGATGACCAGCTTCATGCCGTTTTCGAGAGTACAGAAGGACATCTGACGGCTCACTCCTGCAGGGTCGGTGTATCTGATCAGCTGATCCCCGCTGCTCTCCTCGCTCATCATGTCTTCATCCATGGACATGCCGGCGGGATCAGGTATGCTCCCGAGCTCAAGGTTCGGATGATAGATCACCTTTCCGTCCTCGCTGAGCAGGAAGGCGTAGCCGGTCCGGTACACCTTGATAGGTCTGACTCTGTCCGCCAGGGTATCGACCTTGATGTCCATGCCGAGCACTCCGATCAGCTGTCCGGCCTTGTATATCGGCATCAGGTAGGAGCATATCCACATCTCGTCCAGGAAGTGCGCCGTGTAGGGACCGACCCATACAGGCCGCGCCTTTTTTATCGGTGTGTAGTACCAGACCGTGTGCTCTGTATCCTCAGGATCCAGCTCTCTCGCATCCAGAGGCGGTTCCTGTCTGAAGCCGCTCTTGCCTACTCTCGAGTAGAAGAAGCCGTGTACATTCTCGCTTACTTCCGGATTGATGCAGTAGTAATATGTCACGATGCCCTGCGTATGGCCCGCAACGCTGTTGAATGTCTTCTCGACTCCACTGCAGTATGAGGCCATGTATGCATCGAATTCAGCCTGCTCCTCTTCCGTCAGCTTCTTGCCGCTCATTGCCGAGCCGGCCGCACCGCTTTCGACCAGGACCACGCTGTCAAGTGAATCGGTCGCAACGGCAGCAGTCATCTTGACAGACTTCTCTATGCTGTCGAAGTAATGCTCGAGGCTCCAGCCGGTGTTCTCGCCTATGAGGTTCATCATCGTAACGGATTCGCGGTCGATCTCATCCTCAAGGGTCGTGTCGGCCACGATAAACACAGCCGCTATCGTGACGAGTATCGCAATGATCGTGAAAGCGGTTATTCTGGTCCTTAAAGAATTCAGGTTCGGCTTTTTAGACATCTACTCTGCCTCCCTGACGGTTATATCGCGGTATCTGGTCTTGACCGATCCGTTCCACGACGCATCCAGATTGGTCACACGCTCAGAAGTCACATAGACATACTGTCTTGAGAAGAGCGGGATCCATGCGGCATCTTCCTGTATTATCTTCTTCTCCAGGTCGCGGTACTCGCGGATGCGGGCCCGAGGGTCCCCGATGGCTTTTGCATCACGGACGCGCTTCATCACCTCTTCATCCGAATAGTTCAGGCTCCTGAATACGGTGTTCCTGTCGTTTCCGAAGAATGTATATACGAAATTATCAGGATCGTTATAATCCGCCGTCCACATCGCCGAATAGCACGGCAGCCGGCCGGTAGTCCTCAGATCCATGAATTCCTTGTCAGTCATCACATTGATTTGCGGGCGTATGCCTATCTCGCTCCACATCGAAGCCGCCAGCCTGATGAGATCCATCTCGAACTGCGTGGCAGAAGCCTTGACGCCGATCTCAAGGTCGAATCCTCCGGCATGGCCGGACTCCGTCATGAGCTCAGCAGCCGCCTCCGGGTCATATGGTATCTCTTCGAGATTCTTGTTATATCCGTACAGGCCTTGCGGGTATATGCCGTGCACGACACTGCCCCTGCCGCTGTAGATGGCATCGAGCAGAAGCGGTCTGTTGAGCGCCAGCTGCATGGCCTTCCTGACTCTCACATCATCAAGAGGCTTCACGGATTCGTTGAGAGCGATATACATCGTGCATATGCGCTGCACCTTGTACTGGCGGTCCTGATATATATCACCGCGGTAATAATACTCCGCGGAATTCCTTACGTCGTCTATATCGAGTACGTCAAGCTCTCCGCTGCCGTACATCCTGTCGATCTCCTCGGGTCCGCTCACGAACCTGAGGTCCAGGCCTTCATTCTTCGGAGGCCCGCTCCAGCATTCCTGCCAGGCCGGGAGTATCATCCCCTTGCCCGGCTCCCACTCGCTGAGTATGTAAGGACCTGTACCTATGGTATGCTCGGCATCGTGTCCAAAGAGCCCGCCTGCCTTCTCAGTAGTCTCCTCATCCAGTATCGATGCGCCCGGCATCGACAGGCACGCAAGATATGCCTCGAAAGGCTCCTTGAGCGTGATCGACAGTTCATAGTCACCCAGCAGTTTGATGCCTTCAAGGCTGTCAGACTCACCGGACTCCAGCTCTTCGGCTCCGACGATCAGCTCGGCGACGTCCTTGTTGACGCTGTCCGGATATGTGAGAAGCCTGTTGAAGGTGTACAGCACGTCAGATGATGTGAACGCAGAGCCGTTGCTGAACTTCACATCGTCGCGCAGGTGGAAGGTATAAGTCCTGCCGTCATCGGAGATATCCCAGGACTTCGCCAGGGAAGGTTCGATCTTCACGCCCCTGCCGTGCGACACACCGGTCTCGACCAGACGGTCAAACACATTGATCGCGATGGTATAGTTGATGGTCGTGCACTGGAAGTCGACCGTATCAGGATCATCTTCTATCGCAACAATAAAACGGGAAGTATCCGGCTCCCCGTTCTTATCTGCTGTACCGGCGTCATCCGGCCTTTCCAGCGCATTGAAAGCGGCCAGGCATATCAGGACGACAGCCGACATTACGGCAGCTATTAAATACTCGCGTCTGACACCTTTCATTCGTCCCCTTTACCCATCATGAAATGGTTTTGTCCATTCTATCATACAAGATGTGGTTTTTGTTGTTCTCTTTAGTTTCTGAGCACATTTTCGTCTATCATGCCGAGACTCGCCGCTATGTTGATCAGCGACATCGGCAGAGCAAGCATCTCGAATGCCGTGATCAGGAAGTCCGTGATTATATCAAGGGTCAGGGCTATGGCCAGTGCTTCCGCAGGGATCCCCATCTGGGCGAAAAGCACAGTGTATCCGACAGCTCCTCCGCCCGGTATAGGCGGCGTGGCTATCGCGATCACGGACGAGATGATGAGAGCTATGACCAGCCATCCGACCGAGCAGCTGACCCCGAATTTCGCCGCGAAGAAGAAAAGGATCAGCTGGTTATATATCGCGCCCATAGGCTTATGGACCACCATTCCAAGCGGTATACCGAAGCTTACGAGCGAGCGGTCTATGCCGAAGCTCTTCTCACAGGTCGTCACGTTGCTGCTGAAGGACGCAGCTGACGATGCCGTTGTGATCGCAACCAGGAAGGTCGGCAGGCTCTTTCTCAAGAGCTTCACCGCACTTACTTTGTTCGCCGCTCCCGTCGTTATCAGGAAGACCACTCCGGCCACTGCAAGCGCTGCAGCCAGCACCAGTATGAGCTTCCACGACGAGATCAGTGTGTCGGCGTTGTCGGACCATATGAGGTTCACGACTACCAGGAATATCACGTAAGGAACCAGCCTGCTGATCACCTCCATCATGAACTGAACCATCAGGTTGACCTGCTCTATCGCTCTTGCGACCGAGCTGGTCTGCTTACCGAGGTACAGGAGCGCTATGCCTATCACTACCGCCAGGAATATTATCTGGAGCGTATTGCCCGTCATGAACGGCTCCACTATGCTCGAAGGGAAGATCCCCAGAAGCAGCTCCGCGACCGATGAGAACTGTCCGCCCTTATCCGCGCCCGTTGAGAGTCCCGGTCCAAGCAGAGGGAAGCACAGCGTGCTGCACGCCGCAGCCACCACCACGATCAGTACGTAGCGGAGTATCATGCGCTTTCCTATGCGTCCGAGCGTCGCTACATCGCCTATGCCGTAGATGCCCCATGCCACGGAGAGGAATATCATAGGCCCGGCTATGCAGCTGAGTATGTTGAAGAAGGTGTTGTATACAGGCTCTATGACTCCGCTCAGCAGTATCCCGCGAACTCCGTCCGGCAGGATGACCGTGCCGAGAATGCCGACCATGGCGGCCGCGATCATGACCATAAGAAGTGTCACTATCTGTCCCGGTGACTTCTTTTTGATCCTGAATCTGATGCGGTTGACTCCCCTGTCATAGCTGTACTCCGGACTGAGGCGCATGCTCACGAGTATGCTGTCACAGAAGGTCCCGAAATCCTCGTCGTTCTCCGAGTACGGGTTGAGCGGAGCTCCCTCGCATCCTATGTTGATGAACGGGGAGAGCATGAACCTGCCCGTAGTAAGAGTGACGCGCCTGCCTTCACATCCGTTCTTCAGCCAGTACAGCAGGCATTCCTCTGCCGACAGCCTGTATCTGAGTGCGTCCCTGCTCTCTGTATCAACAGCCGCGCAGAATTCCATTATCTGATCTGCGATCTCGTCACAGGCTGCAGGGCTCAATACATATTCTTTATCCATCGACTTGCTTCTCATAAATTTCCTTTATACCCTATATCCTATTACCCTATACCGTACCGCGGGCGTCCTTGTCTTCGTACTTGCCGCGGATCGCAAATGCTATCGTCAGGTCCATGATCAGCCTTGAGAACAGCACCGCCAGTCTGATCCCCGTCAGATCATTGGCAGTCATCTCCACCGAGCCCGGGTACATGTATGAAACTATCCCGAACAGGATATCCAGTATCACCAGCACGGTGAAGAGCAGCCATGTTTTCGTCTTACCCAGATCCCTTCCGAATGTCAGGACAGCCAGAATGATTATCTTGATGATCATCATGATCGTACCGCGTCCGAAGCCCTGATTGATGTAGTTCATGACAGCAAGCACCACAGTTGCCAGCATCAGCAGGAGGATGAACGCTTTATAGTAGTTCGCTGCCGCTTTTGTGTATCCGCGCCGGAGATAGATGATCCCGCAGATCAGGGCCAGCACGTTCACGAAGTTCCATACCGCAAAGATGCTTATATACGGCCCGAAGGTATCGTAATACTCACGGAATTGAGGGGCTACGACACCGCTCACTATGCTGAACAGCAGATAGATGCTCACCATCATCAGCAGCACCATTACGGCCAGATGGCAGAACATCAGCGCTGTGTTTTTCCTTGTCTTTACCATGATTCCCGCTCCCTTTCGAATCGGACAAAAACTCAAAGTCAATTGATCATTCATTATACTACATGTAACACCCATGAAGCCATCAGTTTAGATCGCCTCTGCGGCATCATCAGCCTGATCTCCGGCAGATACCTCATTAATAACAGTTATCTGTCAAAGAGTTCTGAGTTTTTTGTTATAATATCCGTATTACAGTATGCTGCTACCAATCCAGAGACAGGAGATGCTATGGATACATCAAAGAGAAAAATGAAGGATCTGAGGAGGCGGACTCCCGGAGAAGCCCTGAAGGAATACGTTCCCGACATTCCCCGCAGGAGCGCCGCGGTGCTTACCAGAAACATCATGAGACTGAGCACGCTGAAGTGCCCCGCAAGATTTCACTACTATTTTGACAAGCGTGAGATGAAAGGACGGCGGGTGCTGATAATCGCTCAGCATGCGTCCTCTGATGATCCGTATTACGTTAATGCAGGATATCCATTCGTGGATCCCAACGCAGTCATGAGTCTGCACAATGTTCTTATTCCGGTGATGTACCGCCTTCTGCTGGCGGACGGAGTCGTACTTAAATCCCTTTTTGAACCGGATGTAAAATCGATGCGCCATATTATGAGGCTCTACAAAAAGGGTGCGTCCTTCCTGCTATTTCCCGAAGGTATACAGTCAGTTGACGGGACCACTCAGCCTATACATCCGGCTACAGCCAGGCTCATAAAGAAGCTTGCTATGGATACCGTGCTGTGCACGAGCCACGGAGCATATCTTACCAATCCGAGATTTGATGCCAGAAATAAACGCAGAGGCAGGATCGAATATGATTTTGAGCTGCTGTTCACAAAAGAGGATCTTAAAGATATGTCCGAGGAAGATCTGTATTCCCGTCTTCTGGAGAAATTCAGATATAACGACTTCGCCTGGAACAGCGAAAAGCAATACCGCTACAAGGGAAAGGTCCCTCTGGCACATGGTCTGGATAATCTGCTGTATATCTGCCCGCGCTGCGGCAAACAGTTCACCATGCACGTTGAAGGAGACAGGCTGCTCTGCAGCTGCGGGAGCGCCGTGACAATAGATGACCGCTACAACCTCATACCTGATGACAGCAGGGACTTCCCGTTCAGACGTATAGATGAGTGGTACCGCTGGCAGCAGGATGTCATCGAAGATGAAGTCCGCCAGGATGATTTCGAGCTGCATGACGAAGCGACATACCTGACACTCAATACGGATGACCTCCGCAAGGGACGCTTCGCAACTGTCGGAGAAGGCCGTATAGAGATAAACCGCGAGTTCTTCCGTTATACAGGTACAAAGGACGGAGAGGAAGTCGAGCTGCAGTTCGAGATCTCGCGCCTGCCG
Source organism: Anaerovoracaceae bacterium (assembly GCA_045604305.1). Lineage (GTDB taxonomy): Bacteria > Bacillota > Clostridia > Peptostreptococcales > Anaerovoracaceae > Crickella. The sequence continues at coordinate 18,448 of JAZUNV010000146.1, read as the reverse complement.
AGCGCTACATTTACAAGCAGAATGGCCAATGAATTCTACTATGACGGTGTCTATCATCAGTTTGCCGTAAAGAGCGGCAGCGGACACGCCGTCAAAATAATGATGAGCGTAGAAGCTTTGCACGATATGAACGATGCGGAACGCCGGAAAGCACGCGAGGACGTACGCACCGGGCAAAAGAAAGGAGTTTGAAACGGATCATGGAATTACTGGATAAACTGAACTCACCATTCATGTATATCATATGCGGCAGCATCGTAGCATTTGTTGCCGTTGTCTGCGTGATATTCCTGGCTCGGGCTTACCGCGCCGGCATCGCCATCGGCATGGATAAAGCCAAGCTCAACAGAGTCATAATCTCCAGCGCTTCATTCACGGTGCTGCCTGCCCTTGCCATACTGCTGGGCGTGATCGCGCTGTCGGGAAGCCTGGGAGTGCCATGGCCGTGGCTGAGGCTTTCCGTGATAGGAGCGCTGCACTATGAGACCCAGGTCGCATCGGCGGCTGCCGAGGCCACCGGCATGAGCAGCCTTTCGGCCGCTGAGATGACAGCCGGCAGCTTCAGCACCATATGCCTGCTGATGAGCATATGCATAATATGGGCCCCACTGCTCTGTGTATTACTCAACAAGAAATATTCCGGCCGTCTCAACGCCACAGACGAGAACGGAAAGCGCAAGGACAATATATTTACCAGAGGCTTCGGCGATCTGGCGATCACAGCCATGTTCATAGGACTGGTGAGTGCGTATATCGGAAGCTACATCGGCGGGATAGTTTCGGGAGACGGGCTCTTCCGCTTCAGCGGCAACTGGCTGCCGCTCGCCGTGGCAGCAATATCAGCCCTTGCCATGGCAGTCTTTGTGTGGATTAGAGAAAAGAAAGATCTTGTATGGATAGAGAGCTTTTCAGTATGCGGCAGCATGCTCGTCGGTATGGCCGCTGCTATACTGCTGGCCCCGCTGGTATAAGAAAGAGAGGACGATATGTCAGAGAATGATAAAAATAAATTGTTCGAAAGCTACAACGCACGCACCCATGTGCTGGGACGTATCTGTGATGCAGCCGCTCTGATACTGCTTGTAGGAGCTCCTTTCGTCATAGGTGCATATCTGGGCGCACTGCCGAATCTTACGGCAGCGGCCCGCGCTTTCCTTGCCGTAGGCCTTGTATGGATGATAAGCGGGGTCGTGGAATTCCTGGTATATACTCCTATGCTGGGGGCAGGAGGCAGCTATCTTGCCTTCGTCACGGGGAACCTCGTCAACCTCAAGATACCGTGCGCCGTCACATCGAGAGACATCGCAGGTACAAAGACAGGCACGCCCGAAAACGAGATCGTTTCGACCCTGTCCATAGCCACTTCGTCACTTGTGACCATACTGGTGATCGCCGCCGGCGTGGCGCTTTTGATACCGCTCCAGCCTGTGCTGAGATCTCCTGTACTGCAGCCTGCATTTGAGCAGGTGGTCCCTGCACTCTTCGGCGCACTTGCATATAAGTATTTCCGCGGCAATCTGGATATCGCCCTTCCGCCGCTTATCATGATAAGCCTGCTGTTCTGCTTCGTTCCGTCGTTGAGCTCCGCAACGAGCTTCATGATACTTCCGTGCGGCGCGATTGCGATAGGCATAGCGTGGTACAAATTCCGCAAGAACGACAGATAATATGAAAAAGCGCTTTTACACGGGTGTTGTAAGATATCGCAGAGTGATAATACTGCTGTTTGCAGTGATGACTGCAGTCAGCGCTTTTATGATCCCCAGAGTAAAAGTCAATTATGATCTTGCCGACTACCTTCCGCAGGATTACATATCCACAAAGTCCATAGGCTTCATGAAAAGCGAGTTCGGCGATATGCCGAATGCCCGTGTAGTCCTCCGTGATGTGAGCCAGAAGGAAGTGCTCGATTACAAAGCCCGTCTCGAGGCCGTGGACGGAGTGCTGTCCGTAACATGGCTTGACTCGGTGATACCTGCAAGCATACCGGCGGACGTGCTTCCCGAAGGGATAACGAAGCTGTTCTATAAGGACGGCAGCGCCCTTCTCATCCTGACTGTCGATGAAGACAAGCAGTATCAGACGATACCTGAGATATACGAGCTGATAGGCGAAGACAATCAGCTCTCCGGGAATGCCGTGACCACCGTAGTGGCTGCCGAAAACACGATCAGCGAAGGTATCGTGATAAGCATAGCAGCGATACTGATCATGATGCTCGTACTGGCTGTCACCACCACATCCTGGTTCGAGCCTCTTGTCATAATGTTCGGGCTGATCGTTGCGGTCATCATTAACACCGGCACGAACCTGATATTCGGCAGCGTATCCTTCCTTACCAGCGCCACGGGCATGCTGCTCCAGATCGCGGTGGCGCTCGACTACTCTGTCTTTCTCATCCACAGGTTCGAAGCCTGCCGCAGCGTGAACGATGATCCGGAAGAAGCGATGGCAGAAGCCCTGACACGCTCATCCTCATCGATAGTGTCGAGCGGCCTTACGACCATAATCGGCTTCCTCGCGCTTGCCACCATGAAGTTCCTTATAGGAAAGGATCTCGGGCTCGCGCTGTCCAAGGGCATCGCCATATGCCTCATCACCACCCTCGTATTCATGCCCGGAGTCGTTCTCGGCACATACAGGCTTATGGAAAAGACACGTCACCGCAGGCTCGTGCCTTCCTTTGAGAAGTTCGGGAGGTTCGTGCTCAGGGTGACCGTCCCGATGGTGATAATAGCCGCTGTCCTTATAGTCCCGTCCTATATCTGCAGTGAACGCAATTCATTCTGGTACGGGGGCTCGCACATGTACGGCCCCGAGACCAGGGAAGGCGGTGACAGGATAAAGATAGCCGAGACCTTCGGCGATATCGATTCATACGTGATGATGGTGCCCCGCGGCGATGCGGCGAACGAGATAAAGATGCTGAAGGAGCTGAGGGAGGACGAGCGTATCACGATGATACTCTCTGCGGAATCCTTCCTTGGCCTGTCGATCCCGGCGGATATGCTGCCGGAGTCGCTGACCACCCAGCTGAGGTCTGATGATTACGACAGACTGGTGATGACTGTAGCAGAGCCGCCTGAGGGCGACGAGACCTTCGATCTCGTGCACGATATATGTGATATCGCGGACAGATACTATCCGGGAGAGTATTATCTGACCGGTTCGGGTGTCATCAACTATGATCTCAAAAGTGTCGTGACCAGCGACAGGCAGCGTGTGAACATGATCGCCATTCTTGCTGTCTTCGTGATACTCATAATAACTATGCAGAATCTCCTGATGCCTGTGATACTGGTGCTGGTGATAGAATCGGCCATATGGTTCAATCTGTCGATCTCCTTCGTCACCGGGTCCACGCTGTTTTACATAACATATCTGATAATAAGCTCGGTGCAGCTCGGAGCCACAGTGGATTATGCGATACTCTTTGCGCAGCGTTACAGGGAAAACCGCATATCCCTCGGCATCCCTCCGAAAGAAAGCATCCTGAAGACGGTAAAAGAAAACACCGCGTCAATAATGACGTCGGCGCTTGCACTTTCAATTATTGGATTCCTGCTTGCAGCATTCTCGACCCATGGAATGATAGCCCAGCTCGGGCTCCTGCTGGGAAGAGGCTCACTGTGTTCGCTGTTTGCGGTACTCTTCGTGCTGCCGGGGCTGCTCATGGTCTTCGACAGATTCATTCTGGCAGATCCCCTGTCGAGACATCAGCCACACCGGTAAATCAGATCCCGTGTTTGAATAACTCGGCGATCATGCATCTTGCAGAACCCCCGCCGTTCATTTCGATACAGCTCAGATCCGGTGTGACCAGTCTCATGCCGGATCCGAGTTTGCGAAGCTGCCCTTCTGACAGTACATTGCGAGCGGCAAGCGACATGATCAGACAGTGTTCTCCCATGCTGTTATGAAGCTCCAGCATGTTCCCCGCGTAGTGCTGCATCTGATCAGCCGTGATCTCCACTATCATCTTCCCGCTTCCCTCAAGCGAGGCTCTCACCATCGCTTTTTCATCAGGATCACTGATCGATTCCATGCAGACCACTGCGATATCACTCCCCACATGCATCATGACATTCGTATGGTATATCTGCCTTCCCTCCGGGTCAGCAGCATCGAACAGGACGGGAGTATAGCCCATCTGTTTGCAGAAATCATCGAGCACGATCTCATCTGTCCTCGGTGACCTGCACGCATAGGCGATCCGCCTGACTCTGTCAAGGACCATGGAGCCCGTGCCCTCAAGGAACCTTCCTTCCTCTTCATAGTGAGTGAGGTCGACCGTTCTCCTGACATCATAGTTCGCACTTATCGCTTCAAGCACCGCCGGCTTTCTCTCAAGCCGCCTGTTCTCAGCAAACATCGGATACAGGACGAGAGTCCCGTCCTCATGAGTGGAAAACCAGTTGTTCGGGAAAACGGAATCCGGTGTATGCGGATCCGGCGTATCCCCGACTACGACCACACTGATGCCGTTGTCCTCAAGCAGCCTGATATAGGCATCTGATTCTCTCTCTGCTGTCTCCTCGACTTCAGCACCTTTATGCTCCTGCTGAAAGGCATTGTTCACAGCAGTCTCTTCGTTATAGCCGAATGCCGCAGGCCGGACCATCAATACCGTATCAGTCGTCTGCATAAAAGCCCTCTCCTTTCGTTTTACCGATCATTCTTTCCTGATCACATCAAGGTCGATATCAAGAAGCGGATATGAAATCGTGCTCATCTCTATTCCTCGCATGTTAGTTTATTGCGCAGCATTTCTCTGTATATTTCAAGGTCGGTATCCTTCCAGACATTGAATACCACTCTGTCTATTGCCCCGTCGTGTTCAGCCAGCCATGCACGCACTGTCTCCACCGCGATCTCAGCCGCCCTCCGGTTCGGGAAGTGAAACACTCCCGTGGAAATGCAGCAGAACGCCACGCTCCTGAGTCCGTTCTCAAGACAGATATCAAGAGTGTTAACGTAACAGTCTGCCAGATCCTTCTCGAGCTCAGCTGTGAGTCCGGATTGTACTATCGGCCCTACGATGTGTATCACTTTCTTCGCAGGCAGATCGTATGCATCCGTCAGCATAGGTATGGCTGTAGGCTGATCGTAATCATCCCCAAATTCCAGCCTCAGCTGCCTCATCCTGTTCGCGCAGTCCAGTCTCAGCTGTATACCTGCAGCGCTATGGATACAGTTGTCTATGCATCCATGCAGCGGAATGAAGCACCCCTGCATCTGAGAGTTCGCTGCGTTGACTATCGCATCTACCTTGAGCCTGGTAATATCGCCCTGCCAGATCGACAGCCTCGGATCGCCCGCGCATACCGGGATGGAATCTATATCAACTATCCCTTTTATGATACTCTCGCGCCTGAGATATGCATCCTGCATGCTGAGAAACTCCCCACTGACAGGCTTTGCCTCTCTCACATTCATGAGACTGCGGAGAAGATCCTTCTGCCCCTGTTCATCTCCGGGAGTCGTGACCTTTCTGTATATCGGGTTTTCGGCCTTCAAATAATCTATCAGCCATACCCTTTGTTCTTCCTGTGTCTTTTCCATTAAATCATCCTATTGAGTCATTCATTATGTTGACGTCAGACCTTACCGGCTGTCATCAGTTATACAATCATTTTATTTGAATCCATACATTTCATCCACGATCCCATAAAGTTCCAGATATGGTGTTTCAACTTCCTTTACTTCGGTGCCGAGTTCCTGAACGGTATTTCCATCAGTGATCTTCCATTTTCCAAGGCCTTCGCCATTTGGATCACCGCTTCGGGCAAAATTAACGATATAAGCTTTTGTTGTGTCGCTCAATGCACGGTCTTCATTGGTGAACAGAGATGATTCCGGCGGGATATTCCCGTAGAAATAGACCTCTTCGCCGGTATGCCAGGTTCCGAGTCTGCCGTTATCTTTTGTAAAGTAATACATGTATGACGGGATATCATTCTCAGCTGCCAGTCTTGCATCGCAGTAATGTCCGTAGTCAAAATAGAATACGGAATAGATATTCATCCAGTTTTCATCGGCTTCATCATCAGTTGTCGCCGGGAACAATTCCAAAACCCGGGAAGCATATGGCTCTTCAAACATTGCATGGATCTTTTCTTCGTAGTTTTTCAGATTCGCATGATCAAAGAGTATGAACGGGGCTGATTCCTCACGGTTAAATCCATGTATTTGCGCTTCCTCATTATACTCGCCTTTTTTATATGACTCATACGGAGTCTCTTTAAGCGCATATCCATCAACTGCAATATGATGGTGCGTTGACAGTTCTTCAACGATATCTTCAGCCGGAAGCGCTCTGAGGTCTTCAACAGAGTCTGCTCCGTATTTCTCCTTTGTCTTCCCGCCGGCGTCAAATGCGTCATCAAGAAGCCGGAATGAATGCGACGGCTTCGGAGATGTCACAGTGGAACTTTCCATGATCACCCGCCTGAACAGTCCCTTGGCAAGCGGTGATGTGCAAATCGCGCTAACGCTTGCAGAGCCTGCAGATTCTCCCGCGATCGTTACATTATCCGGATCTCCGCCAAAGGATGCTATATTATCCCTCACCCATTGCAAGGCAAATATCTGATCCAGAAGCCCATAGTTTCCGGTCGTATGATTCGGAGACTCTTCCGCAAGTTCGGGATCTGCAAAGAATCCGAAGATCCCCAGTCGGTAAGCCATATTGACTACGATAACGCCATCCTTTGCAAGGCCTTCTCCGTTGTAGTCCTTATACCAGGTCTGCCCCGTCTGCAGGGACCCGCCGTGAATAAACACAAGGACCGGAAGCTTATCCGCTTCTGCGTTCGCAGGCTTCCAGATGTTCAGATAAAGTGAATCCTCGCTTGCCGGTTTCCTGTAATTATCGCTCAGACTTATCTTGTAATCATGAAATCCGACGATTTGTTTTATCGAATCATATATCGGAGAGTCTTGAGTCTGCATCGACATCGGAGCGAAATGATCAGCTTTCAGAACGCCCTCCCAAGGTTCCGCAGCCTGAGGTTCCTTCCATCGAAGTTCACCCACCGGAGGCTTCGCATATGGTATACCTGCGTAAACCTCGACCTCTTTGTCCTGAGTGTAAACTCCTGAAAGATCGCCCTGTGAAAGATGGATCACGTCCGTTGCTTCCGGGTTCTTCCCTTCTACCGCAGGAACAGCTCTGATCGGCGGATACGATACCAACAGCACTAAAGCGCATACCGCCAGCAGGCATATCCATGAAAGAAAACGCTTCCCGCGGCTGCTTTCTTTAAGTCTGTTTGAGCGCAGATAATAAAACGCTGCAAAAGCAACGGCTGCAAGGATCCAGCCGATAACGGTGTGTCTTCCGAGCTCCAGAATCGCTGTCAAAAGGAGCACCAACAGTATAAAAAATATACGCCATAAGATATTTCTTTTCTTTCCCATATTACCCGTATTATACCTGCATAGTCTTGCGAAAAAAAGACCGCCGCACGATCGCAACGGTCTTCACCTATCCTACTGTACGTCACGGTTTGTGAGTGTCTTATCTATTCTGCAGTCTCTGCAGAAAAATACTATTTTAGTATAACCGACAGCGCCTTCATACCATGACTTCCTTGCCTCCATTAGCTCTCCGCATTTAGGACAGAGCACCTCTTTTTTCGGGCTCAGACGTCCGCCTCCCGCCAAGTTTTCAAGATCGGCGGGTGTCAGCTCTGCTCCAAAATAACTATTCGTTTTATCTTTCATGTTTTTATCCCTCTAAGCAAACTGTAGTGTCATTTTCTGTCAGTAATAGAATTATTCACGAAAGACGGAGACGTTTGGTATTTTTTGCCGATTATGAGTTCCCGATCATCTCTTCGGTTATAAACCTCTCTAAACAAGTCTCGCAGACCGTTCTTCAATCAGAGCAACCATTCTGTCTTGAAGTGCTGTGTTCAGGAAGGACGCTCTGCACATCCGTATCGCTTCATCTGTTCTGCTGACTACGTTGTTGATCATATGAGTGGCTGCTTTATTGTTAATGCCAACAGTATCGGCAAATGCAAGAAAGTCTTTTCTTTTCAGATTCGACTTCTTGCCTTTCAATGTCAGGGCTGTTTCCTCGGTATCTTCAGGCATTATGACATTTACCGGGAGCAGATCGTATGCTGACGACAGCACGTATTCTCTGCATCCGGATTCTCTCTCAATAAGTGAGAAATTCTTAAGGTGCATGTCGGAGTTCCCCGTAACAAAGCATACCAATAATCTCAGATAAAACTCAGACATATCAAAGCCGGGCATAGCTGAATATCTTTTTATTATTCCTGCGCATCGCTCATACGAGCTTTTGTATTTATCCAGTGTTAGTCTTCCGCTCAGCTGGCAGAAATCCTCCATTGCATAGAGTTCATTGTTCAGCCTGTCAATTCTTTTGGAAATATAAGCCCATTTATTATCAACTTCTATCAGGCCATGCGGTACTACTCTCACGCCCATCATTTCAGCAATATCCATTACCAGGTCCTCTGACTCCGGCAGCTGCTCAAAATCTTCTGTCTGGGGTTTCAGTATATATCCTGCAGGATGTCCAACAAGCGTGAGCCTTGAAGATTCTTCGTCGCTCAGATGAAGGGATAGTTTCTTCTGAACTCCGGGTACAGTAAGTCCGAGGCTGCTGCTTTTTAGAGCAAGCTCCTCAAGTGTTTCTTTGTCTATGTCTATTGCAGGTATTTCTTTAAGCCCAAAGAACTCAGCTTTACACTTCATCGCTCACCTCTCGAACAGATACGTCTCCGATACAATCGCGGCAACATGCAATCAGCAAGCCAAATCGGTCGTTTTTATCGAGTTTCCAGTTTCGGCTTGCAATATCAAGAAGCCAGCCTTCCGGGATAAGCCCATCAAAGAACGGAAACAACACTGCTGATTCGTATTCAATACCTGAAAGCGGCAGAGTAATACTTGCGGGCAAAGCATATGGTTTATCAAGATATTCTGTATCGTATCTGAAAGAATAACCCGATTCTGTCTCCCTGATGATTCCGGCATATTCATTTCGCACATATATCGCTGCCTTCCTATAGGCATCACTCATCTGTATCACCTATCTTTCCCGGAACAGCTTCCATGCCAAACATCACCAATGCCTGATTGACCTTATCCATCCTTACCGTCTCTTTACCCTGCTCAAGTTCTCTTACGAATCTGAGCCCAAGGCCGGATCGCATAGCGAATTCCTCCTGTGTAAGGCCTAACTGTTTTCTTTGACTTTTTACGTATTTCGCAATCTTGTTCATGTATAAATAATAACACCCTAACGGGTATAAAGCAACGGTAACTCAAGTATTTACACCTCTTCGGGTATATTAATACTGTGTTTTACAATTTTATACCCTTTAAGGTATAAAATTAATTATCCCTATAACACAAAAGAGCCGTTCAGGGTTTAGTCAAAAGTGTAGTCAAAGATTAATCATTCCGCAGTTTTTTCTTTTAAGAACGCCTCTACTGCAGCAAGGAATTCTTCGACTTCTTTTATTACCGTCTCAGTATCCTCTTTTTTGGGCTCATAGAAATCCTCGTAGTCCGACTTTTCTCTCATCATAGAAGCTCTTCTGATAATGCTTGAAGTGCTTACATCAAATTCTCCGTTCTTTACATGGTTTTTGTTGAAATGCGAAATGACGCCGCTGTGCTTGCTACTGTCAAATCTGTCCAGAGCATTAACTGCTCTCATCGCATCAAAGGCTGCATAATACGCCCGGTTAAGCGCAACTCCGTATGTTTCACCTTCAAAGAGATTTTTGGCTATCTCAAGATTCTTTTCAGCCTTTTCAAATCTGTATTCAGACAGTTCTTTTATTTTGCTTTCCATAAAGATATACCCTCTCTGTCAATGTTCATGTAAAATGGCAGACTTGTCTTCCAGTTATCATACTGACCTGACTGTATGTCAATTACAGAAAGAACCTTATCACACTCAAGTTCATAAGCGGCCACACAGTCTATCATCTTGTCCGTCATTCTCCCGGTAGGCTTCCCATCAAGAATCAGGGCAATGTCTACATCAGATTCATCCGTCTGGGTACCTCTGGCATATGATCCATATAAAACAATCTCCCTCAGTGAATCTCCATATATACTCTGTAGATCCTTGGACATAGCTCTGATAGCTCTCATCAGCTCCTTGTTTGAGTTAAGTTCGATTCTCCTGCGCCAGTTTCTGTACCTCCCGCTCTTTTGTCTTTCATCATTTGGATACGGAGCATCCTTAGGAATGACCCACTGATTGCCTATCTTCTGACCACGCAAACGACCTGAAGCAAGATGCCTGCGGATATTGCCCGGATCTTTATGATAGAGTTGTGCATATTCTGTAACTGACAACAGATTATCCATAATACTATTCCCTCCGTTTTGACTTTAACACTATATCGTGTAATTGTCAATATTGTTCCTCACTTATTCACTCATCAAAGAAAAAACCGCTGAAGCTTGAAACTTCAACGGTTCTAATGGCGGAGAGAGGGGGATTTGAAGATTTAAGCAACTCTGGAAACGTTCAAAAATCAAGGAAGGAGTGACGTCCCTCTTCCAGTGTATCCAGAAGTGTATCCAGAAACCTTTGACTGACCTTCGATCACCCCAATATGATGAAAATAATTTGCACTTCATGCTTTTGAACCCATCGCGAGGACTCTATATCCTTGACCAGTACAGTTGGTTTCCATCAATCAGAATGAAATTCTTCATGTCCTCGGATTCAAATCCTCCTGTGCATATAAATCCAACTCTGGAAACTGTGATTCCCTGTATTGTCAATAACTGCTCTTTCTCCTGTTCACACTCTTTCAGAGTCATCGGTCGGTCAAAGTATTTGCATTCATAAAAATCATACTCCTCGCCGCTCCTCTTGATGACACAATCAAATTCGCCGTTTGTTTTTGTATCAGGATCGTCATACCAGTAGCTGCCGAAGTCTTCGATATCAGGAATCTGTCCGGACACAGCCTGTCTGTGGAAGTATTGCAGAGCTATGCCCTCCAGTCGCCTACTGACAAACTGTCTCAATAATTCTCCTTCAATATTTCTTTTATAATACTGCGTGCCCCCGATCCTTGCGATAATTCCAGCTGATCCAAAGATAAACGTGAAGTAAAAACGCATCAGATTATCAGTAATCTCGTAGAATTGCTTTCTCTTATCGCTCTTCCGATTGATAGGGTTCATTTTCTGAATCGTTTCCATATCCAGGAGAATCTTCAGTTGTTTGTCGAGCAGCCCTGTTTCATCACCGCCGATCTGTGAGCGGATCTCGGAATACTTCCTCTTTCCGTTCCCAAGGATCTCAAGTATCCTTGCATCAAAAGTTTTCTGGATTTCCCGCAGCATAACGTTCTCTATGTGAGAACGGATCAGGCCCGTTTCCGGAAGCAGCAGACGCTGTATGTTTTCCTGTATGGTAGCCTGTGAATCGAGATTCTCCAGGACATAGGGACTTCCTCCGAAAACCGCATAGAATGCCACCTTGTCTCTTACCGGCAACTCCGGATAGAATTTTGCTGCATCATAATAATCAAAATCGTGTATATGCTGTATCAAAGAAAACCTGCCGAACAGAGGATTGTCTTCCGTCAGGAGTTCTTTCATGGTCGTAATATATGAGCCGCAAAGTATCAGTTTTACATTATCCGGCAGTCTATCAATCATGGTCTGCATATATGAATCCACTTCATTTTTCTTTTTTGTCTGCTTCAGATATGGATATTCATCAATGATCAGCAGAATCTTTTTATCCAGCGTCCTAAGAAAATCCATCATAGCAAACAGAGAATCGAATTTCATATCAGGCAGAGACAGTCCAGCCGATACGCTTCTGTAAATCAGATCAAGGTTTCCTTCGAACGTGCTTTGGACACACAGGTGATTGATGACTATACCATCAAAGCTCCCGGCAGCCTCCTTTATCAGAGTTGATTTCCCTACTCTGCGCTTTCCGTACACTAAGACAGCCGTTCTCCTGTTCCAGTCCTTAATCTCTGCTGACAGCTCCTGTAGTTCTCTGGTACGCCCTATAAACATAAGCCGGTCCTTTCTGAATTATTTTTCACTGAATAATTATTCTGTTATTCATTCGATATTATAGACCACTTTTCGTCACCTGTAAAGATATGATTGTTTTCCAGTGAGTACTTTACGGTTGAATAGTATTGTAACAAAGCAAAAGGGGCTGTCGCATTTGAAATAAATGTGGCAGCCTCTTAACATGGGAAAAGCAGACATTCTCCGGCAGGATTGGGTGATCCAGCCATCGAAAGTCTGCTTCTTGTTTTTTGCGCACAGCAAACCGATGTTGTTTATTCAACTTTTGTTTTCCCTATTCTACGTCAGTATCGAATCCGTACTGCTGATAGAGAGCCTTTGCGTCATCGTTTGTGATGTAAGCGATGAAGTCCGCTGCTGCAGCTGACTCTGCATCGTCTGCATCAGGGTTTGCGATCTGAGCTACAGGATAGATGATATCACCTGTGACATCGTATCCGACTGTCTCGATGATCTTTATGCTGCCTTCGTGTCCGATCGTATCCGAGAGATAGGTGGTTCCCACTTCGCTTGAACCTTCTTCGACTGCGGCGAGAACCTTGCTTACGTTGCCCTGCTCGCTGATCTCAACTCCGCCGAGCTGCTCGGAAACCTCTGCTGTTGTGATAGTAGCAGGATCCTCTACCTCTGCAAGAAGTCCGAGCTTGATCATAGCCTGTCTTGTGTACTTGCCTACAGGAACGCTTCCGTCTGCGAGAGCGATGCTCTTTGCGTTAGCGATGTCGGCAAGACCTGTTACGGCTGTTTCGCTATCAGGCTGAGTGACTACAACAAGCTGGTTGTTCACAACGTTGGTCCGTGTTCCCTCAACTACCATATCTGCGCCCTCAAGCTCATCCATCTGCTTCTGAGCAGCACTGAAGAATACATCGCAAGGAGCTCCTTCCTGGATCTGGGTCAAAAGAGCACCCGAGCTGTCAGCGTTGATAACGATGTCAACATCAGGATTTGCCTCTTCATATGAAGTCTCGAATTCACCCATTACAGAGCTGAGTGACGCCGCGGCAAATACGTTTACCGTAGTCTTCTCTGAAGATTCTCCGGATTCGCTGCTTTCTTCTCCGCCGCCGCATGCTGCAAGGGCAAACACCATCACAAATGCGACAGCAAACGCAAGCAATTTCTTTTTCATTTGCTACCTTCCTTTCACAGCAACTGCCCGCAGGCACTTGCATTCAGAAACATTTTTTATATGTTAAGGCCCTGCGCGCTTAGGGCCGAAACATCATCTTCAGACCAGGGCTATCAGTGCCTTGCGCACTCCCCTGTTCTTCCGAGCATTATCTCAAGGCCATGCTCGAGCGGATGCATCAGAAATTCCATTCCTTGCCTATCTGTGTAAGCTCAAGGAGAGCATCTCCTATACGGAATCTCGTCCCGACAGGAAGGGTCCTGAGGTCGAAGCCTTCGACTATCATGTTCTCTCCGAATGCTCCGAAATCCACATCTGCCCCTTTTGCTCTGAAGTCCTCTATTTTCTCAAGAGCAAGCATGCTCACCTGCCTGTGCCACTTGCCGGCATGAGCGTCTCCTTCGATGCCCCATTCAGGAACGAGTTTTATAGAAGGCACCTCGATCTTTTGAGTGCCCTTCTTTTCACTTATGCATACAGCTATCACTTTGCCTTTATCGCTCATTTCATCATCCTCCGATCTGTGACATGGATCTGTGTTCCGCCTGGCCGGGCTCCTCATTGAAACAATGCTTTTCCGGCTTTGTCATTACCGCTTCCTCGATCGTCTTCTGTATATCCTCAATATTACCCGCAAGCGCAGGTTTTATATCCACACAGTCCTCATAGCACAGGCACGGCTTTATGAGGCCCTGAGAAGTGAGCCTGATGCGGTTGCAAGATGAGCAGAACACCCCGTGCATGGCGCTTATCAGCCCTATGCTTCCCTTTTTTCCCGGTATGAGATAGTACACCGCGGGGCCGTTCCCGTGTATGCTGTCGTCAGCTGTAAGAGCAGGATACTCGTCCTTCAAAGCTTTTATGACAGCCTCATTGCTGATCCCGTTTCGCGAGTCAACACTGCCTATAGGCATCAGTTCGATAAACCTCACGTCTATCCCTTTATCGAAAGCGAAGTGGGCAAAGTCTATGATCTCATCCTCGTTGAAACCGCTTTGAGGGACACAGTTGATTTTTGTCCTTATGCCACTCGCTATAGCAGCATCTATGCCTTCCATGACTTGGCTGATATCGCCAAGCTGCGTGATATATCTGTACTTTTCAGGATCCATGGTATCGAGGCTTATATTCACGGCATCTAGACCCGCATCCAGGAGCGGATCCATATTAGCCGCGAGATCTATTCCGTTGGTGGTCATCGTCACCTGCTCTGTTCCCGGGATGGCCTTGATCGACCTGATAAGATCGGCGCATCCCAGTCTTGCAAGCGGCTCGCCGCCGGTGATCTTGAATTTTGTGATCCCCAGGCCTGCAGCAGCCTCGCATATCCTCGCGATATCCTCATATGTCAGGATACGGCTCATATCCACCTTTTCTATGCCGTGAGGCATGCAATACAAACACCTCAGATTGCATCTGTCAGTAATGGATATCCTCATATATTCAATAGATCTTCCGAATCTGTCCTTCATATACTGTCTTTAATGATCCTTTGTTCTATTGCTCTATTTTCCGAATCCGCAGTTAGGGAATGTGCAGACTTCGCAATTAAGGCAAAGCCCGCCTTCGCTCAGTCTGTCAAAATCATCTTTGTTCAGTATTTCGCCTGTCATTATGCGAGGCAGCACCAGATCGAAGATGGTCCTTTTCGCGTACATCACGCATCCCGGGAGTCCCATGACAGGGATATTGTTTTCCCCGTAATATGCCAGCAGGAACATAGCTCCCGGAAGCACCGGGGCGCCGTATGTTACCACGCTGCCGCATACGTTCTTTATGGCAAGAGGTGTCTTATCATCGGGGTCAACACTCATGCCGCCCGTACATAGTATGAGATCGCAGCCCTCTGATATGAGTTCCCTGATGCACTTTTCTATATTCTCGTTCTGATCGTTGGTGATCTTGTGCCCGGTCACTTCCGCGCCGAATTCTTCCACCTTAGCCTGCACTACGGGCGTGAAGGTGTCATTGATGCGGCCTGTGAAGACTTCATTTCCGGTGGTAACGATGCCGGCCTTGCGATCCTTGAATGGAACTACATTCATGATCGGCTCACTGCCGCAAAGCGCCTGCACCCTGTCCATCTTTTCTTTCTCGATCACGAGCGGGATTATCCTGGTGCCTGCCAGCTTATCTCCCTTCTTGACAGGGAAATCCCCGTGGCGCGAAGCTATCATCATTTGTCCAAAGGAATTGATCTCGTAGAGCCTCTCTCTGTCGATTTTGAATACTCCGTCGCGCTCCGCTGTCAGTTCTATCTTGCCCTCGCTGACACCGCCACGGCTCATATTGCTGCCCTTGCATATGACGCAAAGCACTTCGGCCGCGTCATTTTCATGCATCATGGTCTCGTCATTTTCCCAGATGTATATGTTTTCCTTGCCGACTGAAAGCAGCACGGGAATGTCTTCCTCTGTGATGATGTGGCCCTTCTTAAAGACAGGGCCCTTGCTGACGCCTTTGATTATCTGCGTTATATCGTGGCATAATACCTGCCCGACTGCGTCTTCAGTCCTGACCAGCTTCATCTTTATTCCTCCGGATCATCTCTTCTATTCGTTTTACAACAATGTCGATATCGTCTATATTCGCCGTTCTTTCGCTGAATGTCCCCTCAGGGAGATCCGTCGCTATCAAGAACCTTCCTTCAGGGTCGGAAACGGGCCTGTCAGACACTTCACTTCTCACGACTTCTATCTTATCGAAGCTGCTGTCCTTGGCTCCCTCTATAAATATGACATCTGCCTCGGGAAACAGCCTTATCAGCTGATCGTATGAATCACCGGTTCCTACGCGGTGTACGAATACCCTGTTATCCGAGAAGCAGGCTGTGCCGTAAGCACCATTATCGGTAAAGCGTCTGGTGTCTGTGCCCGGGATGTCGCATTCAAAATCGTGCCCGTCATGCTTTATGACTGCCACCTTTCTACCGCCGGCCGACAGTTCGGATACGAGTCTTTCAATCAGGGTAGTCTTTCCCGAATTCTTTAAGCCTGATACAGCTATTATCGTCTGCATACTTGACCTTTCGCTCCAATTAGTGAACGGTAAACACCATCTGCTTTTTACAGGAACAGCACTGTGACTTCATCGCCTTCAGCAAGAGGTTCGCTACCCGCAGGTACGTCTATAAGAGCGTTTATCCCACGGCCCGAAGCTATATCGTTATTGCCGCCTGTGTGGCCCTCTATGAAAGCTTTTCCGCCTTCCACATATGTCCTTATGAATCTCCTCGAAGGGCTTTTCTTGGTGAATCCTTCCGCGATGACCGCCCTTCCGCTTGCCATCTTAAGGTGGGCATTGCCTGTCATCATGCTGATCACTTCTCTTACGATCATCTGCATGTCTGCAAATGCCGCGTATGGATTTCCGGATATCGAAAGGACCGGTTTGCATCTGTATATACCTGCCATCATTGCCATTCCCGGCTTTATTCTTATGCGCCAGAACAATCTCTCGATTCCCAGGCTCTCATATACCGCGTGCATTATATCCTTCTTACCGACGGATACTCCTCCCGTCGTTATGATCATGTCCACGTCGTCCGCATGCGAGTCTATGATCTTTGAGGCTTCTGTAGGATCATCCGGTACGTGGCAAACATCTGTTACTGTCACACCCCACTCACCAAGCTGAGCCTCGGTAGTAAACAGATTCGAGTTGTATATCTTACCTGCTTCAAGCTGATCGCCCGGCATGATCACTTCATCGCCTGTCGAGATAATCACCGCTTTAGGCTTTCTGTATACCTTTACCGCGCTTTTACCGGTGCCTGCTATGACACCTGCTTCACTCGGCCCAATATGGGCATGATCAGCAAGCAGCACATCTCCTGCTTTGTATTCTTCACCCTGAAAGCTGTAATTCTGATATGCTTTCATCTCGCAGAACACGCTGACTTTATCTTCTCCGTAATCTGTGTCTTCCTGACCGATGATAGCGTCAGCGTCATCAGGGATAGGAGCGCCGGTCATGATGCGGACAGCCTCGCCTTTTTGCAAAGCCTTGTCATAGACGTTTCCGGCATCGATCTCTTTCACTACTGTCAATGTGACAGGCGATGCCTTTGAAGCGCCCTTCGTGTCTTCAGATCTTACCGCGTATCCATCGAGTGGCGAGCGCGAAAATGGCGGTTGATCGCGCACTGCGAGCACCTCTTCTGCGAGCGATCTGCCATATGAATCCCGGAGCCCCACAAGCTCGGTCTCTGCTATCTTGCCTATCCTGCCGCGCAGTATCTCAAGCGCCTCTTCGAGCGTCACCATATTTAATTCTTTTCTAATATAGTCCCGATCCATTTATCTTTTTAGCCTTCTGTAGTCTTCCATGCTGTTTATGTTTAGAAATACCTTGTCGTCTATACCCGTATCATTTGTATCGACAACTTGAATGTCTGCCGTGTCTACATATGACAGCAATCTGTAGTCACCTGCCCGAATAAGCTTTTCGAGAGTTGGTATAAGACTTATCGAGTAAAATCCGAAAGTCATCTGAAACCGTCCATCCCCTGTCCGGAGTACGATCCCATCAGGATCTCTGCCCTTGTCGTCTGCCGCACCGACCAGCCTAAGCAGTTCTTCGGCTGCCCCGGCGCTGTAAAGCGGTGCATCACATGGGCAAAAAACAAGCCCTTCAAGACCGTCCTCGGCCGCGCGCAAAAGGCACGAATATATGCCTCCCATCGGCCCTATGTAGTCGCCTTCTTCATCTGTAACTGCATCCGGCACTTCTGTCCAGCCATCCGGAACGTTCTGTTCGTAAACGGCTGATGACAGATAGCATGGCATACTGCAGCTATCGATCTCTTTGGATATCTTTCCGGCAAAGGTAATATCGCCCAGTTTGAGCGTGGCTTTGTTGACTTTGCCTATCCTTCTGCCTGCCCCTCCGGCAAGCATGGCAAATCCGTATTTATGCGTCCTTGTCTCCATCACTCTGTATTCAAGCCTTTATATAAACAAAAATGACGCTACACGAAAAATGATCGTGCAGCGTCATTTTTCATGCTCTTTTTTTCTGATAATGGAAGGTCGGAAAGTTTCCCTGCCGGCCCCGGAGGCATATGCCTCGGCGCAGCACCGTGTGATCAAAGCGCGCGATTCATTTAGGTGCTTTTGCTCAAAGAACAATTATTGACTTTTATTACTCAAATTATAACGTTTTGCAATGGCGGTGTCTATTTCACAATTTGCCATACATGTGCCATATTCACCGCCTTTTGCTGCTTGCCTGCTTCGCGGATTCTTTCTT
>JAZUNV010000145.1:0-2477 GCA_045604305.1 Anaerovoracaceae bacterium | reverse complement strand
CTGTACTTCTTCAGATGTCGTGATACCCTTCTCTACCAGATGGACAGCGTTGTCCTTGAGCGATGTGAATCCGCTCTCCGGATCCTTCAGTGTCTCTTCGATGGCTTCCCTGCCTGTGCCTGCAGCTATCATCCTGCGGACCTTGATCGTCAGTGGCAGTATCTCGAATACGCCTGTCCTCCCGCGATAGCCGGTATCGAAGCACTTCGGGCAGCCCTTGCCGCGATAGAACACTCTCTCCGGATCGTACGTGAGGCCGAGCTCCATCTGCTCCTCTTCTGACGGATTGTATGCTTCTCTGCAGTCCGGGCATATCCTCCTTACCAGTCTCTGTGAGAACACTCCCTTAAGAGCGCTGGCTACCAGATAAGGCTCAACTCCCATATCGACAAGTCTCTCGATGGTACCTACGGCATCGCTCGTGTGGATGGTCGAAAGCACCACGTGGCCTGTGATGGCGGATCTCATCGCGATCTCGGCGGTCTCGCCGTCACGGATCTCTCCTACGCAGATGATATCCGGGTCCTGACGCAGTATCGAGCGGAGTCCAGCTGCGAATGTCATGCCGGTCTTCTCGTTGATCTGTACCTGGTTGATGCCGTCGACGTTGTACTCGACAGGGTCCTCCAGGGTGATCAGGTTGACCTCACGCTTATTGAGGTCGTTGATCATGGCGTACATCGTGGTCGACTTACCGGAACCTGTCGGTCCTACGATCAGGATAACGCCGTTCTTGATCTTGATAAGCTTCTCGTATTTATTAATGTCATCTCCGACCAGACCGATAGCCGAGTGGTCGAGATTTCCTCCGGATTTATCCAGAAGTCTTGCTACTATCTTCTCTCCGTATACAGTAGGCAGCGTCGAGATACGCAAGTCTATATCTCTGCCGTGAACGCTTACGTTGAATCGGCCGTCCTGAGGCACGCGCTTCTCTGTTATATCCAGGTTGGACATTACCTTGATACGGGAAGTCACCGCCGACTGCAGCTCCTTAGGTACTGTCAGGATGTCTCTGAGAAGTCCGTCGATACGCATACGCACCGAGAATTCCTCTTCCCTCGGCTCAAGGTGTATATCGCTGGCACGCTCTGTGACAGCACGCTCGATAATGGAGTTCACGAGTCTGATAGCCGGTGCCTGATTGGCGCTGTCCTCGCCGATCGTATTTGTCGCGAATGCAGCATCTCCGAGCTCACCATCATCTCCTGAGAGGCTCGCATCTCTCTTCATCTCCTCGATGGCCTTGGCTGCTCCCTCGTTTCCGTACAGGATCTGGATGGCTCTGTCTACCGCACTTGACATGGCGATCATAGGAACTACCCTTCTGTGGACCGTCTTGCGCACTTCCTCAAGTGCGTAGAAGTTCAGCGGGTCAGCCATGGCAAGATAGAGCTCGTCACGAATGATACGTACCGGCACCACCTGATACTGTTTAGCGATGTTTGCCGGAACTACCTGCGCGAGTTCTGTCGGTATACTTATCTTGTTAAGATCGATGAATTCGATACCAAGCTGCATCTGAAGAGCCTCGATCATCTCGAGTTCTGTGATGTAGCCTTCATCCTGGAGCACGGTGCCAAGCCTCTTGCCTGAGCCCTTTTGCTTCGCCAGGGCTTCTTCAAGCTGCTCCTCGGTAATAAGACCCGCAGCGATCAGTATGTCGCCCAGTCTCTTTGGACGCTTGCTACCTCCGTTTCCGTTACCGTTTGATGCCTCAATGACTGCCATTTCAAATGCCTCTGTTCCCATAGTTAGCGCATATTATTATACATGGTGAATTATAAGCTTGTAACACGCATTTTTCAATATTTACAGGTCAGTAAGTGCTATTTCTTAATACAAAAAAAGAGAAGAAAAGAGACTGCATTTCTGCAGTCCCATCTGGAGGCGACACCCGGATTTGAACCGGGGGTGAAGGTTTTGCAGACCTCTGCCTTACCACTTGGCTATGTCGCCATATTGTGAAGGGACTCTCGCGAGTCCCTTCGTCTTGGCTAGGGTAGCAGGATTCGAACCTGCGAATGACGGAATCAGAATCCGTTGCCTTACCGCTTGGCTATACCCCATCAACGTGACTATTGTAGCACAACTTGCTCAGTAGTTAAAGAGAAAAATTGGGGTGGATGGTGGGATTCGAACCCACGAATACTGGAGCCACAACCCAGGGTCTTAACCACTTGACGACACCCACCGCATTCGCTCTTTTCGCCTTCTGCTTCGTTGCTGCTCGCTCGGTCGTCGCTCACATACTTAGTATTGTTCGCTTCTACTCGCTTCACGCGCCTCGCATCGAGACGAAAATAGCTCTGCGTCCTGATCTCAATCAGGACTATTAATAATTGGCGACCGGGAACGGGCTCGAACCGTCGACCTCCAGCGTGACAGGCTGGCATTCTAACCAGCTGAACTACCCGGCCGCATCATTTATGGTGGGCGCAATAGGGCTCGAACCTATGACCCCCTGCTTGTAAGGC
>JAZUNV010000144.1:0-6713 GCA_045604305.1 Anaerovoracaceae bacterium | reverse complement strand
ACGATCCGACTTTGTCCCAGGCAGCGCTTGAGGTGCTCGCCATCATCGCGTACCGCCAGCCGGTCACGAGGTCGGAGATCGATTCGATCAGGGGCATCAAGAGCGAGCGCGTCATCGACGGACTCATGGACAAGGGCCTGATCGAGGTCACCGGAAGATCCGAGGGCGTCGGCAGACCGCTGATCTATGCGACCACAAAGGAATTCCTCAAGAAATTCGGCTTCACCTCGCTCAAGGACCTGCCTGAGGTGCCTGAGTACGAGGAGATGAGGCGCGAACGCGAGGAGGAAGGCTACGGCCAGATGGCGATAGACTTCGACGCGGATGCGAATGCGGATACGGATACAGATACGGGTACAGATACAGATACAGAAGCAGCAGAAGAATAATAAGAATAAGAATAAGATCCCATGTTTCTCTCAGAACGACACATCTTCATGTCATTCTGAGCGAGCGCAGCGAGCGAAGAATCTCATAGAGGAAAACTAAAATGCGTATAAACCAGTACATAGCAGCGGCCGGTGTCTGCAGCAGGCGCAAGGCCGATGAATTGATAGAAGAGGGACGTGTGAAGGTCAACGGAGAGATCCTGCGCGCGATGGGTTATCACGTACAGGATGGTGACGTCGTCGAAGTCGACGGCAGGAGGATAGAGCCGGAGTCAAAGAAGGTCTACTACCTCCTAAACAAGCCTGCGGGCTATGTGACCTCGACGGCGGACAAGGAGGGCAGGCCTCTCGTGACCGAGCTCGTACCGGACGAGGTCAGGGTCTTCCCGGTCGGCAGGCTCGATTTCAACACATCGGGCCTTCTCATACTCACAAACGACGGCGAGCTTTCCAACAAGCTCATGCATCCGTCCCACGAATTCAGCAAGAAATACCTCGTCAGGGCCCAGGGCATAGTCGGGATCAAAGAAGCCAGACAGCTCGAGAAGGGCGTGGACATAGGAGGCTTCGTGACATCACCTGCTGAGGTACATCTCATCAAGCACGACCGCAATTCGACTTTGGCCGAGATCATCATCCATGAAGGCAAGAACCGCCAGGTCAGGCGCATGTTCAAGGCGATAGGGCATCCCGTACTGGAGCTCTGCCGCACGGGCCTTGGCAATCTTGAGATCGGCAAGCTGGCTATAGGACAGTGCCGTAAACTGAGCCCGGCCGAGGTAGAATACCTGAAACGCGTGTAGGATCAACTGAATAATCAAGCATGAAAAAGCGAGGACCTGATCTCTCAGGCATCCTCGCTTGTTGCTTTGATTGGCTTTTATTATTCGCCGAGGTAGGCCTGCTGGACGCGCTCGTCGTTGAGCAGGGCCTTGCCCGGGCCGGCCATCGTGATGACGCCGGTCTCCATTACGTATGCGTAGTCGGAGATCTCAAGAGCAGCCTTGGCGTTCTGCTCGATCAGGAGGATGTTCACTCCGTCCTCCTTGATCTTCTGGATGACCGCGAAGATATCCTTGATGACCAGCGGAGCCAGTCCGAGCGACGGCTCGTCGAGCATCAGGAGCTTCGGATTGGACATCAGCGATCTCGCGACCGCGAGCATCTGCTGCTCGCCTCCGGAAAGCGTGGCTCCGAGTTGCCAGGTCCTCTCTGCGATCCTCGGGAAGAGCGAGTATACCCACTCCCTGTCCTTGGCGATCGCAGCCTTGTCCTTGCGCAGGTAGGCTCCCGCCGCGATGTTCTCATCCACGGTCAGGTCAGGGAAGATGCGCCTGCCCTCCGGACAGAGGATGATGCCTTCGCCTACGATGTCCTTGGTCTTGAGAGATGTGATCTCCGTGTCGTCCCAGTATACGTGACCGTCCGACTTAGGCACGAGCCCCATTACTGCCTTCAGCGTGGTGGATTTGCCCGCTCCGTTGGCTCCGATCAGCGAGATGATCTTGCCGTCAGGCACATCGATGTCGATGCCTCTGAGAGCGTGTATGCCGCCGTAATGAACATTCAGATTTCTTATTGCCAGCATTATTCATCACCTCCCAGATAAGCCTCTATGACGGCAGGATTCGCCTGGATCTCGGCCGGAGTTCCGTCAGCGATCTGGCCGCCGTAGTTAAGTACATAAATGTGTTCGCAGATACCCATGATGACCTGCATGTGGTGCTCGATCATCAATATCGAGAGATCGAACTCGTCGCGTATGCGTCCGATGAATCTCATCAGGTCGTCCGACTCCTGAGGGTTCATGCCGGCAGCCGGCTCGTCGAGAAGCAGTATCGACGGGTGGGTCGCAAGCGCTCTTGCGATCTCGAGATGTCTCTGCTTGCCGTACGGAAGCGAGGTGGACATGTCGTCTCTGTTTTCGTAGAGGTCGACTTTCCTGAGAAGCTCGAGAGCCTCCTCTCTCATGGCTGCCTCCTCCTCACGCGCCTTCTTCGATCTGAAGGTGGCGCCGAAGATGGATTCGCTCTGGTTCATGTGCATCGCCACCATTACGTTCTCGAGCACTGTCATGCCCTTGAAGAGCCTGATGTTCTGGAACGTACGCGCGACGCCGAGCTTGGTGACCCTGTCAGGGAGCATGGTCTTGATCCTTGTGTACTTGCCCTGATTGCGGCCCTTATACTCTTCCTTCATCTTGCCCTGCGGGTGGTTCTCGATGACGACCTCGCCGTTGATCTCGACCGCACCGTTTGTAGGCTCGTATACGCCCGTGATGCAGTTGAAGGCCGTGGTCTTGCCTGCGCCGTTAGGACCGATGAGTCCGACTATCTCGTTCTTGTGAACGTCGAGGTTGAGGTTGTCTACAGCGACAACTCCTCCGAACTGCATGGTGACATCGGAGAGCCTCAGTACAACTTGTCTATTGTCCATCACTTGCCCTCCTTATCGAATACCATGACTGTATCGGATACAGGGAGCGGGGTGAAGAGGGCCTCGCCTGTTGCCTTGCGGGCCTCGTTTGACGCCTTCGCTTCCCTTGCTTTTGCCTTCGCAGCAGCCTTCACGGCTCTTGCCTCGCGCTTCGCAGCGGCCTTGGCCTTGTGTTTTGCAGGCCACGCCTTCAGGCTTGCAGGCAGGTTCTTTAGCCAGGTCAGTAAGCTGTCCCAGCTGAACTCCCTTGTGCCCATGATGCCCTGCGAGTAGAAGAGCACGATGAGCATGATCAGGATGGCGAACACTACCTTACGGAAGCCCGGTCTCATCATGCTGGAGCTGATGCCCAGCCATGTGCCGGAATCGAGTCCTCTGAGCCACCACTCGGACGCAGCCGTAAAGAGGAACGCGCCGATGACGGAGCCCGTGATGGAACCGATTCCTCCGATGACCACGATGAGAAGTATCTCATAAGTCATTACGGTGTTGAACGGTGTGGCATTGATCGTGGTCTGGAACATTGCGAGCAGCGCTCCGCTTATGCCTGCGAAGAAGGAGCTGATGATGAATGACATCTGCTTGTGTCTGAACAGATTGATGCCCATCGCTTCAGCCGCTATCTCGTCGTCCCTGATCGCCCTGAAGGCGCGCCCGTAGGTCGAGCGTATCAGGAGGACGATTATCGCTATGCATATCCCGGAGACCAGTACCGGGAAGATGGCATTGTTGTAAGTGGTGTACTTACGCAGTACGTTCGATCCGTTGGTGACAGGTCCCAGTGTGTTCCACTGGAAGAATGCCCTCAGGATCTCTGCGAATCCCAGAGTCGCGATCGCCAGATAGTCTGACTTCAGCCTGAGTACAGGGAAGCCGATGAGGAAGGCGATGACCGCGACCAGGAGCCCCGCGCCGAGCATCGGTATGAAGATGCCGAGGTAGTGGCCGAAGATGCCCATCTTTGCCTCGAGTATCTCGACGATCGACCATTTGATGACTCCGCCGTTGAAGTACTGATAAACGGCATCGTGCGATTTGCCCGGGATAGTGAATATAGCGTATGTGTATGCGCCGATGAGCATGAAGCCGGCCTGACCCAGGGAGAACAGTCCCGTGAAGCCGTTGAGCAGGTTCATCGATGCCGCTACCAGCGCGAATATGGATCCCTTCTCGATGACAGTGATCATCATCTTCCAGCTCGAGCCCGCAGGGATCATGATGTCCCCGAAGTATACGAGGGCGAGGAAGAGGAGGATCGCTATCGCGGAGAGTGCCGATTTTGTCTTCTTGTTAAGTCTAACTTCCATGGCGCCCTCCTATACCTTGTCGATGTTCTTCTCACCGAAGAGTCCCGTAGGCTTGACCATCAGAACTACGATGAGGAGGACGAAAGTGAAAGCGTCTGAGAAGGTCGTCCAGCCGGCACCCTTGATGAGGTTCTCGCATATACCTATTACGAAGGCTCCGACGACCGCACCCGGTACGGATCCGATTCCTCCGAATACAGCGGCTACGAAGGCCTTGAGGCCCGGCATAGCGCCGGACATAGGCTGTATGCCTGTGTAGTTGGAGAAGTAGAGGATCGAGCCGATGGCAGCGAGTCCGCAGCCTATTACGAACGTGACTGTGATGACTCTGTTGATGTCTATACCCATGAGCGAGCTGGTCTCGAAGTCACGGGATACGGCCCTCATAGCCATGCCGATCTTGGTGTACTTGATGAGAAGTACGAGCAGCACGACGAGGACTATCGTGAGCACCGGAGTGATCAGCGTGACCATCTTGGTCGAAGCCGAACCGATCTTTACCGGCTTCTGGAGCCATTCGATAGTAGGGTATGTCTTAGTCAGACCTCCTGTGATATACAGAGCGAAATTCTGCAGGAGGTAGGATACTCCGATAGCGG
This sequence comes from Anaerovoracaceae bacterium, assembly GCA_045604305.1. Taxonomy (GTDB): domain Bacteria; phylum Bacillota; class Clostridia; order Peptostreptococcales; family Anaerovoracaceae; genus Crickella. Next base: position 1,982 of record JAZUNV010000144.1, on the reverse strand, counting down.
AGATCATGATGGACATACGCGGGGCAGAGCGGAGAGGGCGGTAAGCGACTCTTTCGATGGTCGTACCGAGGACTATCGCGAAGAGTATCACCAGGATCACCGAGAGCCACAGAGGGAGTACGGTGATGAGGTATACCATGATGAGTCCCGACCACATGAAGACGTCACCGTGCGCAAAGTTGATGAGCCTCAGGATGCCGTATACCATCGTGTATCCTATGGCTATGAGCGCATATTGTCCGCCGACTGCGATGCCTGCGAGTATGTATGGTAACCAGGTCTGTATCATAATTGATTCCTTTTTACAAAATCGCGGGAAGCCGCGAGGGCTTCCCGCCATAAAACGTCGTCGTGCGCTAAGCCTGAAAGCTCTGCGCGTATTATATCGAGTGACTACTCAGCAGACTGCTTCTTGAGGAATTCCCAAGCTCCTGTCTCTGTGTTGCACTTCTTGACGAATGCCTCTGTCTTGTTGGCGTCGCCTGTCTCGTTGAACGAAACAACGCCGCATACAAGTCCGCTTACCTGGAGTGAAGGCAGTGCAGCGAGAATGTCTGCAGGATCAGTGGAACCGGCTGCCTTCATGGCCTCGAGAGCTACGAAGTAAGCGTCATAACCCATTGCAGTTACAGCAGCGAGATCTGTGTTGCCGCCGTTGTTTGTCTTAGCCTCGGAATTCTCCTCCATCCATGCCTTGATGCCTTCGTCGAATTCAGGGTTGCCGCCTTCCTGATAGAAAGTGGTAACTACGATATCAACGTTCTTGCCCTTGGCAGCGGATGTGATAACGTTGGAATCCCATGTGTCGCCTGCGAGGATAGGCATGCCGAGTGACTGAGCCTCAGCCTGGTCGATGATGAGTGCAGCAGCCTCAGTGGATACAGGGCTGAAGAATACATCGCAGCCGGCCTTCTTTGCGTTGGCTACATAGGATGTGAAGTCTGAGTTCTTGTCAGGGAACTGCTCAGGAACTACTTCGCCGCCGAGCTTCTCGAAGGCTTCTGTGAAGTAGTTTACAAGACCTACGGAGTAGTCATCGCCGAGCTTGGAGAGGCAGTAAGCCTTTCTCATGCCGTTCTCATAAGCATAGTTGGCGAGTACTGTGCCCTGGAATGGATCCAGGAAGCAGATCCTGAAGTACTGGTCGCAGTCTGCAGTGACCTGAGGGTTAGTGCATGTAACGCCGATGGCAGGTACGTTTGCGTCAGCGAATACGTCAGCAGCTGCGATCGATACGCTGGAACCATAGGATCCGAGTACGATCGATACGTTCTGGGATACGAGATTCTGAGCTGCAGTCACAGCCTTGGAGTTGTCGGACTCATTATCTACGATAGCGAGTTCTACATTGTATTCCTTGTCACCGATAGTGACCGTAGGAGCCATCTTGTTTGCATACTGGATGCCAAGCGTCTCCTGCTTTCCGCCTGCACCGTTATCTCCGGATGCCGGTTCAAATACTCCGATCTTGATGGTGTCGCCGCCGGAGCCTGAGTCACCGCCGCCACCGCAGCCTGCGAGTGCCAGCATTGCGAGCACGAGTGATAGTGCCAATACAAGAATTTTCTTCATATTGATTCCTCCGTTAAAACCATATAAACCTTTAAGAGTTGAACGACCGTAAAAGGGCCGGTCAGAATAAAATCACATTAGAAAAATTCTACACTAAAATGGATAGATTTCAAGATGGTTAACGATCAATATCAAGAAAAAACGGCGAAAATCCGCCGTTTACGTACAAATATCGCGCTGATGTCCGCGAAATGCGGACTGTGCTTTTGAAATAACATGCAGCACTACTCTATTCCATACTCAAGATCTGACATGAGATCTTTGTCTTTTCCGCCTTTTATATACGCCTCGATTATATCGACTGCTCCTTCAACTCCTGCACGGCTCGTGTTGATCAGCAGGTCGTATTCATCGCGGCCGCCCCATTTGTTGTCGGTATAAAACTCGTAATATCTGCGGCGCTGCTTGTC
>JAZUNV010000143.1:0-16984 GCA_045604305.1 Anaerovoracaceae bacterium | reverse complement strand
CGTGGGTCGCACGGGAATTCACGCCTGTGGAGAGAATGTAAGACGCGGAGTCTACGGATGAGGCGCTGCTCTCGAGGAAGCAGGAATCCCTCACCTCTACAGGTGGTGGGAGCGTTCAATCTGGCCCTGGAATCTGTTCCTGAATCCAAGTTTTTACGGTTTCAGTGTAGAGTTTCGGCTCGGCGATGATCGACATCGCATGCTTCGTCCTAAAGGCTCTCGGCCCACGTCTTCAGTTCATCATCCGACGCGCCGTTGAACACCTTCGCATCCACAACCGAAGCCCCGTTCACATACGCAGCTAGTTTCTCCGCAGTCTTGCCCTCTGTGCTGCCGCCGGAAGTCGCAAAGGCCGCCACCTTCTTGCCCGTCCAGTCGTAACCTTTACAAAAGGTATTGACCACGTTTGGTGCACCCGCATACCAGATCGGGAAGCCGATCAGAACCTTGTCGTACTGCGCGAAGTCCTCGATCCTGCCCTCGACCGGCACGTCCTTCTTGCCGATCTTCTCCCTGTTGCAGCGCGACAACGGATTCATGTAGTTGAGGTCCGCCGTTGTATACGGCTCCACCGGCCTGATCTCGAACAGTTCAGCCTCGCAAAGCTCCGCGAGCCTCTTCGCAAGCGCCTCCGTCCTGCCGCCCTCAGCGGTAAAATATGCCACTAATGTCTTCATCCTGTCTCCTCCCTTTTTATTTCACAATGGTCTCATTTCTCATACATTTCGCTGTAGTACACGCGCATCCCCGGATCCGCCTTCTGCAGCACCATCACCATGTACTCCTCGTCGATCGCCACGCACCCCATGGTGAACGGCTTCGCGCCCTTGCAATGGATGAACAGGTTCGATCCCTTGTTATACTCGTTCTCCGGATTCGTCCCCGTCTGCAGCCCGTAATTGTACTCAGGACTGTACTTGTACATCTCCTCGCCTTTGCAGTCATGGCCCGTCTCCCTGACGTCGATGATCTGATTATAGAATTCGCAGTCCTCATCGCAGGCATAAGTCGTCGGTCCGACGTCGATGTACTCAAGCTTCGTCCCGGGATTCCTGCGTATGCCAAAAGCGCTCCCGATGCCGTAATCGCCAAGAGGTGTCCTCCCCGACTGTTCATCAGGCTGGCCCATCTGGTCCACGCCGATGAACGCATCCGTACGGAACACCATCACCCACGCATTGCCCTCATCCGTGTTCTTTTCGTAGAATTCTGCGATCGCATTGCTCCCCTCAGTATGTGTCACGTACAGGATCTGATTCACTTTGTCGTTGTCCCTGCACTTCCACATCTCTTCCCTTCTGGCCTGAGCACTGTCCTTATCCACGCTAAGCCCGCTCCCGCTGCTGCAGGAGCACAGACTGATCATGATGGAGACCACCAGCAGGATCACTTTGAACCGTCTGTTCTTCATGCCTTACCTCAAAGCCCTTCAATATATCTTCGTGACGCTTTCCGGATGAAGCGAATTTTCCTTGCAGAATTCCTCCAGTTCGCGGGGCGAAGCGACCAGCATCAGTTCGTGAAGCTCGCCGGTGCTCCTCTCCCTCGCGCAAAGTATCTGTTCTCCGTTGCAGATGCTGCACCTGAGAACAGGCTCGTAATCCCCCTCCGGGAATCTCGGGTATTCCTTTTTCTTCTTGTCAAAAAGTCCCATTTCTATTTCAGCTCCATCATAGCTGCCGGGATATGACAGTAGCCGCCCGGATTCTTATCCAGATATTTCTGGTGGTCTTCCCCTGCGCTGTACAAGTTGCGAAGCGGCTCCACCTCCACTGCAAGCGGCTGTCCGACACTCTTCTCTATCTCGGCGCACACTTCTTTTATAGCGGGAAGCACGGCCGGATCCGTGTAGTAGATCCCGGTCCTATACTGTATCCCGATGTCGTTACCTTGCCTGTTTACAGACACCGGATCTATGACCATGAAGTAATAGCGGAGCAGATCCTTCAGCCCTATAACACCTTCATCGTACTCGATAAGAACAGTCTCTGCATGGCCGCTGCTCCTGCAAACATCTTCATATGTTGGCGCGGTATCCGGTCCGTTGGCATATCCGACCTCGGTCATTACAACTCCATCAAACTGATCAAAGAACTTCTGTGTACCCCAGAAGCATCCGCCAGCTAAGTAAATAGTCTCCATATCAATACCTCTTTTAACTTAATATATCTATCGCTGCGGCAGGATCTGCGCTTATCACAATTCTGTGTAAATCATTCCGTGCTTGCCGCGATCAGACCTCATCAGAGATATGTGGTCTACCATCATCGAAGCACCGAAATGCTCTTCAAGCTCCCCTGCAGGTATATCATGCGCGGTGCCTTTCGCTCTCCTCATCAATGTGATATGCGGAGAGAATCTCTTCCTGTCGAAAGGGATCCCGGCATCCGCAAGCCCCCGCCTCAGCCTTTTACTGACAGCAAGAAGAGGCGGACTGTTTTCCAGTCCTGCCCACCAAAGGTCCCCATACGCGCCGATACCGCTCAGAGTGATCCTGAATGGTCTGATCTCGACGCTTTCGACTACATCCTTTACAAGTTCCGAATCATCATAGTCACCGATGAAAGCGAGAGTCAGATGCATGTTCTCAGGCACAGTCTCCCTGCCGCGCATGCCATACCCCCTCATGGTGTCCTGTATGTCCATGAGCGAATCCTTCATCTCATCATTCAGGTTTATTGCAACAAACAGTCTCGGCATGTCGTCCCCGCAGACACTATACTATCCTGTATCCCTCAGCCGTCAGTACATCTAATGCGCGCTCAAAGTTCTCCTCTTTAACGAGGATGTAATCTGTGTTGTACGTAGAGACAGCAAATATACCGATACTGTTCTCCGCAAGCACCCCGGATATCTTTGAGAGGATCCCGATCAGTGAGAAGTCGAGTACTCCCCGGATGCGGAAGCCCCTCCATCCATCCTCACGTTCTATCGTCTTTGATGGCGTATCTTCTGTCCTGCAGACCAGCGACAGCTCCTCATCAGTCCTCCCGATGAAATAGAACTCCGCAGACATGTCTATATCCGATATGTCCGCGACCTTGCATACGGTCAGTCTGTGTTCGATCTTTTTCAGTTCCATATTACGCGCCTGACCCTCAGACATATCCTCTACTTCTTAAGAGGCATCAGCTCGTAAGGCTGTACCTTTGCGAACTCATCAAGTGCGAGCTCGACAAGATAGCCGCCGCCACCGCCGTTGATGATGACCTTATCCATATCTCCTGCACATTCGTCAAAGATGACTCTGTACTGATTGATCATGCCAAGCGGCGAAGTGCCTCCATGCACATAACCCGTCAGCTGCTTGAGCTCCACCGGCTTGATCATCTCAAGCGCATGCTCTCCAAGCGCTCTTGCAGTCTGTCTCTGCGACAGCTTGGCAAGCGCAGGTACAACGAATACGTAAACGCTTCCCGTTGTATCGCCCTTCATGACAAGAGTCTTGAATAGCCTTGAAGCCTTCTCAGCTCCGATCGCATTCGAGTAGTCCTCTCCGCTGATAGCTCCCGGCGCCTCCAGGAACTCATACTTTGCACCGGCCTTATCCAGCGCTTCAGTTGCAGGTGTCTTGATCACATCCATTTCTTTAGTTTCCTTTCTGTACTCTATAGTTTTGTATATTTCACTCCATGTTCACCCCGGTCAGTATTTGGGGAACTCAGTCTTCTCTCTCCGGCAGTATCTCAAGCCAGTATCCGTCAGGGTCGGTGATGAAGTATATGCCCATGTCGTGATTCTCGAACGCGATGCAGCCCATCTCCTCATGCAGTGCGTGCGCCGCATCGAAATCATCCGCGCGGAACGCCAGATGGAATTCCTCTTCGCCCAGATCATACTTCTGCGGATGATCTGCGAGCCATGTCAGTTCCAGCTCAAAATCTGATTCGTCGTTTTTCAGATAGACCAAAATATGCGAACCGTCCTCCGCGGTCTTGCGCCTTGCTTCCTTAAGGCCGAGTGCCTTTTCGTAGAACGCCATCGATATGTCCAGGTCCGCTACGTTGAAGTTCTCGTGTATCATCTTGAATCTCATAGTCTCTGTCCTCCCTTTACTTATTCATCCTGAGCATCGAGCATCCTGCCGAACTCCTCGTCGAAGGCCGCCCTCTGCCGCTCATATTCTTCTCTGCCTGCAGCCATCATATCCGCACTGAGTATCTCGGCGCCTGTCCACTGAAGCGCCCTTGCTCCCGCATCTGTTTTGATGGCGACCTGCGTATACTCAGGACCTATCTCCAGCAGCTCAAGAGCCTGATCAGGTGTCAGGAGCCCGCTGGTAATGATTCCGTAGGTCTCAAATAAAGTATCGTTCGCTATAGGTCCGATTATAACATCATGATCAGCCAGGCTGTCCGCCTTGCCGCGCCTGTTGTTGAATATGTATTCGAACCAGTCTTTGTCCCTGCAAAACGTCCTGACTTTAAGGCCGTCCGTCTTTAGCTCGTAGCTGTTGACATATATATCCGAAGAGGTCCTCTCCCTCGCCCAGCTGGATGCAAAGGCCTTATCCGGAGTAAGGTAGAATCCCTGACCAAAGTCAGCATTACTGCGTCCCCTATGGATGTCCGGTTCTTTTATTATAGTATCGCTAGTGTGAAATAGTATCATTTTGTATCTCCGTCCCGATCTCAAATACCAAACCTGTCCTCAATGCATGCAGCTTATCCCCGAGTTCCTCCTGCATGATGTTCCATGCCTTCTGTCCGGTGCAGTGTCCGGTGTAAACATCTCCTACGCCGGTGTCTTCCAGCCGGTGCGCAAAGGCTCTGACATAGTTATCATCCTTGTTGAACAGGTGGAATCCTCCGATAATCGCCAGGATCTTTCTCCCCGGATACGCAGCCATCACCTCACTGATAATGTTATCAGCGCCCGCGTGTGAGCAGCTGTTGAATATGACAACGCCTTCATCCAACTCGAACATCAGGCTCTGCTCATGTCTGAAGTCATCGGGTATGTAACTCAGGAAGCCCTGCCTCAGATACATCTTTTCCATCCGGCCCTGCTTATCAAGCCCGGGAGTCGTATGGCCAAGCAATCTGATCCCATCGGCGATGTACATATCTTCTTTGGCTCTGATTATCCTGTCTGCGTGGCGCTTCAGGATACCTCGCGGGATCCCTGCATACTTAAATATAATGCCTTTCCTGTCGTAGCAGTTCTCATCGCATCCGCTCGCAACATAGAACGGAGCATGATCATTGACTTCGAAGAATCTGTCCATGCCGTTTGCGTGGTCATCATGTGCATGCGAAAGCACTGCAAGATCGACAGCCTGCAGATCCAGTCCCATCTTCTCTGCATTATCCGCGAAGAGAGGCGACAGTCCTGCATCAAGCAATACGACCTTGTCACCGTATTCTATGTAGAACGAGAGCCCCCATTCTCCTTTGAGATCAGCCCCATCTGTATTATCTACCAGTACATAGATCTTCATCTGCTTTTTTCTTCAGTTCCGTGTATTTCTCCGCACTGCCCTTTGCCAGCTCGATCGGATACTTTGCTTCGTTCTTCGACATCTTGTTGTTGACTATCTCATCTTCGTCAAGGCCGAGCTCGTCGAGCATATTTCGGCAATAGACGATTACGTCAGCAAGCTCCTCTTTGACATGTTCCAGATCATAATCTGAGTCACTCCACTGGAAGCATTCCAGAAGCTCATTCGCTTCTATCGAAATGCTCTTGGCGAGATTCGCCGGAGTGTGATACTGCTCCCAGTCTCTGTCGGAAGTGAACTTCCGTATCCTGTCAATTGTTTCCTGTTTCATTCCAGTTTTTCCTTCAGTCGCTCAACTATTTCAATATCCGACGGCAGCCATTTGACAGAATCGATGTCATCAGCACCAAGCCACCTCGCATCCTCATGCTCCGTCAATTCGTAGCCATCAGAGATCAGCTCGCACATATAGCACTGCATGATCATGTGGAACCTTGGGTAATCATACTCGACAGTGTAGAACAAGTCGCCAACCTTCACTTCTGCGTGAAGCTCCTCCCTGATCTCACGAACGAGAGCTTCCTCCGGCGATTCTCCCGGCTCTATCTTGCCGCCCGGGAACTCCCACCAGTCCTTGTAATCACCGTATCCGCGCTGGGTGGCGAAGATTTTGCCATCTTTTTCAATTATAGCTGCTACAACATTTATATTCTTCATGTTTAAATCTCTTCAATTCCTATACTATCTCATACTGCTACTATTATATACTATTGCTGTGACTTTTTATAACTCGCGTCCTTTCTGAATCAGATAATGATTTTTGTTTTTCGCTGAAACGAAGACATTTAAACAGGAAAACATATGACAGGCAGAAACGGCAGAAAGCTATCCAATAATACGATTGCTGTGATTGCGGCAGTTGTCGCAAATACTATCTGGGGAGTCAGTTTCATGGCTACCAAGATAGCGCTTTCACATACTTCGGTGCATATGCTGTTGTCGATGAGATTCCTGTTCAGTTTTTTGTTAATATTTCTGATCGCCCTCCCTCACATTGGCAGTGTGCAGCTGAAAGGCAAGCCCGTCCTTCTCTTTGTTTTGATGGGTCTCTGCGAGCCGGTCATATATTTCTTTGCTGAGACAAACGGAATCAAGTATACGACATCATCGTTTTCCGGACTTATAATCTCCGTTATCCCGGTCGTGACAGCATTGCTTTCTGCCCTAATACTACGTGAGCACCTTACACTCAGGAGATTCTTCTGGATCGTATGTTCCGTTGCAGGCGTTGTGATCATCTCCTTAAACAACAGCAATGACGGAGTGATCACCCTGAAGGGCGTACTGTTCCTTCTCTGTGCGGTGTTGTCAGCTTCATTTTTTTCGATTATAAGCAGATCTATCTCAGACAGCTTCTCAGCTTTCGAGAGGACCTTCATAATGATGTTGATGGGCTGCATCGTCTTCACCGGTAATGCTCTCATTAAAGAAAAAAGCGGCTATGGCGCCGCTCTTATCTCAGCTTTGTCAGACAAATATGTCCTGCTTCCTGTGCTGTTCCTGTCTGTCTTGTGTTCTGTCAGTGCTTTCTTTTGCCTGAATTACGCCATGTCGTATCTTGCAGTAAATCAAGCAGTAATATTCACCAATATCGTTCCGATCGTATCTGTTATTGCCGGCGTGCTCATACTCGGAGAACCGTTCTCTCCGACAGCCCTCATCGGCATAGTCCTGATACTCGTCGGTGTATACATGGTCAACAAAGTTGATTGAACTCTCGCAGTATCTCCCTCATATCCCTCGGAAGTCTCTTCTCGCATTCCGTCTTCTCCCGTGTAATACAGGTTGACCGTGATACTCATTCCGGCATCCTCCTTATGATTAACTAGCGTACAGTTCTCTATGAGCCTACCAGACCATTCGATCAGAATATCTGGCCCGGCAGCTTAAGCTTCTCCTTCGGCGGGAAGCTTTTGTCGAATTCTTCGACATCCTTGTCATCCACGTAGTAACCCTTCGGTGTCTGGTACACTCCGGTCACATCGTCAAGATAGCCCGGTATCAGCTCCTTGCAGAGGAAGAAGGAGTCATCGGCATCTTCCGGCAGGTCGTGATACCTGATCCCGAATTTCCTCGCGTAGTCGAAGCCGCTCTTGCCGTAGAAATCGATATTGCCTTCGAAGAGTACGGCTCCGAAGCCCATCTCCGCCGCTCTTTCGAGCGTATAGTCCAGTATCTTTTTACCGTATCCCTTCCGCTTGAGTTCAGGCGTTATGCAGATCGGACCCATTGCCAGTACCGGCACGTTCCCTCCTTCATCGCTGTTTATGACCGCTCTCATGAAGATGTTCTGACCGATCAGCCGGCCGTCCTTTTCCATCACGTAGTTGAGCTCCCTGACGAAGTCCGGATCGTCCCTCAGCACGTGCATCACGTAATGCTCGCTGCAGCCAGGACGATAAACGTTCCAGAACGATTCCCTGATAAGTTCCTCGACCGCCCTCTCATCTTCCTTCATCTCCGGACGGATAATGCATTCACTGTTGTTCATTTATTTCCTCCTTAAATCCGTTTCCCGGCAGCTTCCACAGATATACGCTGTAGAGCACCGATCCGATTATCACCGTCCACACAGACACCATACCTATAAGGTCATTCTCAGCGTTGATCGTTGAGAACACATCTATAAGGCTGTGCGCGATGATGCACGGCCAGAGCTTGCCGCTCTTGTAATATACCAGCGTGAAGACGAATCCCAGGGCGATGGCATAGAATATCTGTATCATCGTCTCCTTTGTCGCCTGCCCATTGAGCAGATTGACTATATGCCCGAGCCCGAAGGTAACGGCCGAGATGATGATCGCCGTCGTCGCATTGTTGGTCCTAAGGAGGCCCCTGAACAGGAAGCCTCTGAAGATCATCTCCTCAATGAAACCTACCAGCATCATGGAGATCATCGCGAACACCTGTCCCATGCCTTTGTAGTTCATGCTCACGCCTGCCCATAGATTACCGGTCGTAAATATCCACAACGGTATGAAATACAGATACCTCCGGCTGTCCTCCGGCCAGGCATCAAGACCGATCTCCTTATCCAGATGGCTTACCTTCACAAAGGCGAATATGAGTACCGAAACGAAGATATGCGCCGCTACATTGACCGGGCGGTCCACATGATCGGCTCCCTTCACAGCCGTCATCACGATGCAGTAAATAATAATCCACAGCACCGCAAACAGCACAGGTTTCTTTTCATATATCTCGCGCAATTTTGCCATTTCCTTTACTTACCTTTCCGGGATGCGATCATCCCATAGAATACTGATTCAAGCATCTTACTGCTCTCCTCTTCGTCATAGTCCATCGCGTTGTTGGCCAGCAGGCTAGCAAGGCCATGTGCCGCGCAGAAGAACGTCCGGAACAGCTCTCCGGCCTCAGTCTCACCCACGCCGAGCCCTGCAGCCATTATGCCTATCACTCCGGACAGATCCGGGTCGCTCATCAGATCGTCCATGTCCATCCCTCTGAATTTATCGGTCTGGAAGAGGAAGCGGAAGAGATTGCTCTCCTCGCAGCCGAACCTCACGTAATTGAGTCCGAGCGCCAGCATCGGATTGATGGTCGTATCCTTTGGCATGATGTATTCCGTATGGAAGCTGTCCGCCTTTTCGTACGCGGCATCCCTGATCTCTTCCATAGTCCTGTAGTTATACAGAACAGGCTGTGTCGAGCAGTTCAGATGATCAGCTATGGTCCTCACATTCAGGTTCTCATGTCCGCTCTTTCGCACGATCTCGAAAGCTGCATCCTTCACCATTTCCTTTGTTACTTTAACTCTCGGTGGCATAGTCCCCTCCCTCTCGTTATATAACAAGTGTTATATAACATATATAATACTTGCCTTCCTCTTTGTCAATACCGCTCGTGTTTTAAAGCGCAAAAAGACGGCACTCCACAGAAGCGAAATGCCGCACAGCTATGCATCTTCATTGTATTTCACTGCCACAAGCGCTGCCTTAGTCTCGTCACAGACATTCATCTTTTGTTTATTATGCCACAGCAAAGTATGAACGTACAATTAAACCGAGCTATTTCCAGGCCCTTCCATTTCCATCAATTTAAAGCAGGGGCGCACTTCCCTACTTTATGAAACTTCTGAGAGCTTCTTCAGTATTCTGGCGTTGACCTCGGTATAGTATGCCAGATCTGCTGCTGACAGACTGTCCTCATCGATCTCGTCCAGTTTCTGCATGGTTTCCGAGTACTTCATCATGTAGTCTGCGAAGTCAGACATCATGCTTGTCGGATCATCGGAAGCCTCGTACTTCTTCATGAATTCAACGTATTCATCAAAGAATTCTTCGTAACTGTCCATCGCTGCCTTGAACTCCGGTGTCACGACAGAGACTTCCGCCTCCTCCGGCTCGCCTGATTCCTCAGGTCCTGCTTCTTCAGTGACTTCTGTCTCCGGTGCATCGGTTGCCTCGGTCCCGGAAGGTGCATCACTGCTGCTTCCACATGCCGCGCAAACGAGTACCAGCAAGCAAGCCAACATGGCCAGTATCAGCTTTTTACTCATGGCTTTGTCCTCCTTTTCAGTCGTACAAAAAGACGCCTCCCGTCGGAGACGTCCTCGATTGCTATGTGCGCCCCTGCAGAGAGGATCACTCCTCTCTACTATAGGCGTTGTAATTTTCGCGAATCTACCACATGCGGAGAGACCGCAGCTACGGCTTTGGGGCGCGAATTCAGGTTGAGAGCTCTTTTCCGAGGAAACTGAGCAATATATGATGTATACTTAGGTTTATGAAAAGATTTACTATCAGGGAAATAGAACCGGGCGACAATGCCGGGCTTGAGAAGGTAATACGAACATGTCTTATTGAGATAGGACAGGACCACGATGGGACCATTTGGACAGATCCCATGCTGGGTGAATTGTCTACGGAGTACTCAGAAATGGGGAGCCATTACTGGGTCGTAGAGAATGATGAGGGCAATATTTCAGGCGGAGTCGGTATAGGCAGGGTAGAAGGTCATGACGATGTATGCGAACTCCAGAAGCTTTACTGCCTCCCGGAACTCAGAGGTACAGGAGCGGCTCAGGCGTTGATGGATGCAGCCCTGGAGTTCGCCGTACAGAACTACTCAAAGTGTTACATAGAGACTTTTGATAATACGGTAGCCGCTCAGAAGCTGTATGAGCGGAACGGCTTTGTCAGAACCGACACGAGGTATGGCGCAACCGGGCACTACGCCTGCAACATACTATATATCAAAGAACTGAAATAAAGCATTTGTTCACGAGTCCTTCCTATTATAGCTCAGCGGCAGCTCCATATGGTTCGCCTCGAGCAGCTCTTTGTCGCTGAGTATGTCCGGTGCCTTTCCATCTGCCACGACGCGGCCCTCGGATATCAGTATGACCCTGTCGCAGGTGTCGAGTATCATGTCGAGATCGTGGGACGTGATGACTCGTGTCTGATCCATGTCCCTTATGGTGTTGATCACTATGCGGCGGTTGTACGGATCGAGGGCTGAAGTCGGCTCGTCCATGAGCACGGCTTCCGGCTCCATCGCAAGGATGGTGGCGATCGCAGCCATGCGCTTCTCGCCGCCGGATATCTTGTGATTGTACTTGTGCTTCAGGTACTGCAGACCGAGGCGCTCCAGCACTTCATCGACCTTCCTCTCGGCGTCCTCCCTGCTCATGCCGTAATTGAGAGGAGCGAACATCATGTCCTCGTATACAGTTGGCATGAACATCTGATTGTCGGAATTCTGGAGCACAAAGCCGAGCTTCTGCCTCACCTGTGAGAGATTGTTTTTTCCTACCTCTTCACCATCGACAAGGACGCGGCCCTCGTTCGCTGTCACCAGGCCGAGCATCAGCTTCATTACGGTAGACTTGCCGGCTCCGTTGGCACCGATCAGCCCCACGGCTTCGCCCTTCGCGATATCGAACGACATGTCACTGATGACGGGCTCACCCTTCTCATATGCAAAACTTACATTTTCAAACTTTATCATCATATACCTCACAAAGATGCGGCCTGTCAGCTCCGCACGAATAAACGGCCTATCAGCTCCGCCACATCGCAGTATCTGAGTACAAAGAAGCACAGGCATGATATCACTACATACGCGGCATCCTTCACCCCGAACGGCTTCACGGGCGCGTAGTGGAAGTGATCGTGATATCCCCTCAGCAGCATGCTCGAGTAGAGCTCCTGGGCACGGTCCATTGTTCGGAGCAGCAGCTGTCCGAGAAAAGAGCCCCACGCCGAGAACTGGATACCCTTCTGGCCAGGCGCTCTCAGGTGATATGCATCTGTCATGACGGCCAGCTCCTCTGTCATGACCCCGACGTAGCGGTAAGTCAGGAGCAGAAGCGTGACCAGAGTCATAGGTATATGCACCGTGCGCATGGCTGCACAGATGGTGTCGAACGGCGTCGTGGCGACCAGCAGGAACGACATCATCAGGCAGAGCACGCCTTTGAGCATCAGGGTGAGCATGCTGATGACTCCGCCGGACACTCCGACGTTCCCTATCTGCAGCATTATCTCCCTGTCGAAAATCGGGTTGAATATCCCCACTGCCATGACGAGAGGCAGCACTATGCGCAGCTTGTAGAAGCAGGTGCGCACCGGGATCCCGCTGATCTGATACAGCAAAACAGGCCAGAGCAGCATCGGCACCAGCCCGCTCAGATCGTATTTGTCATATGACATCACTATTAAAATGTAGACTATGGTGCTCAGCAGCTTCGCTCCAGCATTCAGGCGGTGGACAGGCGAGTCCTGCACCGCCAGCTCGTCCATGTGCCCGAGCTCGCTGAGCGCCTTTTCCATTTTGTTCATAGCTGTTGTATTCTACTATTCCCGCAATAACAAAACAAGGGGCGTCAGCGACGCCCCCGGAGTTGTCAGATCTGTCATTCCGTCTTTCTCTTGCGGAAGAAGCCTCCTATAACGCATATCAGGACCGCAACGGCTGCCACCAGAGCAGCGCCCACGATACCGGATACAGACGTGCCGACGGCAGTATCATTGTTCTTGAAAGCGTAGTCAGGCAGGAAGGATGTCTTCTCCTGTATGCTCCCCGCCTTGTCCGCCGCATCGCTCGATACGCCGAAGTTCTCCTCGTCGAGGCCCATGTTGGTTGAGTATCCGCCGTCTGCATTACCGAACAGTGCCCATTCAAGGCCGTCAGGATTGCCGCTCGCGAACAGGCTGAGTCCGCCGCCCACGACCAGGGCCACTATTGCCAGGATGCCGATGGTCGCCTTCAGAGAACGCTTTCCGATGAAGGCTCCGTGTCCGGCCTCCTCTACATCGCGCAGCATCTCAGGACGCGATTCGAATACGAAGCTGAGCACAGCCGCTGTCACGAGGCCCTCGATGAGTCCGATGGCCAGGTGGATAGGCTGCATCAGTGCGCAGAACGCTCCGAACGGCAGCTCCGTTATACCCGACAGGCTGGTCTCAAGCACTACAGAGAAGGCTCCTAGCTGCAATGTGATAACACAGCCCAGTATCGAGGCGGTAATTATCCTCTTCCTCATAGCGCTCTTGCCTTCGCCGAACCAGTTGCTGCGTATTATCGGCTTCCAGATAAGGAAGTAACCCACGAAGCAGCCGTAGAAGGCCATATTCCATATATTGGCTCCCAACGCCATCAAGCCGCCGTCTGCAAAGAACAGGCATTGGATAGCCAGTATCACAATCATTGACAGGAACCCCCCGTACGGACCAAGCAAGGCGGACAAAAGCATTCCTCCGCACATATGTCCCGACGAACCTGTTCCCGGGATAGTATAGTTGATCATCTGGCCTGCGAATACCACCGCGGCCGTCACTGCCATCGTAGGCAGCTTTGCCGGTTCATCGTCTTTTCTGAGTTTTGCGATCGAGACTCCGGCAGCTACTCCGGAAGCAACATACATCGTTGTCGCTACAGCCGGAGACAGCAAAGCATCTGCCATATGCATAAATACACCTCTTTTCCATATAATAAAACTAATATGTTCATTATAGTTTCTCATATATGGCGCGCAAGCCTCCCCGGGGGATATATATTTCAGCTCTTTGTTTTCAGGTCGCCTCTTACCGCAAGCCTCCCATCTCTGTCAAAAAAGAATGTGAACAGTATGAATACGATCGCATATAGTACCAGCGGCAGCCAGATGTACATAGCCGATATGGCAGCGAGATCAATGAGCGTCCGTCCGCTGCCACGCACTTTTCATCGAGCTGCTCTTTGATCTCATATTTAGCCAGAGGGCTCTTTCTTTCCGGTACTGAGTACGTTTCCTGAGCTTCTCTTAATTCATCTTCCGTGAGTTCGATGAAGAACCTTAGAAGCTTGCTCCTCATCTCATCCAGCACGCACTTTTCCTTGGTTTTTTCCATTGCTTTGACCTGCCTTTTACAGCATAATTATCAGATTGTTCATCTCCATCGCGGCCATGTAGTGCACGCTCCTGGCCAGTCCGGTCACCACGCGTATGCCGAGACCGGATACAGGATCGTCAGTGGAATTCTTTTCGAGCCAGTGTATCGGGTCGAAAGGCTTCCCATCGTCCCTCAGTCTTATGACGCCCGAGCCCTCGTGGAATACGAATCTCAGGTCCACGCTGGCCTTCTTACCGGCATCGTATCCATACTCGACGGTGTTGCCGGCCATCTCCTCTACAAAGAGCCCCAGCATCATAGCGTGCTTCGGCTCCGCGCCTCTTTCGATGCAGAAGTTCTTGACCTCTTCGGACGCTTCTATTACCTCAGCGATATCGTGCATGCTCGCCTCAAACAGCTCCTCCGGCTTCGCCCCGAAGTCGTCGTCCAGTATGAGGAAGTCCTTTGGCCTGGCCGGGAACTTCTTGTTTGCTATGAACGGGACCAGTATGACTATCACAAATGTGCAGATGCCTGCCAGAGCAAAGCCCATCTCCGCTCCGCGAATGCCGAAGGCTTTGCCGAGTCCCGTTACGCAGGCGATCGGCAGCACTCCCTCACGCATGACATCTATGAAGTAGCTCTGTTTGAGGCGCCCCGTCCCCTGATAGGTACCGCTGATCGGGAAGCTGATCGCCATGAACAGGAACTGTATGCCCCAGAACCTGATGAAGGCCGCGCCCATGTCCACGGCGCCCGCCGCCGATCTGTTTACGAACAGCATGGCAACCGGCCTTGGGAACAACGCGATGACCGCGCCCAGTACTACGAATATGATCACAGTCAGTCTTACCGCTTCCGTTATGGTGTGTTCGAGCCCCCGCCTGTCCTCTTCGCTGTACATCAGACTGCTCATGATCGAAGTTGACATGAACATGCCCAGTACGAGCGCATATATGACCGAGAACGCATTCTGAGCTATGGACAGTCCCGCGACAGCCGTCTTATCCGCTATGGCAAGAAGCAGCGTATTGAAGCAGAGCATCCTTAACGCATTGCTTCCCATGTTGATGCCGTGAGGTATGCCGCGCAGGATGACATCGCCGAGGTCTTTTATCCTGAGTCCCTTTGTCGTGAAATGGATCACGCGGTCCTTCCTGAGGTAATGAGTCATAATGACAGCGAAACCTACGACATTGCTCAGAGTCGTCGCCATCGCCATTCCGTACATGCCTCCGTGGAATATGAGTACATTCGCAAGGTCGAACGCAAAGTCAGCAACCAGTGTCGCTCCCATCGCCATCATGCTGCGCTTCTTGTCATTATCGAGCATCATGATGCCCGACAGCAGTATTGTAAAGCGCATGAAGAAGGTGCCCGGAGCGAATCCATGCAGATAATCCGTTATCATGGTGACTATCTCAGGACTGTTCGTTCCGGCTCCCAGTGTCTTCCCAAGCCACGGAGCCAGCGCATACACCAATACCATTGACAGGACCGCATAGATGAATGCCGTTATCAAGACTATGCTGTACACCTGATCGACTCTGTCGCGCTGAGCCTTGCCCATGTAGCGAGTACACATGACGCTTACTCCGGCGAGCATTCCTCCTATAAGGTTTATCAGCATGATGACAGGCTGCAGCAGTCCCGCCGCCGCGACCGCATCAGGCCCCAGGAACTGCCCTGTGACGATGCCGTCTATCATGACGCAGGCGATACCTGCAACGACGCTTATCGCATTGGTTATCAGTATGCCTCTGAACATCTTGTTCAGAAGGTGAGAATCAGTTTTCATTACGCAATTTCCCTTTCAAGTTCTACCCCGGATCTTTTCCGCATATTTGGATTCATTGTATCACAAGAGCGGGCTCCGCTCTACTTTCCGTAGGTTGCAGCTCAGCCGGCCCAGTAATATCATCTTCACGAAAGAATAAATCAGGATGGAGGTAAAAAGATATGGATCAGTATATTACAGGCACAGCCATCAGGGAGCTGCGCGAGCAGAAGAGGATGACCCAGCTTCAGCTGGCAGAGATACTTGGGGTAAGCGATAAGACTGTTTCAAAGTGGGAGACTGCAAAGGGATATCCGGACATCACCCTTTTAGAGCCGATCGCGGATGCGTTCGGGATATCGGTGCCGGAACTGATCTCCGGACATCAGATCAGAAATGCCAATGTATCCGCCAACATGATGAAGTCGATGTTCTATGTATGCCCGGTATGCGGAAACGTGATACACAGCATGGGCGAGGCCGTCATCCACTGTCACGGGATCAGGCTCCTGCCGGCAGAGGCAGAGCCGGCGGATGAAGCGGATGGGCACCATAGGGTTTCCGTTGAGCGCGTGGAGGATGAATACTATGTCAGGATCGGTCACGAAATGACAAAGACGCACTATATCTCCTACATCGCGGCGGTATCTCCGGACCGCTGTCAGTTGGTGAAGCTGTATCCGGAAGGCGCGGCCGAGGCGAGACTCAAGATCAGCGGAGTGCGCAAATTATACTTCTACTGTAACCGCGACGGCCTCTTCGTCAGGGATGTCGCAAGATGATAAAACTTCCGTCTAATCGGTATAAACAGGCAAAAAGCACGGAAGTCCGGAGGTGCACCAGTACAGGTATTCCCTGTATCAGCCTGACATATATCCTCGCAAAGGCCTCTGCATAGCTGGTCCCGCTCATCCTGAATCTGCAGATCAGAGCTCCCAGCAGGCTTCCCAGCAGGCTCACAAGGAAGGTGAGTATAAGCGTGATCCCCAGGCCTCTCAGGATCATTCTGAGACCGTTACCCATTACGAATGTGTTATAGAAGCCCCTCTTTATTCTTTTAGTCAGCACGGATGCCTTCGGAGCCTCTACCATGCCGGAGTTCGAGCCGTCCGTCAGTGATGACAAGCTCGCCTGGGCCATACTCCAGCAGTCGGTCACTGATCTCAGGTATACTCCTATATCCGAAGGCGTATACACGAACCTCGTAACCATCGAGCAGATGGTCAATCATTAGCCGGCTCCGTGGCTTCCGTTTCCGACACGAAGCAGGCCACCAGTACGTATATGATGGTCGGGCGGATCCATATCTCCGTGAGCAGGTAGCCGGTGTAGTCATTGACAGGGTTGATGTAAATGACGAAGTTGTACAGT
>JAZUNV010000142.1:0-3083 GCA_045604305.1 Anaerovoracaceae bacterium | reverse complement strand
CCTCTCCTGCCACCATACTTCGATTTCAGGTCTATCAAAACGATCGAAGACGGCGTTTATCTCGTCCTCGATCATCGAGCATGCTATGAGTATTATTTTGCGGTAATCAGTGATTCTTTTCATCTTTTATCGTTGAGATCTTTCGCTTCGCTCAGGTTGACAGAAACGCTTCGCTCAGGTTGACAGGATATGTCATTCTGAGGAACGCAGTGACGAAGAATCTCGATGGACTGTTTCGTCCCGGATTCTTCGCTCCGTTCAGGATGACAGATCTATTTCAGAGCTATCTCTCTGAATCTGCCGTTCGCGAGTCTCACGCCGACGTTCTTGATGCATACCTGGCCGGCGATCTTCACCCTGCCCTTCATCTGAAGCATGGCCTGCAGGAAGTCTATGCCTTCGTCCAGCTGATGATCCCTGAACTCGCCGTAGCCCGTGTCGATCACGGCGTAGGCGAACTTAGGGCAGAGCAGGAAGATGCAGCTCTCATCCATGAGTCCCTCTATCTTCTTAAGGAAATGATGATAGAAGTCCTCCACGGCCTGGGTCATGAACTTAGGTCCCAGGAGCTCAGGCGCTCCGGCAGAGTCCGAGAAGATGATCACATCGACTCCGGCCTTCCTGCCCGCTTCGATATATTTAAGCAGAGATGCCCCCAGCTTTTCAAGGACCTTTACCATTCCGTCGTGGTCCTTCCTGTATGCCTTGAAGACCTTTCTCGGCTCCATCAGGGCGTTCAGCATGGTGAACGGACCAGTCACCTCGAGGCATACGGTCTCGCCCTCAGCCTTCAGCTTTGCGCAGGCGTCGAGCACCTCGGCCATCCTGCCCTTCGTTACATCGACATCCGGAAGTGCCAGCACATCCTCGCAGCTCTCGCAGATCGGATCCTTGGCCCTCGGTCCTGTATTGGCATCGCCGTAGTTCAGCACAGCCCCCATCGCCTCGGCCTCGACCGTGCGGCAGAAAGGCAGCAGGCAGAACTGCGCGTCATCGTGCGCCTTGATCGCCTTTGCCAGGGTCTGCATGGTGTCGCTGTGCATGTAGGCGTCCGGGAAATCAAGTCCGAGTCCCTCAGTCACCTCGGCGCTGATGCCTACTGAATTCGAATATGTGCATTTGTATTCTCTTATCTCACTCATCGCATATTGCCTTCTAATTATTATTATATGAACGGTTCGTCCAGAAGCGCATCCGTCCTCTTCATATCTTTGAGGCCGTCAAGCAGCAGGGCCGTTATCTCCACCCTGCCCGCCGCAGCCGATCTGTCAAGATACTCGCTCAGAGCCTCTTCATCTATGAGCCCGCGCGAGAGCATGTACCTCACCGCTCCTGTGCTCCTCCTGTTGACTGCCAGGTCGAGGAGGGATCTCCTCCTCCCGGATACGAAGCTGTCTATGAGACCGAAATCCCCGTCCGCATCTTCCTTTCCTGCATCCTGATGCTCCTCCATGAAGCTGAGCACCGCGGTGTACCTCGCAGAAGGCGGCAGGATCTCGATCTGCTCCGGGCTTATGTGTATCGACTTCAGGCTCCTGCATCCGCTGAGGGATGTCCTCGCCGCTTCCGCAAGAGAACGCGGCAGCCATATCTCAGACAGCGCATGGCAGTTCTCGAACATATCAGTGCCGAGAGTGACCGCGCCCTCCGGGAGCCTCAGCTTCCTGAGCTGCCAGCAGTTCTGGAAGAGCCCGGCGCCTATCCTGTCCAGGCTGTCCGGCATCCTGATCTCGCGAAGTGAGTAGCAGTTCATGAATGCGTAATTGCCGATCTCCTTTACGGAGTCCGGGATGCATATCTTCTCGAGCCCGTCAGCGCCCGCAAAGGCAAGCTCGCCTATTCGAAGCGTGCCCTTCGGCACAGTGAACTCACTGCCTTCTCCTTCGTATTTCAGGAATACCTCATTATTCATCATTCATCCGCGAATGTCTTTACTGTCTTCAGCACCTGCTGCACGTTTTTGAGCGGCGATCCCATGCCGAGTCCGCAGGCAGGCGATATTATATCCGAGCCGCTCTTGTATGCTGACCTTGTGAGCTTCTCCACCGTAGCCTCGTTCTGGTTCTCGATCGCGAATGTGCTCACGTTGCCCATGATCACCTTGTCAGGCAGGTTCTTCTTTGCCTCTCTCAATGATACCACGGCATCGAAGCTGAAGGCATCGCTGTGTATCTTTGCGACCTTGTCGTATACCGACTTCATCTGGCCGCAGATGTGGACTATGATCTTCGATCCCCTCGCCTGCACGGCGTCGACCACCTGGTTTATGTATGTGACCGCGTACTCGTCGAAGAACTTCGGTCCGAGTATCTCGCCGGTGCCGCTAGGATCGGACATCGCTATGACATCGGCTCCTGCGTCTATCATCGCGTTGGCGAACCTGATGAGATCGTCCGTCACGAACTGCATGTACTCGTGGGTGAGCTCGCGCTTCTGCCTCATCTGCTTGTAGTATCTGGTCGGCTCGCACACTGAGCTCGCCACGCTGACAGGTCCGACGAGGTTGCCTATGATAGGCACGTCCTTAGTCTCGGCCTTGAGCAGCCTGATCGCATCGAGCGTGACCTTTGCCCTGCCCGCATCAAGATCCATCGGTGTGAGCTTTTTGTAATCCTCGACCGTGTCGATGGCATATCCCGTCACATGCGGCTCGAAGAGCTGTGTGCCCATGGTGCATGAAGCGCCGAGAGCCTCGGCCTCGACAGTCATGCAGAACGGCACTCCGTAGTTCTCGAAGCAGTCGTTGTCATAGATCGCCTTCGCAAGGTCAGCCATCATGCGCGCGTCAGTGTGCGCCTCAGGCAGGTAAACGCCGCAGGTATCCTGCAGGGCTTTGGTGACCATGTTCATCATGCCTCCCGGGCAGATGCAGGCCGGCCTGTCGGTCTTCATGCCGGAGAGTATCTTTATGAGTCTTTCGTTTGCAGTAGTCATATCGTACCTCTTGATTGTAAATATGAGTCGAGCCGTGGGCTGTGTGAAACTGTATCGATGGATCGCAGCTCCGCTCGTTCAGTGCGGGACACGCCCGGCGCGGCCTTGTATCCGGATGACCCTTTTCTATTTGAAGGACGGGAAGTCGG
>JAZUNV010000141.1:0-2027 GCA_045604305.1 Anaerovoracaceae bacterium | reverse complement strand
CAGGCCATTCCTTGTTGTAAAGCCTGTCCTCATGACCGAGACGGTTCCAGAGCTCTTCCGTGACGTGCGGGCAGAACGGATTGAGCAGCACGAGCAGAGTCTCTACCGCGTCGTTGAACAGCGGCAGGTTGATCTCTCCGTTCTTGTACTTGTACATCTCGTTGACGAGCTCCATTATCGATGCGATGGCCGTGTTGAAGTTGAACCTTCCGCCCGCATCCTCTGTTACTTTCTTTATAGCTGAATTCAGCATGAAGCTGAGCGACTTGTCCGCATCGCTCTTTACCTCATATGATGAGGTGACTTCAGCGTCACCTCTGATCTCATCGATGAATTCGATGACCAGTCTGTATACACGGTTGAGGAACCTGTAGCTGCCCTCTACACCCTCATCGCTCCAGTCGAGCTCCTTCTCAGGCGGAGCAGCGAAGAGTATGAAGAGCCTTGCGGTATCCGAACCGTACTTAGCCTGTATCTCGGCAGGGCTTACGACATTGCCGAGAGACTTGCTCATCTTGGCTCCGTCTTTGATGACCATGCCCTGAGTCAGCAGATTCTTGAACGGCTCATCCTCGCTCGACATGCCGATGTCGTGCAGGAACATCTGGAAGAATCTCGCATACATCAGGTGAAGTATCGCATGCTCTACTCCGCCGATATACTGATCTACGTTCATCCAGTAATCTGACTTATCCTTTGCGAACGGAAGTTCCTTGTTGTGAGCATCGCAGTATCTCAGGAAGTACCACGAGGAATCGAGGAAGGTGTCCATTGTGTCGACTTCCCTCTTAGCCGGCTTGCCGCAGCACGGGCAAACCGTATCGATGAAGGTCTTGCTCGTGGTGATCGGAGATTCGCCCTTGCCCGTGAATTCGACGTCTGTCGGAAGCAGCACAGGAAGGTTCTCTTCCTTCTCAGGCACCCAGCCGCAGTCGTCGCACCAGATCATAGGGATAGGAGTTCCCCAGTATCTCTGTCTCGAGATGAGCCAGTCTCTGAGCCTGAAGTTGACAGTCTTGTCGCCTATGCCCTGATCATTGAGCCAGTCGATCATCTTAGGGATGGCTTCCCTGTTGTTGAGTCCGTTGAACTCTCCGGAGTTGATCATCTTACCTTCGGCAACGAAGGCTTCCTTGAGGTCGTAAAGATCGATCGATGGATCTTCAGGATCTACTACAGGGATGATCTCAAGATCGAAAGCCTTTGCGAAGTCAAAGTCCCTCTGGTCGTGAGCCGGTACAGCCATGATAGCTCCGGTACCGTAACCCATGAGTACGTAATCTGAGATCCAGATCGGGATCTCCATGCCGTTTACCGGATTGATAGCATATCTGCCGGTGAATACGCCGGTCTTTTCGTTTGTGGTCGAGGTCCTCTCGATATCCGTCATGCGGCGGGCCTTTTCCTGATAAGCTTTGACAGCCTCTTCTTCAGGGCGTCCCGCTACGAGCTCGTCCACGTAAGGATGCTCAGGCGACATTACCATGTAAGTGGCTCCGAACAGAGTATCTGCCCTGGTCGTGAAAACCTCGAGCTTCTTATCTGAATCCTTGATCTCGAAGTTGATATTGGCTCCGTAGCTCTTGCCGATCCAGTTGCGCTGCATCGTCTTGACCTTGTCAGGCCAGCCCTCGAGTTTATCGAGATTGTCGAGCAGCCTGTCTGCGTAATCAGTGATCTTGAGGTACCACTGCGAGAGGTTCTTCTTGGTGACCTCAGTATGGCATCTCTCGCACTTGCCGTCCACTACCTGCTCATTTGCGAGCACCGTCTGACAGCTCGGACACCAGTTGACCGGGTTGTCCTTCTTATATGCGAGACCCTTCTTATAGAACTGGATGAAGATCCACTGCATCCATCTGTAGTAGTCAGGCTTGCATGTAGCGACTTCCCTGTCCCAGTCATAGCTGAGTCCGAGTGACTTGAGCTGGTCTCTCATGTCGAGCATATTCTGATTGGTCCATGTGAAAGGATGGATACCGTTCTTGATAGCTGCGTTCTCAGCAGGCAGACCGAAAGAATCCCAG
>JAZUNV010000140.1:0-10913 GCA_045604305.1 Anaerovoracaceae bacterium | reverse complement strand
AGAACATGCTCGCGTACATGGGCATTGAAGATGCCGGAGTATGTGCGCTGGCAGGAGAAGAGTGCAAGTCAGAAGAAAAGCTTGCGGAGATCCGTGCATGGGCGAAGAGTCTGTAGACCTGAGAGCGATCAGTACAGAATTATAAAGGACCAGGGCACAAAAGTGTCCTGGCTTTTAACGTGGTGCGCGCGGCGGGACAATCCCGCCGTCAAGGACGGCTGTGCCGCCGCTGACGCGGGCTTCGCTCCTTGACTGCGGTTTTCCGGGTGTTGGATTATTCTACACCCGGATCCGAACCCGCGCGGCTTCTCGTCCACCGCACTTACTCATAGCAAAACAGGCACCACACGGGTGCCTGTCTTGCTATGGTGCGCGCGGCGGGACTCGAACCCGCGGTCTTCGCCTTCGGAGGGCGCTACTCTTTCCACTGAGCTACGCGCGCATATCGCGGCCGCGGGTGATTTTCCCGCGGCCGTTTTTAATAATATCTCATATTGCCGGATTTTTCTACAGGTAATCCATCTCGTAACCTCTCGGCCTGCCCATCAGGGTCTCCATCGCATCCTCTACGGTGATATTACCTTTGATCACGTTGTAGATAGCGTCGGATATAGGCATCTCCACGCCCAGGCTCTCAGCGAGCTCATGCACTACCTCGGCGGTGTACATTCCCTCGGCGACCATGCCGATCTCCTTGATTGCATCCTCAGGCGAGTAGCCCTGACCGATCAGCCTGCCGCATCGGAAGTTCCTCGAGTGGATGCTCGTGCAGGTGACTATCATGTCGCCAATGCCCGCAAGACCGAAGAAGGTAGAAGGCCTGGCGCCCATCACGACTCCGAGGGATGTAGTCTCGGCGCAGCCCCTTGTGAGCATCGCGGCTAGAGTGTTGTCGCCGTAGCCGAGTCCGTTGATTATACCGGAGCCTACTGCCAGTACGTTTTTGAGCGAAGCTGCGAGCTCCATGCCCAGCATGTCGTCGTTGAGATACACCCTGAATCTGTTGCTCGAGAAGAGGTCCGCCATCGCATCCGCGGATGATTCCTTCCTGGATGACATGGCTACCGCCGTCGGGACCCCGATGCCGACTTCCTCGGCGTGGGAAGGACCCGAGATGCATACGTATCTGTCGAGGTCAAAGTATTCGCCTATGACCTCAGACATCCTCTTGTGGGTCTTCTGCTCTATGCCCTTTGAGATACAGGTGACGATGGCGTCCTTGCGGATGTACGGTGCGGCGGCGCTGATCGCGCTCCTGACGTGCTGTGCCGGCAGCGCGAAGACGACGAAGTCCGCATCGCTGATGGCTTCCTCGTGAGTCCTGCAGAAGTGATAATCTCCCTTGAGCTTGACTCCCGGCAGATAGTCTTTGTTCTCCATGTCCGCTTCCATGCGGGCGAGGTGATCCTGGTCAATGTCGTATATGTTGACCCTGCATCCCTTGCCTGCGACTATGGTCGACAGAGCCGTCCCGAAGCTTCCCCCTCCTACGAATGCAACTGTTTTCATGTGCGCTCCTATCTCTGCTGGCCTGTTAAGCCTGTATCTGTGATATCCATTATTACTGAACTTTATTATATAATACATTTTTTTGCGTGCAAAGAAAAACATGAGACCTGTATTGTGGTAGAATACTACTCGAAATCAAGGAAGGAGCATTGGACATGGCAGTTAACAAGAACAAGAGAGAGGTCAGATATGCTCTCAATGACGACGACTATAATGCTTTCGGACGCTACCGTATCATGTACACGACGCAGGGCCGCAGGATGGTCAACAGGCAGCGCCTCACGTATATCATTTCGGGCGCCGCGATCGCAATACTCTTCACGGTCTTCCATGTGGATCCGAACTTCACTAAGCTGGCATACATCGTAGCCGCTGTCATAGGCATCGGCGGAGCCCTGTTTGCGGAGAAGATACTGCTCAGACAGCAGGGTAATGCGATCAATAAGGAGGCGAGCTCGCCTGAGCGTGTCCACCCGACAGAGAATATCGTCAGGTTCGGAGATGAAAGCTTTGAGACACAGGCCGGCGAGGCACAGGAGACCTTCAGGTACAGTGACATCAAGCTGATCGATCTGACCGAGGAAGCGATCTACGTATGGATAAGCGATGAGCAGATAATGCCCGTGCCGCTTCATGCCTTCAGAAACATGGATGAGATGAAGGATTACTATAAATGGATCAGAGCAAAGATCAAGGAACAGGGCGGCAGTGTCGGTGACGACGAGGAGTAGATTGCACTTTGTGAAAAACAACAAAGTTTTGTCAACTTTTTGTTGACATGTGACACAATAGCTGTTACACTCTCAACTGAACTTATTCTATGAAAGGAGCACATTCACATGAGAACAAACATGATGATGGACATGAGAATGATGGGCATGTGCATGTGCGCTGCTGTCGAATAGCATAGGATAAGGTCGTAACGAAATGAAACCGAAACTATGAGTTTTCTCATGAGATACATGCGGGCAGGTCGTTAAGACCGGCCCGTACTTTTTTACGGCAAGTTATAGATATAAGCTATAGCGGAAAGGAAACACATTGAGCGAACACATCATTAGTCTGCAGGGAGTGACCAAGGAATTCGATACCAAAGGCGGTAAGGTGGTCGCGCTCAGAGACATAGACCTGAATATCGAGAAGGGCGATTCCTACGGAATAATCGGTCTGTCCGGAGCGGGCAAGTCCACTCTGGTCAGGACGATCAACCTCCTGGAGGAACCGACAGAGGGCAAGGTCCTCTTTGACGGCCAGCTGCTGACAGGCCTCAGCGCAAGGGAACTCAACCTCCAGAGGCGCCGCATCTCGATGATATTCCAGCAGTTCAACCTGCTGATGCAGAGGGACGCTATAGGTAATATCTGTTTCCCGCTTGAGATCGCCGGAGTGCCTAAGGCAGAAGCGGTCGAGAAGGCCAGGGAGCTGCTGAAGGTCGTAGACCTCGAGGAGAGAGCACACTCATATCCGTCTCAGCTGTCCGGAGGACAGAAGCAGAGAGTGGCGATCGCAAGGGCGCTGGCATCAGATCCGGAAGTCATCCTCTGTGACGAGGCCACATCGGCTCTGGACCCAAAGACGACCAGATCCATACTCAGCCTGCTGAGGAAGATCAACGAGGAACGCGGCATCACCCTGGTGGTGATCACCCACGAGATGGAAGTCATCAAGCAGCTCTGCAACAAGGTGGCAGTCATAGAGAACGGCGAGATAGTCGAGAGGGGAGATGTACAGGAGATATTCAGGAAGCCTAAAACAAAGGCGGCAAGGAAGCTCTTCTTCCCGGACGGACAGGCCCGCGAGAAGCCGCTGACCAGGACTTCAACAAAAAGCAGGGTCAGGCTGGTATTCGACGAAGCCAACGCCGGAGAGCCTATCATAGCCAATATGATCATGGAGCTCGGCGCACCGGTCAACTTCCTCTATGCCAACCTGGACGTGCTCGGAGGATCGCAGAAGGGACAGATGGTCATATGTCTGGCTGAGGACAGGGAGACAGCTGAGAAGCAGAAGGAATACCTCAGGGCAAAGGGAGTGGAATTCACTGAGATAGAAGAAGATGAATACGAAGACCACGGAGAGGAGGTGCGCGCCTGATGGATACTCATACATTGATACAGCTGCTGGGCGAAGGCACCGTACAGACTCTGATAATGACGCTGGTCGGGACATTCGTATCATACATCATCGGACTTCCGGTAGGCGTATCGCTGATAGTCACGGGGCCTAACGGTATCAAGCCGATCCCGTGGTACAACAAGATCATGGGCTTCATAGTCAATGTGATCAGGTCGATGCCTTTCCTGATACTGATGATAGCAATGATGCCGTACATCAGGAAGGTGATAGGCACGGGCATAGGCACCTCGGCGGTAACGGCGGCGCTCATACTGGCGGCATGGCCGTTCGTAGCCAGGATGGTAGAGCAGTCGCTGCTCGAGGTCGACGCCGGAGTCGTAGAAGCCGCACAGGCTATGGGAGCAAGCAACATGCAGATAATCCGCAAGGTGCTGCTGCTCGAAGCGAGACCGTCGCTCATCAACGGAGCGGCCGTGGCGACCATCACCATACTCGGATACTCAGCCATGGCGGGCATACTCGGAGGAGGCGGACTCGGAGACATAGCCATCAGATACGGATACTACAGATATCAGGCAGCGATAATGTGGATAACGATAATCGTCCTTGTCATCCTGGTACAGGTGATGCAGGAGATCGGAGTCAGGCTCGCAGCCAAACTGGACAACCGATTGAACTGATAGAGATCCTTCGCTGCGCTCAGGATGACAGTAACACGCTCGGAATGACGGTCCGGCATGTCATTCTGAGGGAGCGCAGTGACCGAAGAATCTCATTCGGACAGACAGCTATTTACACAGTTATCAATTATTTCTACATACAAACAAGTACAACAACCGAAAAGGAGAAGGGAGAACAAACATGAAGAACATCAAGAGATTCAGCATTCTGGCACTCGTACTCGTACTCGCACTCGGCATTCTGACAGCATGCGGCGGAAGCAGCAGCGGAGATGAGAGCGCAGACGACAGCGCAGACAAGACCATCAAGGTCGCAGCATCGCCAACACCTCACGCAGAGATCCTCGGATCGATCAGCGAAGCACTCGCTGCAGACGGATGGACACTCGAAGTAGTCGAGTTCGAAGACTATGTACAGCCTAACGTAGCAACCACAGAGGGCGACGTTGATGCAAACTATTTCCAGCACGTACCTTACCTCAATGAGTACAACACTGAGAACGGTACTGAGCTTGTAGCGGTAGGCAACGTACACTATGAGGCGATGGGAGTTTACAAGGGCTCCAAGGACAGCCTCGACGCGCTCGAGGATGGCGACAAGATCGCAGTACCAAACGACACTACAAATGAGGCAAGAGCTCTCCAGCTGCTCGCAGCCAACGGCGTCATCACCCTCAAGGAGGGCGTAGGACTCGAAGCTACCAAGACAGACATCGAAGAGAATCCTAAGAACGTAGAGATCGTTGAGCTCGAAGCAGCATCCATCCCTGGCGCACTTCAGGACGTAGCGTTCGGCGTTATCAATGCCAACTATGCGCTCGGCGCTGAGCTGACAACTGACGATGCAGTCGCTTACGAGGCTACTGACTCCGAGGCAGCTGAGACTTATGTAAACGTAATCGTAGTAAACAAGGGCAACGAAGAGACTGAGAAGACCCAGGCTCTGGTCAAGGCTATCCAGACTGAAGAAGTGAAGAAGTTCATCGAGGATAAGTACAACGGAGCTGTTATCGCCAAGTTCTAATATTAAAAATCATTGATGCAGAGCTCTCCTGTCTTATGGATGGGAGGGCTTTGTGCTATCATGATGACCGGATGCAAAAGGATCATGCGGAAAGAGTATCGAAGAAAGGTGTTTGGTTTATATGTTGAGAGTAGCGGTGCTGGCGGGGACGCCGGTGGATACACAGATGGGAGTGGACTTCCTGGAGAAAAGGAACAGACATGCGGAGGCGGACAGGCAGACAGAGCCTCTGTACAGGCCGGTAGCTGAGGACTGCGATGCTCAGGTCAGGTTCCAGTATTCGGACGATGACGAGAAGCGGGAGGTCATGGACTCCATCTTCGACCCCGAGATAGCGGACGGTGTCACTGACTTCTTCATTTACTGCAATTCCCTGTCGGGAGCCTTCGACTTTGACACCTATGCCGTGAAGAAATCGATAGAGTGCGGCGAAGATATCAGGATATATACACCGCTCCAGATATACAGGAAGCTGGGCAGGGGGTTCAGCAGGCTGGGTGTCGTTGCCGCCAACAACCTCTCTACACACGCCATCGAGGAGGCGCTGCTGTCTTCAAATCCGGACCTCTACGTGATAGGGTCAGGCAATATGGCTATAGTCCGCGCCATAGAGAACGGATACGATCCGGAGGAGATCGTAGAGAACTGCGGACTGGGAGCTCTGGCAGAGTACATGAAGAGCTGCGGCGCAGAAGCCCTGCTGCTCGGATGCACTCACTTCCCTTACCTCAAGGAGGCGTTCACCGAAGTCTGCGGCCTGCCTCTGCTCGATCCTGCGGACATGATGTATGAAGCGATTTTTGAAGACTGACACAGCCTCTGTATCCGGCATGGATGGATACGACTGACAAACCGTCCCGGCAGGGCGGTTTTTTGCTTGTTTTTCATTAATAAAGAGCCGGTATTTCTTTATTTCGCTTTGACGATACAGTATAATTCACTATGTATCATTATGTATTATCAAAGAAGGGACAAACACAATGGATAACAACTTTGTCAAAGTAGGTAAATGGGGAGAATGCCTGTGGGGCGTAAACGATAACGGCGAACTCTTCATAAACGAAGGGCAGGCTGACAGCGTTGATTACGGCGATTCGCCTTGGGAGGAGGTGGCTTCCACCGTCCTGTCGGCATCGACCATAGGTGAGATTACATTCCCTGACGGAGCTTCTCTGGCAGGTCTGTTCAAGGGCTGCAAGAGCATGGAGAAGGCCGATCTCAGCGGTTTCATCACAGACAATGTAGTGGACATGAGCTCTATGTTCGAGGGATGCGTCAATCTGAAGGAACTGGACATCTCGTCCTTCGACACATCCAGGTGCAAGGACATGCGCCGGATGTTCGGCCAGTGCGCTAAGCTCGACGATATGCTGCTGGGCCAGAACTTCAGCACGACCGGCAACGGCAGCACCAGCTGCGGCAAGCTCGCGATCAAGGAGTACGGCAAGTACAAGAAGGCCAAGACCATATCCGTCGAAGGTTTCAGAGTCTTCTATCACAGCAATTACGAGAATGAAGACATCGTTGAGGAGAAACACACAGTCCCTAATTACAGATATACGATCGAGGATCCTATGTTCAAAGCCCCGGGCGAAAGATCCGCGTTCGTAACATGGAACACAGAGCCTGATGCAAAGGGCGTGAGCTATCTGCCGGGCAGGGCCATCGAGGAGGTGGATGAGGATCTCGACCTCTACGCCATCTGGGCATGGGCGCCGGTCATCAAAGAGCTGGCGCAGCCGAGAGCGTTCACCTTCGGTGAGATGATACCGTTCGAACTGCCTGAGATCATCTCGATCAACGATCCTGAGGTATCGGGATATATCGAGATCAGCAAGAACGGCGAGGAAGGCACATGGCATGCGATAGATCACAGCACCATACTGCCGGTATCCTTCAACGGATATCTGATCAGGCTCCACGCATCCAACAGCGTAGGAGAGACGGTATCCAATGCCGTAAGGCTCAATATCAGAAAGGCGAGCATGGACATGTCCTCCATCCGCTGGGTCGAAGAGGACAGCATGGTATACGACGGCCGTCCTAAGCAGGTGCATGTCGAGGGCATCCCTGCCGGCATCGAAGCCAGATATGAGAACAACATCGCCACCGAGGCGGGCACTTATATCGCCAGCATCGACGTGGATTTTGATAAGGAGAACTTCAACGATCCTATAGTCGTCAAGGAGCACGAGTGGACCATCCGCAAGGCTCCACTGGACATGTCGGCGGTACGCTGGAACTACTCGGCGGCGTTCACATATGACGGCAGCACGCGCAAGGTCGAGCTCACCGGGCTCCCTGCGGGCGTCACTGCGGTATATGACAATAACGTGGCCAAGGATGCGGGCCTGTACACGGCTACCGCAAGGCTCGAATACGATTCGAGGAACTACGAGGCTCCTGCCGACATCATCCCGTGCGTATGGGAGATCAAGAAGGCCGTGATCGATCCGGCCAGGCTTTCGTGGTCGGAGTATCGTTCGTTCGTATACGACGGATCGCCTAAGAGCGTATACATCATGAACCTCCCTGAGGATGCGGTGGTCGAGTATGACGGCGCCGAGGAGACCCTCGCGGGCAAGTACCTCGCGCGCGCTTCCGTGGTCGGCAACTACTGCCTGAGCGGACCGGCTGAGTACG
This sequence comes from Anaerovoracaceae bacterium, assembly GCA_045604305.1. Lineage (GTDB taxonomy): Bacteria > Bacillota > Clostridia > Peptostreptococcales > Anaerovoracaceae > Crickella. The sequence continues at coordinate 2,981 of JAZUNV010000140.1, read as the reverse complement.
AGTGGGAGATAGCCAAGGAGACATACGATCTCAGCAAGCTCAAATGGACGGAGACCAGAGAGTACTCCTATGACGGAGAGCCTCATGGCATAGTCCTCTCGGGCATTCCTGAGGCGCTTCATATCAGATACTCGGGCAATGTCGGCGTAGCTGCCGGCAGATACATGGCCAAGGGCATTTTCATCAATCCGGATACCCACAACTTCGTGACTCCGGATGACGTCGCCATGGCATGGCAGATCAACAAGCAGGTCGTGGACATGTCCGGAGTACACTGGGATTATGAGCGTCCGTTCACCTATGACGGCGAAGCCAAGACCGTCAGGCTCGTCGGACTGCCTGACTGCGTCAAGGCCGAGTATGAGAGCAACATGGCGTTCAATGCCGGTGAGTACAAAGCGCACGCTATACTCAGATACGACAGCGACAATCTCGAGGTCGAGCTTCCTGCGGACTGCCAGTGGAAGATCAACAAGAGGAAGATCGATGTCAGCGGTACTTACTGGGAATACACAGATGCATTCACATATGACGGCACTGAGCACGGCGTATACCTGGCCGGCCTGCCTGAGGGTCTCGAAGTCGACTACTCCGAGAACCGCAAGATAGAGACGGGCACCTACGTAGCCAGCGCGACCATGATCCCTACCGACAGGAACAATTACGAAGTCCCTGAGATCAACGGATGCACATGGGCTATCAAGAAGGCTGACCGCACTCTCGATGCAGTGAGCTGGACAGATGACAGGGATTTCGTCTATGACGGCAAGGAGAAGAAGGTCGAGATCATTACAGAGCTCGATGAGTCGATCCTGGTCGACTACGAGGCTAACACCGAGGTCAATGCCGGCAGATATTATTCCAAGGCCATATTCAGCCTCGTGGACGGCACCAACTTCAACGCGCCTAAGCCTGTGGGCCATGCATGGAGCATAGCCAAGGCTCATCATGACATGTCCCGCGTTGTATGGGACTACGAAGGCGAATTCACATATGACGGCAGCGAGAAGAGCGTACACCTGCTCAACTTGCCGGACGGCGTCATCGTGACATACAGGAACGAATCGGCCCGCGATGCCGGCAACTACACCGCCGTGGCATCCTTCGAGGTGCAGGATTCCAACAACTACGAGACCGACATCCCTGACATGACTCTCGAGTGGAGCGTCAGGAAGGCAGTGTTCGACATGAGCAAGGTCAGATGGCAGGGCGATAAGGAATACCTGTACGACGGAGAGGAGAAGGGTACTGAGCTGAAGCTCACCGGACTCCCGGACGGACTGATCCCTGTCTATACCGACAGCACGGCAACTACAGCCGGCAGATATACGGCCAAGGCGGCCTTCAGATACGACGAGAACAACTACGAGCAGCCTGAAGTGGCTCCTTGCCACTGGATAATCGAGAAATCCCCGATGGATCTGTCCAATATCTCGTGGGATTACGACAAGCCGTTCGTATATGACGGTTCTGAGAAGAGAGTAACCGTTTCAGAGGTGCCTGAAGGATCGCATGTCGAGTACAGCAATGCGGGAGCCATTCAGGCAGGCACTTACGTGGCTGCTGCGGAGATCGTGCCTAACGATCTGGAGAACCGCGTCAAGGGCAGACTCGACAACCTGACATGGAGGATCGAGCGCGGCGAGTACGACATGAGCCACGCCCGCTGGGATTACGACAAACCGTTCGTATATGACGGCACAGAGCACAGAGCGGTGCTCAAGGGACTGCCTGAGGGAGTGACCCCTATGTACAGAGGCAACTCCGCAGTCGATGCCGGCAAGTACAGAGCTTCTGTATCATTCAACATCGCAGACGAGCACAACTACAACGTGCCTGAGATGGAAGATTTCGAGTGGGAGATAGCAAAAGCCGACTACGACATGTCCGGTGCGTACTGGGATTACGAAGGCGAATTCACATACACAGGCAGCATGTACGAGGTATCGCTCAGAGGACTTCCTGAGGGAGTCAGAGCCGTATACACGGGCAATGCAGCCGCCAACACCGGCAAATACGTGGCGAGCGCCGATCTGATCCCGTTCGATCAGGACAACTACAATAAGCCGTCGATACCTGACTGCAGCTGGAGGATAGTCAAGGCTGACTGCGAGATGTCTGCGGTCAGATGGGACTACACCGACGCCAAGGTATATAACGGAAGAGAGCAGGGCGTCATGCTCGAGCATCTTCCTGGCGGAGTTTCCGCGACATACACGGGCAACGAAGCTACTGATGTCGGCAAGTACACGGCAAGCGCAGTGCTCGTCGTGTCCGACCCGGCCAACTACAACGTGCCGTCGGTAAGCGACTGCGACTGGGAGATCACACGCGCTGAGTATGACCTGAGCGGACTGTCGTGGGATTACACGGAAGGCAAGTTCGTATACGACGGTGATCTCAAGAAGGTAGAGCTTACCAACATGCCTAAGGGTCTGATCGCGTCATACAAGGGCAACACAGCTACGCTGGCCGGAGAATACAACGCAGTGGCCATCTTCGATACAGAGGATTTCAACTACGAGGCTCCGGATTCTATCAGCATCCCTTGGAAGATCGAGCGCACAGACTATGATATGAGCAGGGTCGAGTGGAACTACAAGAGCAGCTTCACCTTCGACGGATCGCCAAAGAGAGTCGAGCTCATCGGACTGCCTGCGGGCATCAGTGTCGAGTACACGGACAACGTAGCCACCAATTCCGGCGTATATACCGCGCGCGCTCACTTCAGCAGCGAGACAGACAACTACAATGTCCCGGGCGACCTCTACTGCACATGGTCGATAGATAAGGCGGAGATAGATATCCGCAGAGTTGCATGGGGCTACTCACAGAGCTTCATATATGACGGGACACTCAAGAAGGTCGAGCTCAGGAATGTGCCTGACCTGCTTGAGGTCAATTACAGCGGCAATACCGCGGAAGTGGCCGGCAAGTACCTTGCTCACGCTGAGCTGGTACCGGTCAATCCTGACAACTAC
>JAZUNV010000139.1:0-2387 GCA_045604305.1 Anaerovoracaceae bacterium | reverse complement strand
AGAAGACATTGGCTTTCTCGTCGATTATCTTAGGTCGATTGCTGGCATGGTTGCAGATAACGATGTGTACTACGATGCGATCAGCGACTTCATTTACGCTCTATCCTGGGATTGAGTCCCAAAATTACAGGAAGTACAGAGATTTGAAAAAAGTTTCAGGACAGCAGCGATTCCGCAACACTTACGCAAATGTTCAGAAATTATTGCTTGATATTTACCTATGCAGTGCATATACTTCATATAGACGATCAAAGGGAAATAGCTATAAAACTGCAAGCCGTGACAGCGGTCTGCATTCCAATATTCAAAGCATAGGATCGATAAGAGGAGGATACTGTTATGCTTAACATGAACTGGAAACTTGAACAGAGAGAAAAAGAAGGCAAGATCATCAAGGTAGGTATCGTTGGCGCAGGCCAGATGGGTCGTGGAATGGTAACACAGATGGTGCTCATGAAGGGCATGACACCTGCTATCGTATCCGATATCGATATCAACCTCGCAGTACAGGCATTCAAGTATGCAGAAGTCGCTGACTCGGATATCGTTGTAGCCAACACTCTCGAAGAGGCTGAGGCCGGTATCGAAGCAGGCAAGTACGTAGCATGCGCAGACGCAGCTTTCGTTTCTGCAGCTAAGGGTGTTGACGCTGTCATCGACTGCACAGGAGTTCCTGATGTAGGCGCAAAGGTAGCTACAGACGCAATGAAGAACGGCAAGCACGTAGTAATGCTCAACGTTGAGACTGACGTTGTTATCGGACCTTACCTCGACAAGTTCGCTAAGGATCACGGTGTTATCTACACAGGTTCTGCAGGCGATGAGCCGGGCGCTGTTATGGAGCTCTACTGCTTCGCTAAGGCTATGGGCCTCAACGTAGAAGTCATGGGCAAGGGCAAGAACAACAAGATCGACTACGATTGCAACCCTGACACAGTTCTCGAAGAGGCTACACGCCGCAAGATGAGCCCTAAGATGCTCACAGCTTTCAAGGACGGCACTAAAACAATGGTAGAGATGACTGCTATGTGCAACTACACAGGTCTTGTTCCTGACGTTATCGGCGGACACGGTCCTAAGACTGCTCCTGGAACAGAGGGCGTCAAGGAGCTCAACGAGATCTTCAAACTCAAGGAAGACGGCGGCATCCTCAACAAGCACGGCGTGGTTGAGTACGTAAACGGAATCGCTCCTGGAGTATTCGTAACAGTTTCGACAGACAACGCTGAGATCGCTTATCAGCTTGGATATCACAGCATGGGTCCTGGACCACTCTGGACACTCTACAGACCATATCACCTCTGCAACCTCGAGACACCGCTCACAGTTGCCAAGGCTGTTATCGACGGAGAGAAGACATGCGTAGCTAAGGACGGACTCGTAGCAGAGTGCATCACTCAGGCTAAGATCGACCTCAAGGCAGGTGATAAACTCGACGGAATCGGCGGATACACTACACTCGGCTCCATCTGCACAGAGGCAGAAGCTACAGAGAAGGGCTACGTACCATTCGGTCTGATCAACAAGAACGCTGTCATGAAGGTAGACTGCAAGAAGGGCGACCTGATCACTTACGACATGGTAGAGCTCGACAAGGATACTCTGATCTACAAGCTCAGAAAAGAGCAGGATGCTATGTATGGTAAGCACGTCCTGTAATCAGGATCAATACTTATATAAAATTAAGATCAAAAAAACAGCTGCTGGATCCTAAAGGTCCAGCAGTTGCTTTTTCTTGATGTCGAATTCTTCTTTTGTGATGATGTCCATATCGAGCAGCTCTTTCAGCTTCTTGAGCTCCTCGTAAGGATCGGAGGCTGATGCCGGCGGGGCCGTATGCGTGCTCTCTGCCGAAGCCGGACTGCTGATGTCTGTATGCTCGCGGAGCCTGCTGAAATCTCTCAGCGCCGCATCCAGCTTGTTCTTCCGGGTCCGGGGAAAGGGTATGGGGATATCCCTTCCCTGAATCCTCAATGTCAGGATGCCGTAAGGCGAGAAGAGATTGGCGCTGGTGATCTCCAGCGACTCGATCTCGCTGTACGGATAGTGATGTCCGCGCGCTATCAGCTCATCCTCGTCGAAGATGATGGTTTCTATGCTTAGCTGTCCCTCTATCTCATGATACATGGCTTCACCCTCCTGCCGTCATTGTAGCATGAGCCTTCGCGCCATTCAATTGCCCGCACACTTTCCGTGTCCGCTATGGTATACTTATTCAGAATATATACGATACAGTTGGGCGGCCAGTCGGAGCGTCTCGTTTCGACGGGCTCCGTCGCCGAGAGTGTCAGGCTCGTCGACTTTGCCTCTTGGAGAACCTAGTCTGACGCTTCGCTTGCGACGACCGGTTCTTTGCCAATCGGCTGCAGTCTTCTCGCGACACTCTT
>JAZUNV010000138.1:0-7690 GCA_045604305.1 Anaerovoracaceae bacterium | reverse complement strand
ATTGCAACTTCTTGGCTCACAGAACGACATGGCTACGATCCGACTTATCCTATCACACCGCAGAACGAGATCCCTGAGTACATGGCAAGAAGACTTCCTGAGGTAGGCGGTCAGTTCGTACAGGGCGAGAGCGAAGTAGCTTCCGTCAACATGCTGTACGGCGCTGCTTCGACAGGTATCAGAGCCATGAGCTCGTCCTCGTCATGCGGCATTTCGCTTTACTGCGAAGGCGTATCCTACTGCGCATCAGCACGTATCCCTATGGTATACGTAAACGTTCAGAGAGGCGGCCCGGGAATCGGAGCCATCCAGCCGGCACAGCAGGACTACCTGCAGGCAACGAAGGCATCCGGAAACGGCGGATTCAGAATGATCGTACTCGCTCCGGATTCAGTACAGGAGTGCGTAGACATGGTCTATGAGGCATATGACCTTGCTGAGAGAGACCAGAACCCTGTACTCGTACTGACAGACGGAGTAATGGGCACCATGATGGAGCCTGTAGTGCTTCCGCCAATGAAGAGCGACGAGGAGCTCGCAAAGTGCAGAGAGAAATTCCTGCCTAGAGCTATCATCGGACACCCTCTCGGCGAAGCTGCATTCTGCAGACCGGGCTCGGTAGGAGACGGCCAGGAGAAGGTCAACATCGAGGCAGCAGCCATGTATGAGACCTGGGATAAGGATATAAGAGTCGAAGAGTTCATGATGGACGATGCTGAGATCGTGTTCGCCGCATACGGCATCAGCGCACGTATCTCGAGAGCAGTTGTCAGAGAGCTCCGCAAGAAGGGAGTCAAGGCCGGAATGATCAGACCGATCACCCTCTCGCCATTCCCTTATGACACTTTCAAGAACCTCGACTTCAACAGAGTCAAGGGTATCATCAATGTAGAGATGTCGATACCTGCTCAGATGAGATGGGATATCGATTATGCCGTCCAGAACAGAGTGCCTGTAAAGGAGATCCTGAGATCCGGCGGTCAGCTGCTGACCAACGATCAGGTAATGAAGGGCGCTGAAGAATTCATCAAGGAGGTACTGTAATGGCTGAGGAAAAGAAAGTCTACACAAGGACCAAAGGTATACTTCCTGATACAGTATCGGGATTCTGCCCTGGATGCATGCACAGCACGATCCACAAGATCATCGGCGAAGCTGCCGAAGAGCTCGGCATGCTCGACAAGCTCGTAAGAGTAGAGGGCGTAGGATGCTGCGGACTCGGACAGTTCTACGTATCCCACGATGCGACTATCGCTGCACACGGCAGGGCCGGCGCTGTAGCTACGGGCATCAAGAGATCATCCCCGGATTCGCTGGTATATACATATCAGGGTGACGGCGACCTCGCCGCCATCGGACTGGCTGAGACCATGTCCGCTGCCAACAGAGGCGAGAACTTCACAGTAATATTCGTCAACAATGGTATCTACGGCATGACAGGCGGCCAGATGGCTCCGACAACTCTCGTCGGCATGAAGTCGACTACTACACCTGGCGGACGTGATCCTGAGCAGCACGGATATCCGATGCACATGAGCGAGATCCTGAATCAGCTCACTGCTCCTTACTACATCGAGAGAGTAAGCTGCGACACTCCGCAGAACGTCATCAAGGCAAGGAATGCCATCAAGAAGGCATTCAAGTATCAGATGGAGGGCAAGGGCTACAGCATGGTCGAGATCGTAACGAGCTGCCCTACAAACTGGGGGCTCGATCCTATCAAGTCGCTCGATTTCCTCAGAGAGAAGATGTTCGCTGAATATCCTCTCGGAGTGTTCAGAGACGGCGGAGAGAAGAAACAGTAAAGGAGGCGGACCATGGAAAGAAATCTTATGATCGCCGGATTCGGCGGACAGGGAGTAATGACGATGGGCAAGCTCCTCGCTGAGGCAACTTCACAGGCAACTGACCTCAACGTCACATTCTTCCCTTCATACGGAGCTGCCATGAGAGGCGGCACTGCAAACTGCTACGTAGTCATCTCGGACGAAGCTATCGGCGCGCCGGTAAGCTACGCTCTCGAGGACCTCGTGGTCATGAACGGACCGTCGCTGCACAAGTTCCTGCCTAACCTCAAACCGGGCGGAAACCTCTTCGTGAACAGCACGATCGTAACTGACCCGATCGAGAGAGACGACATCAACATCATCAAGGCTCCTGTTACACAGATGTCCATCGACATCAACAACCCGAGGGCCCTCAACGTCATCATGCTCGGCGTATACGTCGGAGCTACCGATGCGGTCCCTGAGGAAGTCATCGTAAAGGGCATCGAGCACAAGTTCGCTGCCAAGGAGAAGCTGATCGCACCTAACGTGGAAGCGTTCAGAATGGGCCTCGAGATCGGCAGACAGCAGAAAGTGAAATAGCTGAACACTCAGCTCACAATATGCATTTAAAGCAAAAACGCACCGTAAGTACATATTTGCGGTGCGTTTTATGATACAATACCTTGGTGTGAGCCGTCAGAGAGAAGATGGCCTGACGGGAAATGAGATCAATTCAAAAGGAGTAATCAATATATGAAAATAGCTGTAACATATGAAGACGGTAAGGTATTCCAGCATTTCGGACATACCGAGACTTTTAAGATCTACGATGTGGAGGACGGCAGGGTCGTCGGAAGCAGCATCATGGATACCAACGGCACGGGACACGAAGCGTTGGCGGATCTGCTTGCGGACAGCGGAGTGGACGCTCTGATCTGCGGCGGAATGGGACAGGGCGCAAAGGACGCTCTGTCGGCTGCAGGCCTTGAGATCTGCGCGGGACAGTCCGGAGATGCGAACGAAGCGGTCGAGGCTTATCTGAGAGGTGAGCTCGTCGACAGCGGAGTCAACTGCGACCATCATCACGAGCACGGTCATGAGCACGGCCAAGACCATGACCACGAGCATGACCACGAGCATGACCACAGCCATGAAGCAGGCGGATGCGGAGGCTGCGGTGATGCCGCTGCGGGATGCGCGGGATGCCCGGGCTGCGGTGAGCCTCAGTTCCTCTTTGAAGGCAGGAACGTGGGCAAGAAAGTAAAGGTGCACTACAGAGGCTTCTTTGATGACGGAGAAGTCTTCGAATCGAGCTACAACCGCGGCATGCCGCTTGAGTTCGTATGTGGCATCGGCCAGATGATAAGCGGCTTCGACCGCGCTGTCGCAGAGCTCGAGCCGGGTGAGACGATCGAGGTCCATCTCGAGCCTGAGGACGCCTACGGCCGGCATCAGGATATGATGGTCATCACTGTCGACAAGGAGACCGTGGCCGGATCCGAAGGTTTGGAAGAGGGAGACCAGGTGACGCTGCAGGATACCCTCGGCAGACCGTTCGATGCGCTCGTGACAGCTGTCGACGACAAGACTGTCACCTTTGATTGCAACCATCCTATGGCCGACAAAGCCCTCAACTTTGCCATAGAGCTGCTGGAAGCTATTTAGCAATGACACAGGCCTGAGCCTGTGATACAATCATGACGTTAGTTTTTTAAGGGAAGACGCCCTCATTCGGGCGGGGAAGGCAAAACTATGAGTGATAAAGGAACTTACTACATCAGCACACCGATCTACTATCCTAGTTCGAACCTGCATATAGGTCATACATACTGCACCGTCATGGCAGACGCGATGGCGCGCTTCAAGAGACTGCAGGGCTACGACGTCATGTTCCTGACCGGTACTGATGAGCACGGACAGAAGATACAGACCAAGGCGATCGAGAAGGGCGTGACTCCTCAGGAGTACGTCGATGAGATCGTAGCGGGCATCAAGGACCTCTGGGCTACCATGGAGATCTCCTATGATGACTTCATCAGGACTACGGAGCCAAGACACATGGAGAGAGTCCAGGAGATATGGAAGCGGATGTACGCTAAGGGTGATATATACCTGGGCAAATACGAAGGCCTCTACTGCAAGGAGTGCGAGGCTTTCTGGACCGAGTCACAGCTCGTGGACGGCAAGTGCCCGGACTGCGGCAGACCTGTCATGACGGCTCAGGAACCTGCCTACTTCTTCAGGATGAGCAAGTACGCCGACAGGCTGCTCGAGCTCTTCCGTGAGAATCCTGACTTCCTCGTGCCTGAGACAAGGCGCAACGAGATGATAGCATTCGTGGAACAGGGCATGGAGGACCTCTGCGTGTCCAGGACATCGTTTGACTGGGGCATCCCGGTCCCGGGCGATCATAAGCACGTCATGTACGTATGGGTCGACGCGCTCTCCAACTACGTAACAGCCCTCGGCGGACCTTACGACGAGGAGAAGTTCAGGAAATACTGGCCATGCGATTGCCACCTGGTAGGCAAGGAGATCGTAAGATTCCACTCGCTGATCTGGCCTGCGATGCTGATGAGCGCTGACCTGCCTCTGCCGAAGCAGGTGAGAGGACACGGCTGGCTGCTGCTCGGAGGCGAGAAGGTATCGAAATCCAAGGCCAAGAAGGGCGAGGACGTCATCGATCCTGTTATCCTGATCGACCGTTACGGGATCGACGCTCTTAAGTACTTCCTGCTCAGAGAGTACACATTCGGACAGGACGGTAACTTCACGAACGAAGTCATGCTCAGGAGGATGAACTTCGACCTCGCGAACGACCTCGGCAACCTCCTCTCGAGGACGGTATCGATGATACAGAAGTACTGCGGAGGCGCGGTCCCTGAAGCGACGACCAAGGATGAGATCGATGAGGAGCTGATACAGCTCGCCGTTACGACCGCATCCAGAGTCGAGGAGAAGATGGACGAGTTCCAGTTCAACCTGGCGCTCGATGAGATATGGACACTCATCAGGAGAGCCAACAAGTACATCGATGAGAAGACTCCTTGGGTACTTGCAAAGGATGAATCGAAGAAGGCAGAGCTCGACACCGTCATGAGAAACCTCGCCGAGGTACTGAGAATAGTATCGATACTGATCGTGCCTTACATGCACACCACTACGGAGCGCATGAGAGAGCAGCTCGGGCTTGCCGATAAGAAGGCGGTCTGGGAGGATGCATTCGAATTCTATCAGATGGACGGCTGCAAGGTGGAGAAGGGCGAGATGCTCTTCCCGAGACTCGACATCGACAAGGAACTCGAGACGCTCGACGAGATCAGCAAGTCATTAAAGGCGTAATCAATATGTCATCCTGAGGAGCGCAGCGACAAAGGATCTCATGAGACTCCTTGCTTCGTTCAGAATGACAGGAAATAATAAAGACGGCTTCCCGCGGGAAACCGTCTTTTCGATTCTTTGAGATTCTTCGGCCTTCGGCCTCAGAATGACAGAGATCTGATTACAGTACTCTTGTCCTGATCACGCAGTCGCAGCTGAACGGCTCTGTGCCCTTAGCAACGTCTGCGATGAAGTAACCGTAGTCGTTAGCTCTGTTCTTGGCTCCTGCGAAGCCCTTGAGTGCGCTGCCGTAGAATTCCTTCATCTTGGCCTCTACTTCCTCAGCAGTCTTCTCAGCCTTTACGAGGAAGCAGTGTCTCTCGTCGCCGCTCTTCTCAAGAGTGACTCTCGGGAAGTTGACGGAGTTCTCGATGTTACCGTTGTCGAGGTAATCCATGAGCTGGTCAGTAGCCATGATAGCGCAGTTCTCTTCAGCCTCAGCAGTGGAAGCTCCCAGGTGAGGAGTAGCTACGATGCCCTTCTTGCCGATGTACTCAGGCTCGAGGAGGTCTGTCATGTACTTTCTCATCTTGCCGGACTCAAGAGCTTCAACTACATCGTCTACTACGATGAGGTCAGGTCTTGCATAGTTCATGAAGATCACGCCATCCTTCATCTTAGCGATGAGATCCTTGTTGACCATTCCCTTGGTAGTAGGGAGTGACGGAACGTGGATGGAGATGAAATCGCACTCAGGAACCATCTCTTCTACACTGTCCTTGAGATCAACCTTAGCGGTCAGGCATGGATGTGGCGTGAATGCTTCGTATCCGACTACATTCATTCCGAGAGCCTCAGCAGCGTTTGCGATCTTCGCTCCGATAGCACCAAGTCCGATGATACCAAGTGTCTTGCCTGCGATCTCAGTTCCTGCAAACTGCTTTTTGCCTTTCTCTACGTTGGAAGAGACATCACCCTCAAGTGTCTGTCCCCATGCAATGCCCTCGTACATATTACGGGCACCCATGATCATTCCGGCTACAGCAAGTTCCTTAACTGCGTTGGAGTTAGCGCCAGGTGTGTTGAATACTACGATACCTTTCTCTGCGCAACGATCTAGAGGAATGTTGTTGACGCCTGCACCGGCTCTTCCGATGGCAAGAAGCTCATCAGAGAAGTCCATTTCATGCATCTTGAAAGATCTTACGATTATTCCGTTTGCCTTATCGATATCTTCTGTGAGTTCAAAGTTCTCTGTAAGTCTGCAGAGACCCTTAGGGGAAATATTGTTAAGAGTACCGATATAATACTTGTCCATTATGACCTCCGATTAAGAATTGAAATAAAAGCGGTTAACAATTGTTACGGGCGGTGTATAGGGAAGCCGCCCATACGGATTAAGTATACACCCCCGCAGGAAATCATTCAACATTACGTGGCGTGATGAAATAAATGAAAAAAAGAAATACAAGTTGAAACATTGACATAAATGTGGGTAATATAGTATAGACCAAAGTTTGTTTTATTGAGAAACAAATCATTTTTATAGCATTACAGGAGGTTATTACATGGCAAAAATCGATCTGACCAAGTATGGTATCACCGGAACTACTGAACTGGTTTACAATCCATCATTCGAAATGCTTTTCGAAGAGGAGATGAAGCCTGAACTCGAGGGATTTGACAAGGGACAGCTTACCGAACTTGACGCTGTCAACGTTATGACAGGAATCTATACCGGACGTTCGCCTAAGGACAAATACATCGTTATGGATGAGAACTCCAAGGACACGGTATGGTGGACAACAGAAGGCTATAAGAACGACAACCATCCTATGTCAGAGGAAGTATGGGCGGAGATCAAGAAGATCGCAATCAACGAACTCAGCAACAAGAGACTGTTCGTTGTAGACGGATTCTGCGGAACTAACAAAGACACACGTATGGCTATCCGCTTCATCATGGAAGTTGCATGGCAGGCACACTTCGTAAAGAACATGTTCATCATCCCTACAGATGAGGAACTCGAGAACTTTGAGCCTGACTTCGTTATATTCAATGCTTCCAAGGCTAAGGTAGAGAACTACAAGGAACTCGGAATGAACAGTGAGACCTGCGCAGCATTCAATATCACAAGCCGCGAGCAGGTAATCATCAATACATGGTACGGCGGAGAGATGAAGAAGGGTATGTTCTCAATGATGAACTACTATCTCCCGCTCAAGGGCATAGCTTCCATGCACTGCTCCGCTAACACCGATATGGAAGGAAAGAACACAGCTATCTTCTTCGGACTTTCCGGAACAGGCAAGACCACACTTTCAACAGATCCTAAGAGACTCCTCATCGGAGACGACGAGCACGGCTGGGATGATGAAGGCGTATTCAACTTCGAGGGCGGCTGCTATGCTAAGGTAATCAACCTTGACAAAGAGTCAGAGCCTGATATCTACAACGCTATCAAGAGAGACGCTCTCCTCGAGAACGTAACTGTTGACGCAGACGGCAAGATCGACTTCGCCGACAAGAGTGTTACAGAGAACACACGTGTTTCGTATCCGATCGAGCACATCCAGAACATCGCAAAGAACGTCAACGGC
>JAZUNV010000137.1:0-7939 GCA_045604305.1 Anaerovoracaceae bacterium | reverse complement strand
CTATCATCTCATCCAGCTTCACGGGGAACGTGATGCCGGAAAGGGCCAGCTCAGCTGCCGTAAAGGCTCCCGCGACGCCTATGACATTACGTGTCTGGCACGGGACCTCCACCAGCCCGCGTATCGGGTCGCATACCAGTCCGAGCAGGTTTGAGATGGCGATGGATGCTGCATTGCAGCATTGCTCCGGCGTCCCGCCGAGCATCTCCGTCAGCGCGCTGGCGGCCATCGCCGCCGCTGAGCCGACTTCCGCCTGGCAGCCCGCTTCGGCTCCTGATACCGATCCGTTCCTCGTGCACAGTAATCCTATCGCGCCTGCGTTTATCAGTCCATTACGCAGGGTATCCATTTCCATGTCTTCAATCTCTCCGAACGCCGTCAGTATGACCGAAGGCACGACTCCGGCAGAACCCGCAGTCGGCGCAGCCACTATCATGCCCATGCTCGCATTGGTCTCCGCAACGGACAGGGCCGATATCATCGCTTTGTGCAGCGTGCTGCCGCAGACGACCTTGCTGCTGTCGAGTCCGCGCAGCATGCGTGCCTCTCCTCCGATCATTCCGCCCATGGACCTGACCGGTTCATCGACATCCCTGTTGGTCGACGCTTCCATCACACGCAGGCGGTCATCCACCTTGCCCATCAGCATCTTTCTGCTCATGCCGCTCAGTTCCATCTCCCGTTCGGCCATCACTTCGGCTATGCTCATCCCGTTGTTTTTACAGAGGGAAAGCAGTTCCGATGCAGTCCTGAAATCGTAACTCATAAGCTCTCCTCCTACACTTCTACCATGTCCACATACTCGATTGCCTCATATTCCGTGAGCTCAGTCCTCAACTCTTCAGGCAGGAAGTCGTCCGACTCTATTACGGTGATCGCCTTGCTCCCCTTCTCCTCGCGGAAGGTCTTCATGAAGGCGATGTTTATCTGGTAGTTTGCCAGTCTGCTCGTTATGATCGCCAGCATGCCCGGTTCGTCCCTGTGCACGACTATCAGGGTGCTGTACTCACCCGTGAAATCGACCTCGATATCGTTGAGCCTGGTGATGCACACCCGGCCTCCGCCGAGCGACTCGCCTCTCACTCTCAGCTGATGACCCTCGGCATTCTCCATAAGTATGTCCACAGTATTAGGGTGCCTGACCTCGGTGTCCCTGTCTGCAGTGAAGCTGAATCTGAGCTCCGCATCCCGGGCCCTGTCAAATGCATCCCGGATGCGTTTGTCATATGACCTGTATCCCAGCATCCCGCCTACGAGGGCGCGGTCCGTACCGTGACCCTTATACGTGTCTGCGAAGGATCCGTAAAGAGTGTAATCCACCTTCACCGGATCGCCCGTAAAGATCTGTCTCGCCATCCACGCTATCGCAACCGCACCCGAGGTATGCGAACTCGATGGTCCGATCATTATCGGGCCTATCACATCAAAAAGCCCTATATAATTCTTCCTCATTTACTACCTCCTGCTGACTATGCGGTCATTTTTCATCTGATTTCCACCGGTTGACTATCATGGCGGCCTGTTCGTTCTCGAGCCTGCCCGCCCTGTAGGAATAGAACGTATCGGCATTGCACTTCGTGCACACATTAGACATCGCGATATGATCTGCCGGGATGCCGGCCCTGAGCAGGGTCAGCCTGTTGGCTTCCCTTAGGTCCAGATGGTATTTGCCTCCCGGTATCTCCCTGCCGTCCCGGTCCCTTGCGGGATATCTCGACAGTATCATGTCAGCATCAGCCCTGCTCCATTGATCAGCAAATTCATCGTATATCTCATCGCCCATCTCATAACAGTCCCTGCAGACTCCCGGCCCGATCGCCGCATACATATCCGCAGGGTCGCAGCCGAATCGCACACTCATCTGAGCTATGGCTACCTGAGGGATCTTACCCAGAGTCCCCTTCCGGCCGGCATGGACTATACCTACAGCCTTGCGCACGGGATCCGCCAGATATATGCTCGGACAGTCGCCGCCGTATGCCGTGAGCAGGACTTCCGGGATGTCGGTCACCAGCCCGTCCACGTACAGACGGTGCAGAGGCATGCCTCCATACCCGAACGTGCCGAGGTCATCCTCTGACACGACATGCACGTAATTTGTGTGCATCTGATCCGTAATGGCTTCGCGCTCTATGGATGAGCCGAGCTGACGGGCCAGCCTGTCTCTTGCATCATATATCACCGGGACTGCTTCGGAAGGGTCATCGGTTTTCATCAGCGACGTTCGCAGGCCTGTGACGCCCGTTCCATCCGATCCATCGTACGACTCGTACCTGGTCGAGAACAGGTTCGGCACGCCCAGCCTGTCCAGCATGTCAAACGACAGGAAAGGTATCTGTTCCGTATGTATATTGAACACTCTGTCTTCATTTGAAAATCTGATCTTCATAGCCATTAGATTCTACCATATGTACAAGTCCTCAACAACGAAAGAAGTGGGATGCCGCCATAACAGCAGCACCCCATGTATTCTCGTTGCTTTCCATTGATTCTGCCGTCTGTCATGGATGCTGTCCGATCTTTTCATACACCACGAATCTGAACGTGATGCCGTTCTCGGTCACAGGCTCGCTCACTGATGTGACCGCGAAGTCAGGATCCTCGTCGAAATCAACGATGGAGGTGTCCGCATCCAGATCCGCATCCATCTTAGTCACATAAAGCCTGTCGCAGAGTTTATAGAACCTGTTGTATAGAGTCGCGCCTCCGATCAGGAACACATCGTCCGGATCGTACTTCGAGAGCTCTTCCCAGAGTTCATCCTCGCTGTTAATGGTGATGCAGCGCTCTGCCTCGAACCCAGGGTCAGAAGTCAGTACGTAATTGACCCTCTTCGGAAGGCCTTTCCCTCCCGGCATCGATTCGAGAGTCCTGCGTCCCATCACCACGACCTTGCCTGTGGTGTGCTCTCTGAAGTACCTCATGTCAGTCGGTATGGATGCGAGCAGTCCGCCGTCTCTTCCTATTCCCCATTTATTGTCTGCTGCTACTATAAGATTCATATTATCCGCCGCTTTCGGTGATCCCTGTGTTTATCAGTCGCTGTCCTGAGTGTAGAACGGGCTGTTGGCCGCTCCCTCGCTTATCTTCCTGGCGTGGTCATAGAGCTCCTTGTACTCAGCCGCCTGAGTCGCATCATTCGGGTCGTACTGTACATCCGAAGGATATATGGCGATGAATCTCTTGTTCACGTTCCTGCCGACGCCCGCCACCTGGTAGCTCGGGATGTTCTTGTATGAGTCGTCATCCATATCGTATGCCTTTATGGTCACGATCCTGCCGCCGTAGCCTGCATCCGCCGCCGGCGTATAGATGAGCGTCATGCTGTCCTTCTGGAAGTCGTGTCCGAGAGTCTTCTTGTTAGGCATCACCAGCATGTAGTCGTTCATGAAGAAGTACACGGCTGCCCCGTCTTCGGATGCCTCCATGGCCATACCCTTGGTCATGTCGTAGTCGCCCGAACCTGTCTGAGGCTGCGGCTCAGGGTCGCTGTCCTGCCCGCCGCCTTCCAGCTTGTCCAGATACTCTTTCATCTCCGTTGCGAGCTCATATGACTTGTATGTACCTTCTCCGAGATCATACACTCCCATCGTCGCATAGTCGTCCGTCGTGAATATCAGGTAGTCTCCGAACATGACGCCCTTTGCCTTGTCAGGATACTGGTAGGCCTTGCCGACCTCCTTATCCTTGCCGTCCTCGTTCAGATATGCAACGAAGTCCGCGTCATTGTACAGCACTCCGACACCGTTGGACCACGGCTGACAGTATTCATAGCAGTCATGCTCCGTCCTGACATCCGAAGCCTCCTCCTTCTCAACAGAGTAAGCCCCGACAGTCGATCCACTTCGGTAGTAGAAGTTCATGCCGCCCGGAGTTATATCCACGCCACCGATATTGCCGGCAACTCTGTTCTCCTTGAGATCCGGACTCACGATGACCATGTCTCCGTCCTTGTTTGTATAGTAGATGCCCTTGTCTGTGACCTCAAAGTCTACAACGTCCTTTGCGATCTCCGTCTCATCACCGCCGCCCGTCGGGATGCAGCAGAGCACAGTGCCGTACAGATAGAACAGCTTGTCCTCAAATATCTCGAAGTGATTGAACGGACTCAGACAGTGATCGGGACTCATAAGAGTAGTGGCCGATCCGTTCTTCTCGCCGCTTGTAAACATCGAAAGAGGATACTTGAAGACTCCGTCCTTTGCCGAAACGTAGAGCTCATCGTTGTATACTGCCATAGCATATATATCGCCCGTCGTACCGCCTTCAACGACGAACTCGCTGACCTCCCCGTCCTTGAGCACGGCCGTGCAGATCATATTCCTGTAGCCGTAGAACACCACGCCGCTGTCATCGACGAAGACGCGCTTGCCGACAGTCACGTTCTGCTGCATGTCCGTCACCTTATCACCACCGCCGCTTCCGCAGCCCGCGAGCAATGTCATGACTGCAGTCATAAGTGCTAAAGCGATCACCAAAAATCTTTTGGTCCTGTTCATATCACACCTCCGCTTTGTTTCCAAATGGATGCTCCCTTTACCAGTTCATTTTACTACATGCATCAGGTTGACGACCACAAAAAATGAGTCAAGAGAACTTGACTCATAAATAATTATCATCTCTTGTCGGCGGAGTCCACTATGCGCACCGCCTCGGCTGCTATATCGCGAAGACGCTGCCTCTCATCAGCCAGGTAGAGATAGCCCAGCAGCGCCTCGAAGCCCGTCGCTATCTTGTAGGTCTTCGGGTCAGCGTGCTGAGGCCTCGACATGGTTCGATGGTTCCTCGCACGCTTGTACAGCCTCTCCTCCTCTTCGCTCAGGAAGCCGGATGCCAGCATGGCCTTCGCAGCCATGGCCTGGCCCTCCGCAGACACGTATCTGACCGCCGTGTGATGGGCCCTGCCCGCATCGCCCGGCTTCTCGGTCACTATCTTCTCACGCACTATGACCTCGAAGACAGCATCTCCGAGGTATGCCAGCGTGGTAGTATTGTATCTGTTGAGCTCTGACTTTGTCATGATATTTCGATTGTTGCAATAATATTCAGATCGCCACAGGTATATTGCGGATCTGCTCTCCGTGCTGATAGTTCTCGACTTTTATGTCGTCCGTCGTGAATTCGTAGAAATCCTTCACATCAGGATTGAGCGTCACCTTAGGCGCAGGGTACTGCTTCCTCGATATGAGCTCCTCGATCAGCGGCACATGCCTGTCGTAGATGTGGGCGTCCGCGATCACGTGGACGAGCTCGCCCGCCTTCAGTCCTGACACCTGAGCCATCATCAGCATCAGCATCGAGTACTGCACGACGTTCCAGTTGTTTGCCGCGAGTATGTCCTGGGATCTCTGGTGGAGTATGGCATTGAGAGTATCGCCCTTGACGTTGAAGGTCATCGAATAGGCGCAGGGCTCGAGCCTCATCTCCGAGAGGTCCTCGAAGTTGTACATGTTGGTCATGATGCGCCTCGAATACCTGTCGTTCTTGAGGCACCAGAGCACGTTGTCTACCTGGTCCATCTCGCCCTGCCTGAACTTATACTTCCTGGCCATCTGGTAGCCGTAGGCCTTGCCTATGGTCCCGTTCTCATCGGCCCACTCATCCCATACATGGGACTTGAGGTCCGCAAGCCGGTTCGACTTCCGTTGCCATATCCACAGCATCTCATCGGTCGCCAGTTTGATGGCGGTCGGGCGAAGCGTGAGTGCAGGAAACTCCTCCGAGAGATCGTATCTGTTGACCACTCCGAAGTTCTTGATGGTATGCGCCGGGGTGCCGTCCTCCCAGTGCGGGCGGACCGGCATGCCCTCGGTGCTGAAGCCGTTGTCGAGCACGTCCCGGCACATATTCACAAATAATACGTCTGCTTTACTCATATCTGTATATACGCCATCGATGATTCCCTTCCGTCGCACGCCTCTCGGCTTGTCGCGCTTATACGCAGCGGTACTAAGCTCTGTCTTCGCCTTCGGCTCGCCAATCGCTAAGTGCCGGCTAGCGCTTACGCTCCGTGCGGGCAATCATCGATGTCGCTCCTAATTCCTAATGACCTGAACACCCTGCGGTGTATCCTTGAGCG
This sequence comes from Anaerovoracaceae bacterium, assembly GCA_045604305.1. Taxonomy (GTDB): domain Bacteria; phylum Bacillota; class Clostridia; order Peptostreptococcales; family Anaerovoracaceae; genus Crickella. The sequence goes on along the minus strand of JAZUNV010000137.1, from coordinate 1,860 downwards.
TGATGCCCATCGCAGCGAGCTGATCTCTGATCTCATCGGCTCTCGCCCAGTTCTTCTCCTTGCGGGCAGCCTGTCTCTCATCGATCAGCGCCTGGATGTCGTCTCCGAGACCTTCCTCTTCATCCTCTCCTCCGAAGATACCGAGCACATCGGTGAGCTCCTTGATCCTGGCGAGAGCTTCCTTCGCATACGACTTTGACGAACCGTCCTTAACTGTCAGATTGATCTCCGAGACCAGTTCGAATATGGCCGAGATGCCGTCAGCGGTATTGAGGTCGTCATCCATCACTTCGATGAACTTGTCTCTGTACTGATCGAGGGCAGCGATCTTCGAAGCCTCGTCATCCATCGGCTCATCAGTCCCATTGGCGATCAGGAACTCAAGTGTCTCGATGGCTGTCGCGATCCTCTCATAGCCCTGCTTCGACTGCTCCATCAGAGTGTCAGAGAAGTTGATAGGGCTCCTGTAGTGGCCGCTGAGCAGGAAGAACCTGATGACATCTCCGGAATACTTCTCTCTGATGTCTCTTACGGTGAAGAAGTTGTTGAGGGATTTCGACATCTTCTTGCCGTCTACATTTATATATCCGTTGTGCATCCAGTAGTGCGCAAACGGTGCTCCGTTGCACGCCTCTGACTGCGCGATCTCGTTCTCGTGATGAGGGAAGGTCAGATCCTGACCGCCTCCGTGTATGTCGATGGTCTCGCCGAGGTGCTTCTTGGCCATAGTCGAGCACTCGATGTGCCAGCCCGGTCTGCCCATGCCCCAAGGGGACTCCCACGCGATCTCGGATTCCTCCTTGCGCGCCTTCCAGAGCGCAAAGTCCAGCGGATCGTCCTTGACCTCGCCTATAGCGATACGGGCACCGCTCTCGAGGTCGTCGATGTTCTGTCCGGAGAGCTTGCCGTACTCAGGGAATTTGCGCGTCGAATAATAGACATCGCCGTCAGCCTCGTAGGCATAGCCTTTGTCGATCAGGGTCTGGACGAAGTCTATGATCTCCGGGATATGCTCAGAGACCTTCGGGTGGACATCAGCCTTCAGCACGTTGAGAGCCTCCGCGTCGTCGAAGTACTCCTTGATATACTTCTCGGAGACCTCAGGCGCTGTGATGCCTTCCTCTTTGGCCCTGTTGATGATCTTGTCATCGACATCGGTGAAGTTCTGGACGAACTTGACATCGTAGCCTCTGTACTTGAAGTATCTCCTGAGTGTGTCGAAGACGACGAACGGTCTGGCGTTGCCTATATGAAAGAAATTGTAGACCGTAGGTCCGCATACGTACATCCTGACCTTGCCCGGCTCGATGGGTACGAATTCTTCTTTCCTGTTAGTAAGTGTGTTGTAAACCTGCATTGTTCCTCCTTTATGAATAAGTGGGCGGGGACAATGCCCCGTCACGGGTAACCGAAGCCGCCGGCACTAAATGCATTCTACGAGTGTACGGCGTTGCCGTAAGGTAGAATGCATTGATCTCCGGAGACAAGCTCCTTCGATAAATGCGATTGACGAGCGACAGCGAAGTCAGAGCTTAGTACCGCTGCGAGCTGAGATGAATGCTTTCTTTGATGCTTACGGCGTTGCCGCAAGGAAGAAAGCATTGATCTTCGGAGGTAAACTCCTCCGATAAATGCGCGAGCGGCCCGTAAGGGGCTATTGTCCCCGCTCCAGGCTTCTAATAAACAATCTATTACGGCTATATGATAACAGATATCATATCTGCTTGCGAGTCCAATATTGCATCTCCGCTCATTCACTCACGACATGCGTTACAGGTCAGCGAACAGCCGGACCGCCGAGATGAGACTGTGGAGGAGCCGCTAAGAGTGTCGCGAGAAGACTGCAGGCGATTGGCTAAG
>JAZUNV010000136.1:0-27203 GCA_045604305.1 Anaerovoracaceae bacterium | reverse complement strand
TACGACGCCATCATACAGGAGGTCTGCGCAGAAGAGGGCGTGCGCTACATCCGCATGTACGACCTCGTCGATCCGGAGACCAACGCGGACGGACTCCATCCGTCGGAGGAGAGCCACGAGCTCATGGCGTGCGTCATGAAGAGCGTGCTCGATGATTATCTGAAGGGCAGGAAGAGATGAAGAAACCATACGTCATCTGGGACTTTGACGGAACGATAGCGAATACGAATGACGTGATCTTAGACTCCTGGCAGGCGACCTTCGAGCACTATCTCGGACACAGGCTGCCGGTCAGGGACATAGAGGCGACCTTCGGCGAGACACTCAGGCATACAATCGCCGAGCTGATCCCGGGCGAGTCGTATGAAGAGGTCAGAGATTACTACAGAGCGTATCAGGATGCGCACTGTCAGGGCAGGGTGTACATCTTCGAGGGCGTGCGCGAGCTGCTGGAACGCCTCAGGGCAGAGGGATACAGGATAGGGATAGCGACTTCGAGGACGCAGTACAGCTTCTGGAAATACATGAAGGAGCTCGGTATAGACAGCTATGTCGATGTGCTCGTATCCATGGAGGATGTGGAGAAGCACAAGCCCGATCCGGAATCCATCAACAAGGTTCTCGACAAATTCGGAGCTGCTCCGGAGGAAGCCATCATGATAGGCGACACCAAGTATGACGTAGGCTGCGCCAACAACGCCGGAGTGGACAGCGTGCTCGTGGGCTGGAGCCATTACGTCGACATGGACAGCATGGCGGCCGACGGCTTCGTCCCGACCTACATTATTGAGAAACCGGAGGAGCTGATGAAGCTGATTTGACACGATATTGATCATTTGAATGTAATAACAAAGCCATGGATAACAAATCGCATAGTGTAACAACTGAAGAAATGTGGGGAAGGCTGTTCTCTGCGCCAAGCATAGACAGATATCTGGCTGCAAATGACGAGCTCATACCGAAATTCTCCGACTATATAAGCGGACTCTGCAAAGCCAGAGGCGAGAGACCCGAAAAGGTGATACGCAGAGGTAATATAGAAAGCTCATACGGGCACCGGATCTTTTCAGGCGCCAGAAAGCCGTCGCGCGACACCGTGCTGCAGATCGCATTCGGCTTTGAAATGGACAGCGAAGAGGCACAGCAGCTTCTAAAGATCGCAAGAGAGGCTGCGCTTCATCCTAAGGTGAAACGCGACGCCGTGATAGCTTACTGCCTGCACAACAAAATAAGCTTTATGGAGACACAGCAGTATCTGTTCGACAACGGAATGCCTCTGATCGGAGGTGGCAGACGTGCATGACGAAATGCTTGATGCTCTTATTGCTTCATATGACGACGCCGGATATCCTGCGGGCTTCACCGATGATTACAGCATCACGGAATGCCTGTCGGAGAGCAACGGCGTCGATACGTTTTTGGTGCAGGATGCCGACGGGAACAGATATATAGCGAAATGTTACGACCGTTCAGTGTGGTCGCTCTCTGACGACAGCGTGATACTGTCGAAGATCGAGGGTGCAGGACTTCCCAGAAGGGTCGCTTCATACTCAAATGACAAAATGCTGGTGACTGTGCGCGAGTTCATAGAAGGAACGCCGCTCGACCGCTACGCAGAGGAGAACGAATTGAACCGTGAGGAGATCATGGATATCTGTATAAAGCTCTGCGACATACTTGCGGGACTGCATCACAGGGCAGAGCCGGTGATACATCGCGACATAAAGCCGCAAAACATAATAGTAAAGACCGGTGACGGATGCGATGAAACAGACACGGCGGACGGGGATGGCCACAGCGATATAGAGATCACTTTGATCGACTTCGACATAGCGCGTGTCTACAGTCCTGAAAGCGATACCGATACCAGGTTCTTCGGCACTGTTGCATATGCGCCGCCCGAACAGTACGGCTTCTCGCAGACCGATGCCCGCGCCGATATATACGCGCTTGGCGTTCTACTCAGGTATCTGCTGACCGGCAGCACAAGGGACAATAAAAATGTGAGTGTGTATAAGCCGCTCGCAAAGATAATAGCAAAATGCACGGCCTTCTCGCCGGACCAGCGCTACAGCGATGTCGATCAGGTAAAGAAGGATCTGCTCAGCGCCAACCCGAGGTCACAGATGCTGCGCTTCGCAAAGAAAGCCGCATGCTGCATGCTGCTGCTCGCGCTGATAGGGTTTGCCGGGTTCAAGGTATATCAGGCAGTCACATGGACACCGTTCAGCGACGATGCGATCCCGGCGTTCACTTCGGACGAAGAGCGAATAGCTGATGCAGTCAGTTATATGAATGAAAAGTATGACACGGATCTTTTCAGCGGCACCACAGGAACTCTGAACGGTGAGACGGGCACTGACTCCGTTGCTACGATAGGCCTGCTGAAAAAAGTGCTGATCGATGTGTACGGGCTGGATGCCGATTATGTCAATGCTCCTAACACAGATATACCTAACGAGAGCGATGATTTCTTCCTGCCGTGGACCTGGGAGGACACGCAGACCATAGGCAGAGGCACGATGGTATATGTGGCTGTCAAGGTCCACGATCCGTCGATAGTTGCGGACTGGTCGAGTCTCAAGGACGACAACGGAGAATATCCGGGCGAGAGAGTCGCAGTGGCATTCGCTGAGGAGACCGACATAATGACCGGCGTCAACAGACCCGACGACATAACAGTGGGCGAGATGGCTCTGATACTGGCCAACGCGGACCGTGTCTTTGATGCAGCAGCCGAAGCAGAAGCAAATCACTGATGAGCAGCTGAGCCGGTGTATCGGGCATGCAGAGAAAACGATATCAAAAATAAGCTTGGTGGTCTGACAGACCACCTATTTTTGTGGCGTATACATTAATATTTGTTTATAATCAATGCAGAACGACTCATCTGCAGTCTGTTGGGACAGAAGAGATGTCATTTTGTGAATGTTGTTGGATAAACGGAAAGGAGTATGGTGATCATGAAAAAGAAGAGTAGGTTACTTGCGATCCTTCTTGCGCTGGCAATGATAGTAACATATATGCCTGTGCTCGCATTCGCCAATGGGGATGGAAATAATCAGACATTTGATGTCGACGAGGATGTTTTCTACTCAAATGGAGTAGACCTGAATTCGCATCGTGCAATTCCGGGTATGACATTAAAAATGAAAGCTAATGTCTATGACTGGGCCTGGGATGATGATCCTGTTAAAGCCAAACCGTTTACCTATACGTGGACGCTTAAAGGTGTTGACAGACTAAGGTATTGGGTCCAGCCGGAAGACGGAGAAGGTTATTATGAAAATCTTACTGGATATAATGCAAGTGATTTTGTAGCACTCGATAGTAGCGGACAAACTGTATCTGCTAATTTTAAAACTAAAGATGTTGTTAAGAGCGAAAAGAGTATTATCGATGAGGCTGATATAAGAAAGCTAGATAGCGCCTATGATATGGGCTTCAGGATCAATTTCAAGGTGACAGCTACAAGGGACGGAGAATCTCATGACAGAGAATTCGATATCTGGGTATCAAATGATTACTACGAAGTTGAACCGATCGGTAATCCGTTAGAGGAAATGATCTGTGGAAGCAGTGTAACTGTCGAACCAAAGCTGTTCCACCATACAGGAGTTGATCAAAAAAATCAGGTAGAAAACGTAGAATGGAAACTGGCTAAATACTTTGGCGATGATAGGGATGATCCGTGGGACGACGGATGGACTTCTATTGTTCCGCTGGATGCTCAGGACAAGGACTTCCCTGTGACCGGGCCTCGGGAAGGAAAGTACACGATAACCAGAAAGACATTTAACGAAGCCAGAATTGTACTCTGGGCAGAATATAAGGCCTCGGCTGAAGCTGACCCTGTATATGAAGATGCTGATTACTGGGTAGATGAACAGGAAAAAAATCTGAGCAGATATCAGATAAACGTTGAAGAGGCTGATAGTAATAATGCCGTAAGAGTTTCTCAGCTTAATAATATTAGTCTCAACGTTAGTGTGAGCGATGGCAGATTCACGCTCCCTGCTACAGCTTATGATTTACATATCTTTAAACAGAGCTGGAGTGCTGATGATAAACAAATTCTCACACCGGTCAATAACGGAGAATTGACGCTGGACGCAGGAACAGGAACGGCGACATTCATAATATATGCATCTGCCAAGGAGGGTTCAGGATATACAGGACAAACATCCAATGACCGGTACTTTGACGTCTATTATAATAAAACGCTTTATCCGTTCAATCCGGAAATAGAATTCGAAGGTTATGAGTCGCATGATGGCGAACGCCCAATGAGTCGTTATTACTGGTTCTCCACAAATGAGGCTCCTGCCGTCTCGGAAAAAATCAAGGTTTCTATCGGTGGAAGTGTTCTGAATGAAGGTACTGATTATACAGTGCATTATTTTGCCGGCGATGGCGATGAACCTGATGAGAGACAAATTCTCGATACATTTCCAACAACTGCAGGAACGTACTCGCTGCTTATAAAGGCTGTACCGAACGGTACATACATCGGCAAGAACGATACGGTAAAAATCATCATTATGGATGGCGAGGGCAGACAGGCTCAGGTTGCTGCAGAAAACGTCAGAAATCTTATAGAAAGGATCGAAGTGTGGTTCGGCCCTGAAGGCATGAACAGGTCAAAGGTAAAGCCTGCGAGAGATGCATATGATGCGCTTAGTTCAGAAGCTAAGAAGCTTGTCTATGACCGTTGGTATGCGCAGCTTGAAGATGCGGAATTTATTATCCTGATGGATGCAGTTGATGTAAACAATCCTTCAGAAGCCGCTGTCAAAGCAGCCAGGGCGCAATACGATAAGGCGTCAAAGGTCAATATGTTTGAGTACTGGATGCCTGAGGAATTAGTTGAGAAACTGAAGGCAGCTGAGAAGAAGATCGCGGATAACAAGGCCGCACAGGAGAAAGCTGCTGAGGCTGCGCGTCAGGGCGTTGTCGACAAGGCTGTGGCGAAGGTAAAGATATCCAAGCCGGTTGCTGCCAAGAAGGCTGTGACAGTCAAGTGGAATAAGTTGAATTCAAAGGATAAGAAAAAGGCGTCCAATATCGAAATATGGATCTGCCCGAACAAGAAATTCTCAGCGGCAGATACCAAGATCGTTACTGTGGGCAAAGGCAAATCTTCCAAAAAGATCAAAGGACTGAAAGCTAAGACCAAGTACTATGTCAAGGTGCGCGCCATCAAGAAAGTTGGCGGCGTGAAGCATTACAAGGCATGGTCGAAGGTAAAGAGCGTAAAGACAAAATAGAACCATTGATATAATAATGGGTAATCATAAAATGTGAGATTACCGAGAGAAAAAGAAAGATAGGAAGTAGAATCAAAGAATGGGGGCGGCTCTGAAAGGGCTGCCCCTTTCTTGTCAGATGGTTGTGTTACAGTTTTGTAATATTGATTCGCTATAGTTACCTCAGACAGCTATTGGTCGATTGACCCGTCACAGTCAATAGGATAAACTAAAGGAGGTAAAACGATGCCGGAATCAGTAAAAACAAACAGAGAAGAAAAGGATGCTCTATTTAAGATTATATTCGCTGAGAATCCCGAGAACGCTCTCTCGCTGTATAACGCGATCAACAATTCAAATTATACCAATGTTGATGATCTCATGATAACAGTGCTGAGAGACAGCCTGTATATCGGTATCAAGAACGACGTGTCGTTCCTGTTCAACGATGATATGAATCTTTACGAGCATCAGTCGACATATTGTCCCAATATGCCCCTCAGAGGACTTGGGTATTTCGCAGATCTGTATAAGATCCACCTCGGAGGAGAGGAAATGTCCAATGAAAGGATGTATGATGACAAGTTGCTTCAGATTCCGACACCGAGATACTATGTTTTCTATAATGGGACAGAAAAACATGAGGAGAGAACTGACCTGCGTCTGAGCAGTGCCTATAGAGGTAAAGGAGATGTCGAGGTCACAGCCCATATGGTAAATATCAACAGGGGCTGCAGCAATGATTTGATGGAGCAGTGTAAGCCACTGTCTGACTATTCAGAACTTATTGCGCGCTTGCGGGAGTACATGAGTAGGAATTATACAAAAGAAGACGCGGTCGCGCTTGCGATAGACACTTGCATTGATGATGGCATCCTTGAGGAATTACTGAGGAAGGAGCGTGCCAGAGTGAGAAACATATTGATCGACGGACTGACGGAAGAAGAGAAGGAACGCTTGCGGGAATACCAAATCGATCGCGCACGCAGGGAAGCCAGGTTTGATGATGTCAGTAAAATCGTTGAATCCGGGTTGGCAGGTCTGGAGCGGGCCTGCGGGCTGCTGGATGTTGATATCGATGCGTATCGTGAATACATTGCAGAGACAGCCGATGAGACAGAATGATAACAGAACCATTGATACAGCAGACCTTTGTGGTAAAATGGGCGTAGCACTCCGGTGCTGCGCCCTTAATTAAGGAAGGAAAATCATTGGAAAGGACAAATGAGTAATGATCCAGCTCGATGAAATAAGAAGTCAACTTCCCGCTCTCAATGAGCAGATAGAGGAAGTGGGAGGTTATCTTTGACCCGGAAGGGCTGAAGAAACGGATAAAGGATCTGGAGGACGAGAGTCTGAAGGAAGGCTTCTGGGATGATCAGAGGAGAGCCCAGAAGGTATTGAAAGAGAAGAAATCGCTTGAGGACAGGCTCTCGGTCTACGAGAGGCTGGCTTCGGATGCGGAGGAACTTCCGGAGCTCATCGACATAGCCGAGGAACTTGAGGATGAGGAAGAAGCGAAGAATGTCGTCAAGAGCTTTGAGAAGCTCTCGGACGAGCTCGAGGACCTCAAGACGAGGATGCTGCTGTCGGGTAAGTACGATGACAAGGACTGCATCCTCAGCATCCATGCCGGTACCGGCGGAGTCGACGCCAACGACTGGGCCGAGATGCTCGAGAGGATGTATCTCAGATATTGCGAGAAGAAGGGCTTCAAGACCAAGCTTCTCGACAGGCAGGACGATGTGGATTACGGCATCAAGAGCACTACCATACAGGTCGAAGGCGACAACGCGTATGGATTGTTGAAGTCAGAGACAGGAGTCCACAGGCTGGTGCGCATCTCGCCGTTCAACGCGATGGGCAAGCGACAGACGTCCTTCGCTGCTGTCGAGGTAGTGCCAGACATAGGAGACGATATAGAGGTCAATATAGATCCGCAGGATCTCAAGATAGATACATACAGATCAGGCGGCGCGGGCGGTCAGCACGTCAATACGACCGACTCGGCTGTCAGGATCACTCATCTTCCGACCGGCATAGTAGTGACCTGCCAGAACGAGAGATCGCAGATCATGAACCGCGAGGTCGCAATGAAGATCCTGGTGTCCAAGCTGACGCGCATAGCCGAGGAGGCCCACAAGGAGAACCTCAATGAGATCAAGGGCGACCAGTCGATGGCGACCTGGGGCTCGCAGATAAGGAACTACGTATTCCAGCCGTATACCATGGTCAAGGATACGAGGACGGGTGCCGAGGTGGGCAACGTCGAGGCCGTCATGGATGGGGATATCGACGTGTTCGTAAGAGCCAAGCTGTCTCAGGACGCACAGCAGACGACATAATCGATGCTGAGATTATATGCGGGCAGGGAGAATATAGACAAGGAACGTTTCATCTACGAACGCATCAGCGAACGCGGAGGTGAGACGTTTGTTTTGGTGCCGAACCAGTACACGCTGGTGGCTGAGGAGCAGGCGCTGAAGTACACGGGGCGCGATTGCCTCTTCGATATCGAGATACTCTCGATGAACCGTCTGGGCCTTAGGATACTGACAGAGCAGGGGACTGAGTCAGTCAGGATGCTCGACAAGTACGGGCGCTTCATGCTGCTCAATATGATCATAAGGGAGCACATGGACGACTTCGAGATATTCCGCCGCCAGGCCGGGAAGCTTGGCTTCACCTCGATGCTCAATGACTTTATCTCTGAATTCAAACAGCAGGACTGCAGTCTCGAAGACCTGCAGGAGCTGCTTGCCGGCAGCGGGAGCGATCCCATACTCGAGGCCAAGCTCAGGGAGCTTCACGGAGTCATAGAGGCCTACGAGGAAGCCATCAGGAGCGCGGGCTTTACAGACTCGGAGGACTACATATCAAGGTATGTGAGCGCCATCAGAGATTCGAAACTTGTGCGAGGCAGGACCTTCTGGATATATGGGTATGACAGCATTACACCGAAGTTCGCGGATGCGATGATGGAGCTCGCGGCCGCTGCTGAGTCGGTGAATTTCGTGGTTAACCGCAGTGATTACGGGCTCGACGAGAGGCTCATAGGTTCGCTCAGACGTCTGGCTGCGGACAGGAACATAGAATTCAGCTGCGAGGAGATCGCCGGCTATGAACAGGAGAAGTCCGAGACGATCAGACGCATAGAGAGATCCCTGTGGAAGGACGTGCTCAGCGAGGAGGAGACGGCGGAGAACGCGGACTTCGTGCCGGAGGACCTGACTGTGGTGTGTGCCGCCAATCCTTACTATGAGGCGGAGAGCGCCGCCGTATACGTCTGGCATCTCGTAAGGGATCTCGGATATAAGATGAGGGAGATACAGATAATCGCCAACGATGAGGGTGCGATGCAGCCGATAATCCGCAGGGTGTTCGCCGAGTACGGGCTGCCTGTGTTCGCCGATACGTCAAGGGCTATCACGGACAGCGCGGCCGTAGGGTTCATAGTGAACCTCCTTGAATTCGTTCGCCGACGCAAGCTGACCCGGTATCTCTTCGCGATGCTCAAATCCGGCCTTACCGGCTATGATGACGGCGACATAGAGGATCTTGAGAACTATGCGAGGAGCTATCGCATCAGAGGATCGATGTGGGACAGGCCGTTCAGGTACGGAGCGGATGATCTGGGAGAAGAGACCTTCACGAAGCTCGAGGCCATGAGAAACGATATCTCGGTCAGAGTCGCGGGGCTCACGAAGATCGCAAAATCAGGAAGCGTCGCTGAGTTCACGGGGAACTTTATGAAATATCTTGAGGACGTATGGAAGCTGTCTGAGAAGGTGGAGGAGGCCGCCCTGCTTCAGGAGGAGGCGGGTCTGCACGATGAGGCCCAGAAGCTGACCCAGAGCTATGAGAAGTCTCTTGAGATACTCGGTCAGATAGATGAGATAATGGGCGGATCTGAGATGGATCTCGCCGAGTTCACGGATATATACGTGTCGGGCCTGTCCGATGTGGAGGTAGGAGTGATACCGCCGTCGATGGACGGGCTCTCCATGGGAACCATGATCAGGACGCGTCCGAGGCAGATGAGGGCTGCAGTCATACTCGGAGCCAACGAGGGCGTCATGCCTTTGTCGCCTTCGACCGAGGGTCTCTTCTCGATAGACGAGAAGAAGTACTTCAAGGAAAAGGGCTTCGGACTCGGCAGCCTCGACGATATCAAAATGGACGAAGAGTACGCGGCCATGTACAGGATGATGTCACGGCCGGCGGAGAAGATATACATCAGCTGGTCCATGACAGACAGCGGCGGCAGGGATGCAAGTCCGGGCCCGGTCATCGAGTCGCTCATGAAGCTCTTCCCGGCCATCACAAGAGATGGATACATAAAGCGTGATGTTATCAGCGAAGGCTGGGGAGACGCCGTGATACAGGATGCCGGCGATGCCATGAGGCATCTCATCAACCGCATCAAGGACAGGAACGCCCCTGACAAGCCGGATGCCCTTGCCCGGGCGCTGCTCAGATGGTATGCTGACAATCGTCCGGAAGAGCTTGAGATGATGCTGGCTGCGGCCGAATACGACAATGAACCCCGTCCGCTCGGCAGGGATCTGTCGAAGAGCCTGTATACCGGCAGGGATGATGCGCTCAGACTGAGTGCTTCCTCGATAGGCACGTACATCGACTGTCCTTTCAAATACTTCATCGACAAGGGCCTCAGGCCTAAGGAGGAAAGGGAGTTCGCAAGTGACTCGCGTTCGGTCGGCGATGTCTATCACGAGTGCCTGATGGCGGTCGCGCGCCGCATAATGGGCGAGGACGAACTGCTCGGCAGGATCAGAGACGGAGACAAGGAGGAGCTCGAGCGCCTTGTGAGCGCAGCCCTCGATGACATATCGGTAAACTACAGGGGCGGACTTTTCGTATCCACAGGGAGCGAGGAGTTCCGCATGAGCCGCATACGGGAGATATGTGCGGCAGCCGCCCGGGCCATGGCGGAGCAGCTGTCAGCCGAGTCGGTGACCGGAGCTGAGTTCGAGGAGAACTTCGGCAGACGTGGCGGCTTTGATCCTGTCAGATTCAAGGTCGGCGATGATGAAGTATATGTAGAGGGCAAGATCGACCGCGCGGACTTCATGGATGTGGACGGGCAGCGTCGCGTAAGGATAATCGACTACAAGACCGGTTCAGACAAGCTCGACCTCGCTAAGATGAGACAGGGCTACAAGATGCAGCTTATGATCTATCTCATATCCGCATCGTCTGGCGATCTCGAACCGGCGGGGATGTTCTACTTCAATATAAAGGACCCGATCGAGGCGGCCAATGACAAGAGTGCCGCGATCCTCAAAAAGATCGAGGACAGAGAGGCTGAGGATGAGTTCAAGCTCAGGGGAACCTTCATAAATGAAGAGGGAGTCCTCGACGCCATGCCTGTATCCGTGCTGGCTTCGGACAAGGGCATAGGCAGGGAGGAATACGAGTCGGTCAGGAGCGATGTGCTCGCGCGCATAGAGGAGACTGCCTCGGGCATACTCAGCGGCAGGATAGGGATCAACCCTCTCAAAAATGATAACAAACTGGTCTGCAGCTACTGCAGCTACAAGTCCGTGTGCAGGCGCGACCGCGGATACGTGAAGAATTCCGCACGAAGCCTGAAGGCAAAGACGGACGGCAAAGCAGACGATAATAAGGGATCTAAGGATAATGGCGATTGAGATAGTGTCTGTCGGGAGCAGCAGCTCCGGCAACTCATATATAATAATGTCAGGTAAACGCACCATCATACTCGATGTGGGCCTTCCGGCCAAGAAGATCACCGGGGCGCTCGAGGACCTCGGGATGACGCCGGAGGATGTGGATGCGGTGCTCATAACGCATGAGCACGGCGATCATGTAAAGAGCGTCAGGGCCGTGAGCCGGAAGTGCACTAATGCGCTTTTCTGCGCCAGCAGGGGGACGATAGAGTGCACCGAGAATTTCAAGTATGTGCCTGAGGAAAGGCTGCGTGTGGTAAGCTCCGGGGATACGGTGATCCTGTCAGATAATTCGGATAGTTGTAAGGATATTACGATAAAAGCCTTTGCACTCAGCCATGACGCTGCGGAGCCGGTAGGTTACAGCATAGAGTCTGGCGGTGAGAAGCTCGCGGTCGTGACCGACAGCGGAGTGATCACGGATGAGATATACGAGGCGGTCAGTGACGCGGATCAGCTGGTCTTCGAAGCCAACCACGATGTGGACATGCTGATGTTCGGGGAGTATCCTTATCAGGTCAAGATGAGGATCAAGAGCGACGTGGGCCACCTGTCAAATGACTATGCGGGAGAGATGCTGGCACGCATCCTTGCGGATCGCGCATGTAACTCAGATCCCGAAACATGTCATCCTGAACGGAGCGAAGGATCTCATAAAAAACCGCTCCGCATAATGCTGGCCCACCTCAGCTTCCACAACAACATGCCGCTCTTTGCGAGGCAGACCGTCGAGGACACGCTGCACAGGAACGGCTTCGTCAGGGGCAGAGACTACGTGCTTGAGGTCGCGGCCAAGGAGGGCCTGACATTCATGGAGCCTCTCGCCATAGAGGATGGCAGACTGATGCCGCGCCGTCATTCTGAGGAGTGAAGCGAAGACGTATCTCAGTTATACATTGAGGAAGCAAATGGTAAATATACGAATAATCTGTGTAGGTAAATTCAAGGAGAAATACTGGGAGGCTGCTTCGGCTGAGTACATAAAGAGGCTCGGCGCTTACTGCAGCATATCCGTGACTGAAGTCAGGGAGGAGAAGCTGCCGGCCAATGCATCGGCTGCGGATGAGAGGAACGTGATCGACGCCGAGGGCAGGTCCATATTGTCGAAGGTGGCGAAGGGAGACTACGTGATCGCTCTCGATGTGAGGGGCAGGGAGCTCAGTTCGGAAGATATTGCCGGGAAGATCAGAGAAACAGCCTTTACACATTCGACGATTGACTTTATAATAGGCGGCAGTCTGGGACTCAGCGATGAGGTGAAGTCGAGGGCTGAGCTGAAGATGAGCTTCGGACGCATCACTCTGCCGCATCAGCTGGCGAGGGTGGTCCTGCTGGAACAGATATACAGGGCGTTCAAGATCAACGCCGGGGAAACATACCATAAATAAAGTCAACAACATTTCGTTCTGGGGAACAAAGCGATGAAGGGATCTGCTGAGATCCTTCGCTTCGCTCAGGATGACAGAGAGGAAGGTATAAGCAGATGGCAAATAAGTACAGCAAGAGCAACAATTCAAGCAAGGCATCAGAGGCGAAGACGATGCAGGACTATGATGAGCGCAGGAAGAGACTCAACAAGGGAGCCAAGATCATGGCTATCGTACTGATCGCATCCATGGTCGTGTTCTACGTGATCTCAGCCGGACTGTTCCTTATGGACTGATGATGCGGAGAGTGTCAGGGATGAAATGCCGCTGCCGGGCTAATACCCCGGCATTGTTTTTTTTTGTTTGTTTTTAAGTTTGTTAACTTTTTATTTGAAGTGTTTACTACACAAGACTATAATTAATACATCTAAGATTTTGCGCATAAACGGATTTGCAGAATTCCGATAACAGGAGGTGCCTATGGAATTACAGATTCAAGATCTTGTAACCTCTATCCGCAAGGAAGGGGTCGAGGCGGCAAATGCTGAAGCGGGAGAAATCATTGCCAAGGCAAAGAAGGAAGCTGAGTCTATCGTCAGCAGTGCAAAGGCCGAAGCACAGCAGTATAAGGAAGCTGCGGAGAAGGAGATCAACATCCTCAGAGAAAGTGCTGAAGTCGGTGCAGAGCAGGCGAAGAGAGATGCTCTTCTTGCTTTCAAGACTGAGATCCAGAAGGAATTTGAGAAGATCCTCTCTGCAGATATCAGCAAGGAGCTTTCGGGCGAAAGTCTCGGCAAACTGATTCGCGCGGCTGTTGCCGGTGAGAATGTTGCAGATTGTGCTGCAGAAGTATCCGAAGTCAGCGATGCTCACAAGGCTGAGCTCGCCAAAGAGATCAAGGACGGACTCGAGATCAGACCGTCAAAGAACGTACAGCAGGGATTCCGCCTTGCATCCAAGGACGGGTCCGGCTATTTCGACTGTTCAGATGAAGGAATCATGGAGATGCTGATGCCATACTTCAGAGATCTGGACTTCCAGTAAAGAAGGGGGCACAGTATGGCTTCATATTATTATCTGATAGCAAGCCTGCCTGAGCTGAAAGCGGACGGAGAAATGCCTCTGACATACGAAGAGTTTCTTCACTGCTGCCAGTCAAATGTAAGTGATGCGGATTATGAGCTTCTCAGGAACCTCACTCTGGCCTCCACAGAGGGACCTCTTGTGGACAAGTGGGCCGAGTTCTACGGGATGCTCAACAAAGAACTGAGTTATCAGAGGAGCATGAACCTCGGCAAGAGCTATTCATCGGCCTATGATAAGGACGGCATCATCGCACAGGTGGTGTCGAGCGCACTCTCGGCAAAGAACCCGCTGGAGGCGGAGAAGATACTGCTGGAGTACCAGTTCGAAAATCTTGATTCACTGATTGGACTGCATATGTTTGATGACTATGTGCTGTTCGGATATGCGATCAAGTTGAAGCTGCTGGAGCGTCTGAACTGTTTCGAGCAGACGAAGGGCAAGGCTGAATTCAATTCCCTGTTCGAAGGGATACAGCAGCGCGTTTACAGTTTGTAACGGGAGAGTTATATGAAAACAGAAACAGGATATGTAGCCGGAGTCAACGGAAACCTTATAAAAGTTGATTTCAATGGCTCCGTTCGAAAGAATGAAGTTGGTTACATCCTCGTTGATGATAAGAGACTCAAAGGAGAGGTAATCAGAATCAACAACGGGGAAGTAAGCATGCAGATCTACGAGATGACTGATGGCATCAAGGTCGGTGACCCTGTAGAGTTCACCGGAGAGCTGATGTCCGTAGATCTGGGTCCGGGACTGCTGACACAGGTATTCGATGGTCTGCAGAACCCGCTGCCTGAGCTTGCAGAGCAGTGCGGTTTCTTCCTGGAAAGAGGCGTGTATCTGGATGCCATTCCGGATCGCGACTGGGACTTTACTCCGGTAGCCAAGGTAGGCGACCGTGTACAGGCGGGCAGCACCGTAGGCACAGTGCCTGAGGGACTGTTCACCCACCACATCATGGTTCCTTTCACACTCAAGGGCAATGACTGGAAAGTAAAGTCGATCAAGCCTGAGGGCAAGTACAACGTCCATGACACCGTATGCACCATAGTCAACGGCAAGGATGAGACCAGAGACCTCACTATGATATTCACCCAGCCGGTAAAGCAGGCGGTCACCTGCTATGCAGAGAGACTTCGTCCTAGTGAACCGCTGGTCACCAAGATCCGCTGTATCGACGCCTTCCTGCCGGTCGCCAAGGGCGGTACCTTCTGTACCCCGGGACCGTTCGGAGCAGGCAAAACGGTACTCCAGCACATGCAGGCTAAGAACTCCGATGTTGACATCGTAATCGTAGCTGCCTGCGGTGAGCGTGCCGGCGAGGTAGTAGAAGTACTTAAGGAGTTCCCTGAACTGACAGACCCTAAGACAGGACGTTCGCTGATGGAGAGAACCATCATCATCTGTAACACATCGTCCATGCCGGTAGCTGCCAGAGAGGCTTCCTGCTATACAGCAGTTACGCTTGCCGAGTACTACAGACAGATGGGACTCGACGTACTGCTGCTCGCAGACTCCACCAGCCGCTGGGCTCAGGCCATGCGTGAGATGTCAGGACGTCTGGAGGAGATCCCTGGAGAGGAAGCGTTCCCGGCTTATCTGGAGTCGACCATCGCTGCTTTCTATGAGAGAGCCGGCAAGGTCCGTCTCAACGAGGGCAAGATCGCATCAATCACTATCGGCGGTACGGTATCCCCTGCCGGCGGTAACTTCGAGGAGCCGGTAACACAGGCTACTCTGAAGGTAGTAGGTGCGTTCCACGGTCTTGCAAGAGAGCGTTCCGATGCGCGTAAGTACCCGGCCATCCACCCTGTGGAGTCATGGTCGAAGTACAAGGGCGTAGTCGACATGGACCGCATCGAGGAGGCAAGAGCGATCCTCATCAGAAGCACTGAAGTCAACCAGATGATGAAGGTAGACGGTGAGGAAGGTACTTCCAGCGACGACTACACCATCTATCAGAAGGGCGAGCTTCTGGATGCCGTATACCTGCAGCAGAACTCCTTCGATCCTATCGACCAGGCCTGCGTACCTGAGAGACAGCGCAGGGAGTTCGACGTGCTCTACGATGCACTGATGCAGAAATACAATATTACAGACAAGAAGGAGATCAGATCATTCTTCAACCAGCTCAGACAGGAATTCCTCGACTGGCACGGAGCTGAGTTCGAGACGCCTGAGTTCGATGCTCAGCAGAAGAAGATCACTGACCTCTACATGTCAAAGGTTGTTAGCTAGGAGGACGGTGTAATATGCAAAAGGTTTATACGAAAATAGAATCAATTGTAGGCAACGTTGTCACCGTCCGTGCCCAGGGAGTCAGGAATGGCGACCTTGCACTGGTAGGCGACAGCTATGCTAACGTAATCAAACTGGACAAGGATATGGTATCCCTCCAGGTATTCGCAGGCGCGCAGGGCGTCAGCACGACTGACCCTGTCCGCTTCCTCGGCAGACCTATGATGGTATCGTTCTCCGATCACCTCCTCGGCCGTGTATTCAACGGTGCTGGAGTTCCGAGAGACAACGGTCCGGCTCTGACCGAGAACATGATCCCGATCGGCGGCCCGTCGTTCAACCCGGCCAAGCGTATCCTTCCTAACAAGATGGTACGTACAGGTATCCCGATGATCGACGTATTCAACACGCTCGTCGAGAGCCAGAAGCTGCCTATCTTCTCCATCTCCGGAGAACCTTACAACCAGCTTCTGTCCAGGATCGCGATGCAGGCTGAGGTAGACATCATCATCCTCGGCGGCATGGGACTCAAATACGATGACTACATGGAATTCCGTGATACCCTGGAGAAGGGCGGAGCCATGAGCCACACGGTAATGTTCATACATACAGCGGCGGACCCTATCGTAGAGTGCACGCTGGTGCCTGACATGTCCCTGGCCGTAGCCGAGCAGTTCGCTCTGGAAGGAAAGAGAGTACTCGTGCTCCTGACCGACATGACCAACTTCGCTGATGCCCAGAAGGAAATGGCGATCACGATGGAGCAGGTACCGTCCAACCGTGGATATCCGGGCGACTTATACAGCTGCCTCGCTTCGCGTTATGAGAAGGCGGTGGATATCGAAGGAGCAGGATCGATCACCATCCTCGGTGTAACCACGATGCCTGGTGACGACGTAACTCACCCGGTACCGGACAACACCGGATATATCACAGAGGGCCAGTACTATCTCAAGGGCGGCCGTATCGAGCCGTTCGGTTCGCTGTCAAGACTTAAACAGAACGTAAACGGCAAGACCAGAGATGACCACCGCGCTCTGATGGACGGTATGATCAAGCTCTACGCTCAGTACAAGGAATCACTTGAGAAGAAGTCCATGGGATTTATGATGACTGAGTGGGACGACAAGCTCCTGAAGTACGGCGAGATGTTCGAGAACAAGATGATGGACCTCTCCGTAAACATTCCGCTGGAAGACGCGCTTGATCTGGGCTGGGATATCCTTGCAGACTGCTTCGATCCTGTAGAGACAGGAATGAAGACAAGCCTGATCGAGGAAAGATGGCCTAAGAAAGAAGCACTGAATTAGCAAAGGAGCGTGTCCATGGCTATCAAACTGACAAAGAATGAACTGAAGAAGCAGAAGGACAACCTCAAACAGTTCCAGCGCTATCTTCCGACGCTGCAGCTCAAGAAGCAGCAGCTGCAGTCGGTGATCATGGGTATACGCCAGGAACTGGAACGGAAGGAAGCCGAACGCATTCAGATGATTGGTGACCTGGACGACTGGATCGCTGTATTCGCGGAGAACGAGATCTTCGATGAAGAGAAGAAACTCGACCAGCTGGTACAGCCTGACAAAGTCATAGTCAAGGACGAAAATATCGCGGGTGTTACCATCCCGGCATTTGAGGAGCTGACTTTCAAGGAAATCAATTACGATGTGGAGGAATATCCGCTCTGGGTCGACACTGCAGTCTTCAAGCTTCGTGAGATCGCCAGACTGGACGCCATTGTCTCGACGCTCAGGAAGCAGGCTGACCTGCTCGAGCGTGAGCTCCGGACGACTTCGCAGAGAGTAAACCTCTTTGAAAAGGTCAAGATACCGGAAGCCAAGGAGAATATCCGTGTCATCCAGGTATACCTGGGAGACCAGCAGACGGCGGCCGTAGTGCGCGGCAAGATCTCTAAGAAGAAATTAGTGGAGGTATAGCGATGGTTGAAAAAATGAAAATGGTTCACATCGTGACGACTGCCTCCGGCAAGGAAGAGATGCTCAAAGGCCTTAAGGACATAGGCATAATGCATCTCGCAGAGAAGCAAAGTGCAGATCGTGAGGTATCCGAGAGATTCCAGACCCTGTCAAGCACGGCGATGGCCCTTGGCGACTATGCCGACAAGAAGCAGGAGAAGGAGAGCAGGGTGCTCAGCGATGATGAATTCAATGAACTGTACAGTGGTGTCCTCGATGCTCTGGACCGCAAGTCGGCATTCAGCCAGGAGATAGGAACCGCTAATACAGAAATCGACAGGATAGAGGCGTGGGGAGATTTCTCACCGGCTGATGTCGCAGCCCTCAGAGAGGATGGCTATGATCTCCATTTCTATCGCATGGGCGAGAAGGAGATGCAGGCAGCACTCGAACACGAGGACGTTAAGCTGATAAAGCTTGCCCCTGTGGACAAGCAGGCTGCTGTGGCTGTGTTCGGAACGCTGCCGGCTGAGATCCCGGCTACCGAATTCCAGCTCCCTGAAAAGAGCGTAAGCGAGCTCAGAGCTGACATAGAGGCTGCAGAGGCAGGCATCGCGGAATGCGAAGAGACCTTAAAGGCCGCTTCCGTACACGATGCGAGCTTCAAGGATCAGATCCTCAAGGCCAAGAACGAACTGAGCTTCGCGACGGCTGATGCGACTGTCCGCGGCGACGATGATTTCGTCTGGCTCTCGGGTTACATACCTGAAGCCGACATGGACAAGTTCAAGGCGATGGCGGAGGAGAAGAAATGCGCATGGGCTGCCGAGGACGTAGCCGATGATGACGATCAGATACCGACCAAGCTGAGATACACGAAGGTATCGAAGCTGATAAAGCCGGTGTTCGACATACTCGGCATACTCCCGGGCTACAGAGAACAGGACGTATCACTCTGGTTCCTCCTGTTCTTCACCCTGTTCTTCGCGATGATAATCGGTGACGGCGGCTACGGCGTGCTGATACTGCTCGGCACGATAGCGCTCAGAGTCAAGACGAAGGAAAGCTCGACAGTTACCTTCCTGCTCTTCGTACTGTCCATAGCCACCATTGTGTGGGGAGCCGTTACAGGCACATGGTTCGGTATGGAGAGTGCCATGAAGGTACCGTTCCTCAAAGCTCTGGTGATCCCGAGCCTGGCGACCTATCCGGAGTATTTCGGAGTCACGTCTACGACTACGCAAAACGCTATCATGAAATTCTCGTTCTCGATAGGCGCGATACAGATGGTGCTCGGATCCATCCTTGCGATAAAGGAGAAGCTCCGTCATAAGGATCTCTCCTGGGTCGCAAACCTTGGCTGGGCGATCGCTGTCGTAGGCATGTATCTGCTGGCGCTCAATCTGGTCATCCATGACCCGATCCCGCTGAAGCCGGTATTCGTGCTGATAGGTGTGGCATTCGTGCTCGTCCTGATCTTCGGAGGCATGTCACCTGAGCTGTCATTTGGTCAGGGACTCAAGGCGGGTCTGGCGAATGCATTTACGGACTTCTTAGATACCATTAGCTGCTTTGGCAACGTAATGAGTTACATAAGACTGTTCGCAGTCGGAATGGCCGGCGTTGCGATCTCACAGAGCTTCAACGGGATCGCGGCAGGAATGAGCGGCCCTCTGATAATCCTCGGTGTCCTGGTCGTACTTATAGGCCATGCACTAAACATAATAATGTGTTTCCTGTCTGTAGTCGTTCACGGCGTCCGTCTGAACGTACTGGAATTCTCGGGCCAGGTCGGACTCGAGTGGACAGGACTCCCATATGAGCCATTCAAGGAGCTCGAAAAGTAAAGTTAAATTCATCCCGAGCTAAGCGAAGGATAAGAGAACTAAAAGAAAAGGAGAACAATTATGAATCTTGCATTTATAGGTATGGCTGCGGCCCTTGGTTTATCTGCTGCCGGTTCGGCATTTGGTGCCGGCTTTGCCGGAATGTCCGCTGTTGGAGCATGGAAGAAGTGCTATGCAAGCGGTAAGCCTGCTCCGTTCATCATGATCGCGTTCACAGGTGCGCCTCTTACACAGACCATCTACGGCTTCCTGCTGATGAACTTCATCAACAGCGCTAACGCTGATGCCGGTCTCGCTCTCGGCGTAGGACTCTTCGGAGGTCTTGCTATCGGTATGTCGGCTCTCTTCCAGGGACGCTGCGCTGCAGCTTCCGCTGATGCGCTCGGTGCTACAGGCAAGGGTACTGCGAACTACTTCATCGTAATCGGTATCGTAGAGACAGTAGCTCTGTTCACACTGGTATTCGGACTGCTGCTGCTCAACAGCGCTCACTAAGAGAAAAGCGTTTAAGCCAGGCTTTGTAAAAGCATAATAAGAGGAGATCCCTTCGCGGGGATCTCCTGTTTGTTTGTGAGTTTGTCATTTGCTGTACGCTTACGGAACCGTTTCTTTTACTTATCCCACTCCACCTGGTCTCTGTAGCTTCCGAACGGTGTCACAGGCAGGTATGCGATCATCGCGAAGTTGCGCTTGCCGGCATCCAGGTCTTCGACGGCCAGACGCAGACATACCGACCATCCTCCGTCAAACGAGAGCTGGATGGTATCCTTCGAGATCTCACCGTAATCGCCCGTTGCGAACCTTACATCGAGCAGTTCGGTCGGGAGCTTGACTCTCGGTGTGTAGTAGTTGCCGGTACCCGGGATGCGTCCGAGATCGCCGTGAGCATTGACTGCGCCTATACGCGTGATCCCGAGCTCCTCGATAGGATTGAAGAAATAGTAATCGATGGAGCCGTAGAAGTAGTTGAGAAGCCTCTCAGGCGCCTCAGGATGAACGGCGCAGATGCGTGGGATCTCAGCTGCGACTGCTTTGAGCATCGGAGTGATGAACTTGCCGTAGAGGAAGTCGTCATCGTGCATGTTCTTCTTCCAGTCCTCTGTGCTGTATGGCTCAAAGGTGAGGAGTATCTCGTTCATGTCCTGGAAATAATCATTGGAGCATGGCACTCCGAAGATCCTGAGTCCGAAGTCATCGATCTCGTTGAACGAATTGATGACATTGTCGCCATCGGTGCTCTTGCGGTCCGCGACCGGCAGGGCGGTGATGACTCGGGCGCTGCTCTTGAGAGAGAGCGAGATGCGCCAGTCGATATCCGGACGCTCCAGCATCATCTCACCGAAGGAGTCCTTCTCGAGTTCCCTGGTGAGGAAGTTGAAGCGGACGACGAGAGGATCGCCGCCTGTCTCGAATATGTAAGGCTCCTTGGATGCGATGCGTCTGACTGCAGGCAATACCTGCTTGTATACCTTATCACGTTCCTGTGGATCGGCATTGTCCCACAGATCACGGAAAAATCTGAATTCTTCGTCTTTCCTGAATTCGTAAGGGACGCCTCTGTCATTGAAGAGAACGTAGAAAGCCTCAGCAGTAGCTGCGACGAGTAAGTTGTCTATCATTTTGTGGTTCCTCCTTCCGCAGAAGTTGCATGTATCATCGGTGCGGCCGGGCCGCAGATCATTCATAGGAATTATATAACAGATACATCAAAAATAACATCATAGAAATGGGTTTTAGTATGTTAGAATTAGCGTGTAAGACTATTGATACAGGAGCAGATAAATGATCGATTTCAGCGTATTGCAGAACGGAAGCGATATCAGGGGCATAGCCGTAGACGGAGTGCCGGGAGAGGAAGTGAACCTGACCAGGGAAAGGGCCGGGCAGATAGGCGGCGCCTTCATGTACTGGCTGAGCAAGAAGGTACAGAAGAATCCCGTGATGCTCAAGGTCGTCGTAGGCACGGATCCGAGGATATCCGGAGATGAACTAAAGGATGGGATACTCCAGGCGGTAGGACTGTGGGGTGCCGAGGGCTCGGACGCCGGTCTTGCTACCACGCCTGCGATGTTCATGTCGACCGTGCTGCCGTACTTTGAATTCGACGGAGCGATAATGATCACAGCCAGTCACCTGCCGTACAACAGGAATGGCTTCAAGTTCTTTACGGCAGAGGGCGGACTCGAAAAGGAGGACATCGCCGAGATACTGAGGCTTGCCAGCCGCTACAACTTCATCGGAGGCGTCTACGATAAGGAGCCGGCCAATGTGATGCCGATGTATGCAGCTTATCTGCGCCAGATGATCACGCAGGGCCTCGCCGATGTGCCGGGTTATCTCAAAGGCATGCACATAATCGTGGATGCAGGCAACGGAGCTGCCGGCTTCTTTGCCACTGAAGTGCTTGAGAAGCTCGGAGCAGATATCAACGGGAGCCTGTTCCTGGAGCCGGACGGAAACTTCCCTAATCACGCACCTAACCCTGAGGACCCGGAGGCCATGGAGACCATATGCAGGGCGGTCAGGGACAGCGGAGCCGATCTCGGGATCATCTTTGATACAGACGGCGACAGGTCGGCCGCGGTGGCGCCGGGAGGAAAGCCTCTGGCACGCAACGAGATAGTGGCCCTGGCGGCTGCGCTCGCGGCTGATGACTATCCGGGCGGGACAGTCGTGACAGACAGCATCACTTCGAATGAGCTGCACGAATTCCTGGAGAAGAAGCTTGGCCTCAGACATTACAGATACAAGAGGGGCTACAGGAACGTGATAGGCAAGGCTAAGGAACTCAATGAAGAGGGTGAGAACGCCTTCCTGGCCATAGAGACCTCCGGCCATGCCGCGTACAGAGACAACTATTTCCTGGACGACGGGGCCTTCCTCGCAGTCCAGATAGTGATAAATGCCGCCAGGCTCAAGAGAGAGGGCAAGGACATAACAGCCCTGATCGACGGGCTCAGGTCTCCTGCGGAGGCGAAGGAAGTAAGGTTCAACATCGGGGCGGAGGACTTCAGATCTTACGGACACGGAGTGCTCGAGGACTTCGAGAAATGGGCCGAGTATTCAAATAAGATGGAGATCGTGAAGCCCAACTACGAGGGCGTGAGAGTCAACTATAATTACGACGGGATCACGGGTTGGTTCTTGCTCAGGATGTCTCTCCACGATCCGGTCATGGCGCTGAATGTTGAATCCGACTCAGAGGGCGGAGTTGAAAAGGCCCTCACAGAGATATATGGATTCATGAAGGACTACAAAGAGATCGAGGTACCGGTATATTGACTAATACCGTCGAAGAGCTTGGATGTGGGGACAAATCACACTAGCAAATATATAGTGGGATCATAATGCGAGGCGAGCGTGTTCGAGGATCTTGGCAGTGCACCGATGGAGAGCAGCGAAGCGGCTGGATGTTTGAGAAGACGCCCCGGTACCCCCAGCGTCGGCGAAAACTCCCCGCGCTCGCAAGCGACTGAGGATGCAATGGCAGACCGGAGAACAAGCGAGACCGAGCATTGTGATCATCGATACCATGATCGACGGGCAGAGAATAGCGAATGAGAGGAGCATGAGTAAGAAGAGAAAGAGACCGATGTCGAGGAATATGAGGATCAGGCGGGCTGCCGAGACAGTCATCATGGTGTGCCTCGCACTTATTGTACTCATATCGGGATGGAAGGTCATCACCCTCATGCATGAGTACCGCGCAAACCAGAGCGTCTACGACGATATCTCCGGACAGGCTCAGAAGGAGGGCTTCACCGGAGACATCGATTTCGCTGCTCTCAGGAAGATCAATCCGGATGTCATAGGCTGGCTCTACTATGAGGACAGCATGATCGATTATCCGATAGTGCAGGGCAATGACAACGACAAGTATCTGCACACTCTGTTCGACGGCAGCTATGGAGATTTCGGCACGCTCTTTGCGGATGCAGAGGCTGAGAAGCCGTTCAGGCAGTTCAACACCGTAGTATACGGGCATCACATGAAGAATGGTTCGATGTTTGCCGGACTGAAGAAGCTAAAGGATCAGGCCTACTGCCTGGAGCATCCTCAGCTCGAGCTGATCACTCCCGAGGGGAAATTCCACCTGCAGATATGGGCCTTCCTTAATCAGCCTTCTGACAGCGGGATATATAAGACCAATATCCGTGACAGGGAGGAGAGGGAAGAGTACATAGACATGGTGGATGAGTATTCGGATTACATGACCGGTGTGGATGTAAAGCCTGAGGACCGCCTGATCGTGCTCTCCACCTGTGCTTACGAATACCGCAACGCCCGATATATGGTGGTATGCAAGATGGTCCCGTGGGAGGGCCAGGGTATAGATATGGACTACGATAAAACGGAGCCTGTGGACGGCAGCCCGGATGAATCCGCTGATGATGAAAAGATAGGGGACTAGCAATGAATGAAACGATGAAGAAGAGTGATATGCTCAACAGGTTGTTCTATAAGCTGCTGCCTGTGCAGATACTGATAGTAGCGATGGGAGCGGTGAACTCCATAGTGGATGGTGTCGTCGCGGGCAGGTTCATAGACGCCGGGACCGTAGGCGTAGTCGGTCTCTACTTCGCGCTGGTGCAGGTATATCAGGCGGTCGGCAACATGCTGGTCGGAGGATCGGCGGTGCTCTGCGGACGATCGATGGGCAGAGGCGATATAAAAAGGACCGGGAGCATATTCTCGATGACCCTGACTGTCACCATGGCAGCAGGTGTGATCCTGACTGCGGTCGGACTCCTTATCCCGGGACCTCTCGCTTCTCTGCTTGGGGCCAATGCCGAACTGAAGCCGGCGCTGATGACCTACATACGCGGCTATGCCATAGGGGTCATACCTCTGCTGATGGCACAGCAGGTGGCTGCATTCCTGCAGCTTGAGAGGAAGAGCGCGATAGGGTATGCGGGCATAACGGGACTCATAGTGTCCAACATAGCACTGGATATCATACTCGTGGCGGTATTGCACATGGACGTATGGGGACTGGCCCTCGCCACATCTATATCCAACTGGATATATCTGATCATACTGCTTCCGTACTACTTTACCGGAAAGGCTCAGCTGAAGTTCAAGCCTAAAGAAATCGAATGGTCTGACCTCAGGCCGATGATCATCATCGGACTGCCGGGTGCCATGCTCGTCTTCTGCCTGGCCGTGAGGGCCTTAGTCATCAACCGTATACTCCTGACTTACTCAGGTGTGGACGGGCTGTCGGCCCAGTCGGCGTTCAGCATGGTCAGCGGCATATTCATCGCATTCGCGATCGGAGTCGGGTCTACCGTCAGGGTGCTCAGCAGCGTCTTCTACGGGGAGGGCGACAAGGATTCGCTCTTCAGGGTGCTGCGCATAGGCTACACCCGCATGATACCGCTTTCACTTATAGTGACTGCCGCAGTGCTGATACTGAGCACGCCTCTCTCAGCGCTGTTCTTCCCGGACAGAGCGACGGAGGTGTACAAACTGGCACATCAGCTCTTTGTCATCTATGCCTTCTGCATCCCGCTGATAGTGATAGCCCAGATCATCTGTAATTACTTACAGGCGACCGGCCACAACAAATATGTGAACATTCTCTCGATATTCGACGGATTCTTTGCTATGGTCATACCGGCCCTGATCCTGGCTCCTAAGCTCGGAGCTCTGGGAGTATGGCTGTCCAATCCGATAGGTATCATACTGACACTGCTGTTCTCGCTTGGCTACGCGATCTTCTACTGGAAGAGGCTGCCGCGAACGAGAGATGAATGGATGCTCCTGCCTCCTGACTTTGGAGTGCCGGATGAGGACAGGCTGGATATCGAGATCCACGGTGTGGAGGATGTCGTGACGACAGCCGTACGTGTCGAGGAGTTCTGCACAGAGCACGGACTTGATCCGAAGAGATCCAAGTATGCGGCGCTCTGCCTCGAGGAGATGGCTGACAACATAGTGGAGCATGGTTTCACCAAGGACAGGAAGAAACACACCGCAGATGTGAGGGTTGTATATGAGTGGGACGGCGTGCTGCTGCGCATCAAGGACGACTGCATCCCGTACGATCCGATGGAGAGAGCAGCCATGCTAAGCGACGACGATGTATTCCACAATATAGGACTGCGCATGGTAATGGCGCTCGCGGACGATATTGCTTACTATAACATGATGGGATTGAACGTGCTTTCGATCTCGCTTTCGAAGTGATCCGGACCGGACCCGGGGACAGCCACAGCTGTTCTTTTATGTACCAGGAATCACAGTGCGAAGCGAGCGTGTTCGAGGATCTTGGCAGTGCACCGAAGGAGCGCAGCGAAGCGGCTGGATGTTTGAGAAGACGCCCCGGTACCCCCAGCGTCGGCGAAAACTCCCCGCGCTCGCAAGTGACTGAGGATGCAATGGCAGACCGGAGAACAAGCGAGACAGAGCACTGTGATCCCAGAGACCATGAAGAGCGGGTGGGGAATCCAATGCGAGGGAGCATGTGAGGCGGCTCTTCCGAATGCATTGATCAATTACGAAAAACAGCGCATACAGTTCAAATGATGCACGGATTATGATACAATAATATGTGCTTTTCAAAGGCGGCAGAGCCGCATGAGTATAGTGTAAATTGGAAAGGAAACAGCTATGGACTATAAAATGACAATCGCAGGGGTAGAAAAAAGCCTTCCGATCTGCAAGATATCAGACGAACTGTATATTGCCGGATTCGTTATGTTCAACGATGTGAAGATCACTGTAGCTTGCGCAGAGGAGCTCCTCAAGAGGGCTCCGGAGTTTGACGTACTCGTCACTGCTGAGAGCAAGGGCATCCCTCTGGCATACGAGATGGCCCGCCAGTCCGGTAAGCCTTATATCGTGGCGCGCAAGGGCGCTAAGCTCTACATGCGTGATGTCGTCAAGGTAGAGGTAAATTCGATCACGACAGATCACATACAGTCGCTCTGTCTCGGCAGAGATGAGAGAGAGGTGATCAATGGCAGGAAGGTGCTCATCGTGGATGATGTGATCAGCACAGGCGACTCCCTCGCGGCGATCGAGGCTCTCGTGAACAATGTAGGCGGCAATATCGTCGGTAAATTCACGGTCCTGGCTGAGGGCGAAGCTGCTGACAGGGAGGATATAACCTTCCTCGAGTACCTGCCTCTCTTCAACGAGGACGGCAAGCCGCTGTAAATTTGTTTTGTAATTAGTACACAAAACAGGACGTTATTTTTGAGTTTTTTCACAAAAAGTGTTGACACACAATCTTCACAATGTTATTATCTCGCTGTACACAAAAGGGTGTGCAAATGAGAAAGGGAGACAAGATGTACTTTACTTCAAGCGTGATCGTCATTAGCATTATCAGCGTCCTCCACGTCGTAAGACTTGTAGGGGATGGATTTATGCTGTAGGGCGATTGAGTACAAGAGTCGAACTTAAATCTTGAAGCTTGGGAGCCCGCAGCGATGCGGGCTTGATTATTGCCCGGGCTAAGGCTGACAAGCAACTTATCAACTATCACTCAGTCAGATTTCTTAGGATATTAAGAGGAAAGGAAGAAAACAATGAAGAAGACATGGACAAAAGTCGTAGTTGTAGCACTCTCCTGCATGATGGCACTTCTGCTTGCAGGATGCGGCGGCGGCGGAAGCAGCGATGCAGGAGATAACACTCTCAAATTAGGTAATACAGGACCGCTCACAGGACCTGCAGCTATCTACGGAAACGCAGTAAAGAACGGCGGACAGCTCGCAGTTGACGAGATCAATGCAGCTAATCCGGACGGACTCCAGCTCAGCTGGCAGGCAGAGGATGACGAGGCTGA
>JAZUNV010000135.1:0-9386 GCA_045604305.1 Anaerovoracaceae bacterium | reverse complement strand
CTTGTCGATCTCATCCTTAGGTAGCTTTGCAAGTTCCAGAGCAAACGCCATATTCTTATATACGCTCATGTGCGGATACAGAGCATAGTTCTGGAATACCATAGCGATGTTCCTTGCTTTCGGAGGAACAGCATTGATCCTCTTGTCTCCTATGTAAAGGTCTCCGCTTGTGATCGACTCAAGACCTGCGATCATCCTGAGAGTGGTCGATTTTCCGCAGCCGGACGGTCCGACCAGAACGACAAATTCTTTATCTTTGGTCTCAAGGTTGAGATCCGGAATAACAGTTATTCCGCCATCATATGTTTTTTCAACGTTTTTGAATGTAATTCCAGCCATTTCCAGCCTCCTATTCCTTGACTCCGCCAAGTGCAACACCGGCAACGATGTATCTCGACAAAGCGATATAAACGATTATGATCGGAACGATCGCGACAGTTATAAGCATGTATACTTTGCCCATATCGAACTTGAGGAAGTCCGCGCTTCTTAGCATCGCGATCAGTATCGGCAGTGTTCTCTTGCTGTTTTCCTGAAGAACGAGTGCCGGAATAAAGTAGTTGTTCCAGTTCTGAACGAAACAGAATATCGCTTGTACAGCCAGTGCCGGCTTCATGATAGGAATAACGATCCTGTTGAAAGTTTTGAACTCATTGCATCCGTCGATTCTGGCTGCCTCAATAAGCTCCAGTGGAAGACTTGACTGCATGTAACTGTACATGAAGTAGAACACTGCAGGTGCAGCTACCGACGGCAGGATCAGCGGATAGAGTGTGTTGATCATTCCCATCTTGGTAATAATGTTGATGAATCCCATAGCGGAAACCTGTGTAGGCATTACCAGGATCAGCATGATGAAAATGAACGCCGGCTTCTTAAGTTTGAAATTGTATGCGTACAGGCCGTAAGCTGTAAGTGCCGAGAAATATGTTGCGAGGATCGCGCAGCATGCGGAAACAATAAGGCTGTTCTTGATTCCCGAAAGC
Organism: Anaerovoracaceae bacterium; assembly: GCA_045604305.1. GTDB lineage: Bacteria > Bacillota > Clostridia > Peptostreptococcales > Anaerovoracaceae > Crickella. The sequence goes on along the minus strand of JAZUNV010000135.1, from coordinate 8,400 downwards.
ACCGGAAGCTTGGCGTCACGCATTACATTGTTGAAGTTCTGCAGGAATGATTTTCCCGGCAGCAGCGAGAATCCTGACTGGATCTGCTGATGACTTCTTGTACAGTTGATGATCAGTATGTAGAAGAAGAACAGGCACTGGAATGTCAGTATTATCAGCACTATGTATGCCAGGACTGTCCTGCCGTTTGAAGGCTTCTTATCCATTGACTGCCTCCTTTCTTACTGCTCTCCCGCCCTTTTTCTTCGGTTTCCGATCAGACTCTGTCGGATTCAAGTTGAAGTATACGAGCAGGCACAGGATAGCGCATATTATGAACAGGATCACCGAAATAGCACCTGCCATACCATAGTTCTTGCTGAACAAGTGATTGTTCAGGAACATGATCAGAGTGGTCGACGTGCGGTCAGGCGTTCCCTGTCCATTTGTCAGGATCTGCGGTACATCGAACATCTGGAGTCCGCCGATCATCGATGTGATGAGCACGTATACCAGGATAGGTCTTATCATCGGGATCGTTATCCTGAAGAATATCTGCCTCGGTGAGCATCCGTCGAGCTCTGCCGCTTCGAACAGAGCCGGATTGATTCCCATGACCGCTGCCATCAGCAGTATGGTGGTGTTGCCGAACCACATCAGGAAGTTCATCAGCCCGACCAGCCCTCTGGTTCCCCATACGCTCGAGAGAAATCTGAACGGCTTGTCGATCAGCCCCGCCGATATCAGCGCCGCGTTCACAGGTCCGTTGTCCGAGAACAGAGCGAAGAACAGCATCGCGAAGGCCGAGGCCATGATAAGGTTTGGCATGTAGATAACTACTTTGAAAAACTGCTTGCCTTTGATCTTCAGACGCACATCCGTAAACCACGCAGCCAGGACCAGTGAGACTATTATCTGCGGAATGAATCCCAGCACCCACATTATTATCGTGTTTCCGGCGTACTTGAGGAAGTCGCTTTCGAAAAGCGCCTGGTAGTTTGCGAAGCCTACCGGATTCGGTCCTATGATCTTCAGGCCTGAGCGGTAATACTCAAAGAAGCTGTAGTATATGGTCTGGATCAGAGGAATGAACTGGAATATCAGGAATGCGATGAAGAACGGTGCGATGAAGAAGTAGCCGTATTTCGCATAGCTGATCTCTTTTTCTTTATCTCGTTTCATCATTTCCTCCTGTCAGATTGGGTGTCTTTTTAAAAAGTATGGGGTGACCGGAGTCACCCCATTCAGTGTTAAGAGAGATTATTTTGCCCAGTTAACTGTTGTGATTTCCGGATATTTCTCTTTGATAGTCTTCTCGAAGTTGGCCTTTGCGCCGTCTTCGTCAACATTGCCGTCGAAGTAATCCTTGAATGCGTTCTGGATACCCTCGTTGCATCCCTGATCATACGGGCTGATGTTGCTCATATCGATCTTCTTGGCTGCCTCTACGAAGAGAGCGATGTGGTTCTGTCCGCCGAGGAAGTCCGAACCGAAGTCAGGATCATCAGCGATCTCCTGCATTGCAGACTGGTTGTTGGTGTAGTCCTGAGTATCGAGTGTGATCTGCTTCATGATCTCACCGTTGCATGTGAGCTGCTTCATTACGTCAGCTACGAGCTCAGCGTTGTCTGTGCCTGTTGCTGCGCAGATCCATGTGCCGCCCCAGTAGTATGGCTCCGGACCATAGCATACAGCGTAGTCGCCGTAGATTCCGTTGCCGACTTCTTCCTTGCCGCCCTCGTCAACAGGTGTTGCGAGAGAGTTGCCGAGGAGTGTGAAGTTGATTCCCCATGTAGAGTAGAAGAATCCGAATACCTTTCCTTCAGGGCCCTGATCTGCTGCCCACTCAGCGCTCCAGAGCGAAGTCTTGTTGTTGTATCCCTTGTCTGTGAAATCCTTGGTCTGGTCTACCCACTTCATGATGTTGGCATCAACAGTAACTGTGTCGTCCTTGACCCAAGGTGCAGATACGTTGTTGGAGAATGTACGATATGAATCGTCATAGCCGGAGAGCATCTTGTAGCCCTTGGCTGCAGCCTGCTCAGCTACTGCATTGAACTTATCCCAGTCGGAGAGTGCTTCCTGTACAGTGTCAGGATCGTCTGTTCCGAGAACGTCCTTTGCTATGGATCTTCTGTAAGCGAAGAGTCCCGGTGTAGCCTGCCATGTAGTTCCCTTCATGGCTCCGTTGGAATCAGTAACGATGTCCTTTGTGTACTGATACTGCTGAGCCATATCGTCCTCTGTCAGGCCGAGATCGTTCACTACATCCAGTGTGTAGTCGGAATCGACATACTTGAGTGCATAGTCTGCCTCGACCAGGAAGATGTCGATCTTGTCGTCAGCTGCTGCGCTTTCCTGTGCGAGGAGAGCCTCGTCCAGCTTGTCCTGATAGTTCATGCCCTCGTTAGGGTTGATGGTCCACTTTACGACTGTTCCGTCTTCGAGTGTCGTTGTAGACTTGTCGTCTGCGACTTCAGCTACTCCAGGATAATAGTCGTTGAAACGGCTCTGGAATTCGTCGTTCCAGCACCATATATTCAGGACCTTGCCCTGCTCACCGGAATCGGAAGTGCTACTGTCGCTGCCGCCTCCGCAGGCTGCCAGTCCGAAGACCATTGCTGCTGTGAGAGCCACGCTGAGAAGCGATTTGAATACCTTCTTCATAATAACTTTCCTCCTTATCTCAAACCTTGAAACTTTTTTGCGGCCTCTATCTGGCCGGCTTGCTTACACTGTTTCCGCTGAGGAACTCCCCCGACACCATAATCTGTTCAGCTGCAGCGCTTCCTTCTCCCTCTATCGTTTCGACAAGCTTTCTGACCGATTCCTTGCCTATGCGGTCTGCATCCTGATACCAGGTGGTGAGCTTCGGGTTGAGTATCCTCGAAAGATTGATGCCGTCATATCCGACCACGCTTATGTCATCAGGTATGCTCAGTCCTCTTTCATTGATCTCCGTCTGCCCTCCTATGAAGGAGAAATCATCAGGATACATGATCGCAGTAGGCGGATCCTCGAGATCCAGCAGTTCTGCCGTCGCCTTCTGTACCGAATCTGCATCGTGATATCTTGCTTCCATCAGATACTCAGGCCTTACCTCTATGCCGCAGTCTGCCATGGCACGTCGGAACCCGATCAGCCGCTTCTGCGTTACCAGGGTGCCCTCGCCGTGAATGAACGCGATCTTGCTGTGTCCCTCTCCTGCCAGATATGAGGCGAGTCTGTACTCCCCCACATCATTGTCCGATACGATCGAACTTGAATTGTCGAAAGAATAGTCGATCGTTACTACCGGAACTTCACTTTTTACAAGCTCGAGCACTTCGGGATTCTGGAAGTCCACGCAGGCTATCACGACGCCGTCGCAGTTCCTGTATCTGCAGTGCTGGAGGAATGACATCTTCTGCTTACCGATATTATTGCTGATAAACGTGATGTCATACCCTCTGACTTCAGCCTCCTCCTTCACGCTGTTGAGGATGCGAGAGAAGAATTCGTGTGTCAGACCGCTCATGGTACCGTCGACGAACAGGACTCCTATATTATTGGAAGTGTTCGTCTTGAGCTGTCTGGCCGCTGCGTTAGGCATGTAGTTGAGCTCACTTGCCGTACGCTTTACCAGCTCAACTGTTTCCTGGCTGATCTCAGCATATCCGTTGAGAGCTTTTGAAACAGTTGCCGGTGAAACTCCGCACTTCCTGGAGATATCTTTTATTGTCGCCATCATATCCCCCTTTCATGCGGTTTTCTGAAATATAGCGAATACGTTTTCGTGGCTACATTCTAGTTTACTAAAACGATTTCGTCAATAGGGGAACCAAATTATTTTTTGTTTTTTTGTCGGTACGACACAGAGAGCCGGCATTTTTCGGGTTTTTTGATCTTTTTTCAGATTTCTCTTTACAAATCCTTCCTTTTGAACCTATAATACAGATGAATTTACGAAAACGTATTCGCCAGAAATGAGGGCATTTTATGAAATACGGTTACTTTGACGATGACAACAGAGAATATGTGATAACGTCTCCGAAGACTCCCCTTCCGTGGATCAACTACCTCGGATCACAGGATTTCTTCAGACTTATATCCAATACTTCCGGAGGCTACTGCTTCTATAAGGATGCGAAGCTCATGAGGCTCACCCGCTACAGATATAACGACAGCCCTATGGATTGCGGCGGTCACTACTTCTATATAAAGGATGGAGACTGCATCTGGAACCCGGGCTGGAAGCCTGTAAAGACTCCTCTCGATTCCTACAAATGCAGGCACGGCCTCGGATATACGATATTTGAAAGTTCGAAGAACGGACTTGAGGCAAAGCAGGAGGTGTTCATACCTCTGCATGAGAACTGCGAACTGACAAGGATCAGCCTGCGCAATACTTCTGACGAGGCAAAGCACATCGACCTGTACAGCTATGTTGAGTTCTGCCTCTGGGATGCCCAGGATGACGCATCCAACTTCCAGAGGAACTTCTCCATAGGCGAAGTCGAGGTCGAGGGGAACGCGATCTATCACAAGACGGAGTATCGCGAGAGAAGGAACCACTTCGCAGTCTTCAGCGTGAACAAAGATATCTGCGGCTTCGACACGAGCCGAGATGAATTCGTCGGGATATACAACGGTGCCGCCGACCCGCGTGCGGTGACAGCCGGCAAAAGTTATAACAGCATCGCCCACGGCTGGGCCCCTGTAGGCAGCCACCATCTGGATATCGGTCTCGGATCGGGAGAAGAATACAGCTGCATATTCGTACTTGGTTACTGTGAGAACCCTAAAGAAGTAAAGTTTGCCGCTCCGAATGTGATCAACAAGGAACCAGCCCACAGGCTCATATCGAAGTTCAGCACTGACGAGCAGTTCGATGCCGGATTCATGGCAATAAAGGAATACTGGACCGATCTCCTTTCCGGCTTCAGAGTCGATTCGGGAAACGAAAAGCTCGACAGGGCTGTCAACATCTGGAACCAGTACCAGTGCATGGTCACATTCAACATGAGCAGATCGGCAAGCTATTACGAGAGCGGCCTCGGCCGCGGCATGGGCTTCCGCGATTCATGCCAGGACCTCCTCGGATTCGTGCATCTGATCCCGGAAAGAGCGCGTGAAAGGATAATAGACATAGCCAACACCCAGCTGCCTGACGGCAGTACGTACCACCAGTACCAGCCTCTCACCAAGAAAGGCAATACCGCAGTCGGGAGCGGATTCAACGATGACCCTCTGTGGCTCATCGCCTGCACCTCGGCATATCTCAAGGAGACCGGCGACTTCGGCATACTCGATGAGCTCTGCACCTTCGACAGCGATGAGTCAGACAAAGCCACGCTTCTCGAGCATCTCAGGAGGAGCTTCGGCTACACTACATCGCATCTGGGCCCACACACACTGCCGCTCATAGGCAGAGCCGATTGGAACGACTGCCTCAACCTGAACTGCTTCTCGGAGCACCCGGGCGAGAGCTTCCAGATAACCGGGCCGAGCGAAGGACCTGTCGCAGAGAGCGTTTTCATAGCCGGCATGTATGTGAAATACGGAAAAGAATTAGCCGGGATACTCAGACTGATGGGTCACAGCACTGAAGCGGCCGAAGTCGAAGACAGAGTAAAAAAGATGGAGGACGCAGTTCTCGATGCCGGATGGGACGGTGAGTGGTTCAGAAGAGCCTATGATGCCTTCGGCAAGCCTGTCGGAAGCAGGATCTGCAAAGAAGGACAGATATTCATCGAGCCTCAGGGCATGTGCGTCATGGCAGGCATCGGCCTTGAGTCCGGTCACGCCGAGAAAGCGCTCAGGAGCGTTGAAGAGCATCTGGATACCGAATACGGCATAGTGGTGCTCCAGCCTGCATATACCAGGTATCACCTGGAGCTTGGAGAGATATCTTCATATCCGCCGGGGTATAAGGAGAATGCCGGCATATTCTGCCACTGCAATCCGTGGATAGTATGCGCGGAGGCCATGCTCGGCCACGGAGAACGCGCCTTCGAGGTGTACCGCAGGACGAATCCGGTCTTCCTCGAGGATATCAGCGAGATACACCGCACGGAGCCTTATGCATACTGCCAGATGATAGCGGGCAGAGACGCCGCGACCCACGGCGAGGGCAAGAACAGCTGGCTCACCGGTACAGCGGCATGGTCGTTCGTGAGCATCAGCCAGTACATTCTGGGCATACAGCCTGAATTCGGCGGTCTCAGGATAGACCCGTGCATCCCTTCCGGCGTCAGGTCATACAGATGTGTCAGGAGGTTCCGCGGCTCCACTTTCAACATTACAGTGGACAACCCGCACGGAGTCTGCAAAGGCATCGCTGCCGTTACAGTAAACGGCGAACCGATCGACAGCGATCTCATATCGATACCGGCTTCCCCTTCGGTCGTGGATGTCCGTGTAACACTCAAATAGTTATTCTTCATACATTCCTATATAAATAATTCCGCGGTACGGTCTTTCAAATGACCGTGCCGCGGAATTATTATGTAACTTTTTATGTCATCCTGAGCGAAGCGAAGGATCTCATTTGAAAGAGTATCACAGATATCGTATGAGCTCCTCTCTTACCCCGTCCATCCGTGAATCGACAAGGCCGAAATCCATCTCCCTGTAGGACCAGGCCGTCCTGGATACACCATGCCGCTCGAATGCGTCGTGTATCACCTTATACCACTCGAGAGCGTCCTCGGGCGACGCCACATCTATAACGCCGTATTCTCCGCAGTAGAGGTCGGCACCGTACTCCTTTGCCTTCGCGACGGCCGAAGCAAAGAGTCCATCGAACAGTTCAGCTGTAGCTCCTGAATCTTTGAAGGCGACACGCTTCACCGGGTCGATATCCGGCGACCAGTGTGCACCCTGATGAGTGAAGTCCATCGGCTCATAGCAGTGGAAGCTGTACGCAATGAACTTATCGCAAGGAGCATCGAGGTCTTTGACCGCCCTTACATCGTTATAGTTATAGCTTCCGATCACTATGACGGTCTCAGGAGCGTGCTTTCTGATGCGCGACACGCATTCTTTGGATATCCTCTTCCACGCCGGCAGGTATCCCTCGTCTGTGATCTCATTCAGCAGATCAAAAGCGACGTGCTGAGGATCGTCTCCGAATTCCTCTGCCAGATGCTCCCATATCTTATAGAAGCGCTCCTGATACTCCGCGCTGTCGAAGAAGCCCGCTTCCTGCTCTCCCGCATCGAACGAATAGCCGGGCGCTTTGTGGAGATCGAGCATGACATTCAGGCCGCAGCTCTTGGCCTCATCGATCGCTCTCCTCACCCTCTCTATACCGTCGTCCATGAGTTCGACGACATCATAGTCGACGGGAAGTCTCACATGGTCGAGACCCCATGATGATATGGTCTCAAAATCCTTATCGCCTATGAACGTGTCAAGTCTCTGCACGCTGTAGTCGCACTGCGACATCCATCCGCCCAGGTTGACACCTTTATAAAATCCTCTTTCCTTAAGCATGCTGCTTCCTCCCTTTCTTTGGTCGCTGACAGTATACATTATTATCCGCTTGCTTGCGATATATTAAGAAATGTTTCGTAGGTTTCGCCGCCTCTGCGCTCTGATCTTATGGATTCACTCACGATACGAAAGATCATTTCCTGGATGTAAGGGTCGCCGTCAAGGACGACAATATCATACTTCGCATCAAGGATGACTGTATCCCGTTCGACCCGGAAGAGGCCATGAAGCTGGCCACAGACCCTTCCCCTGAGTCCGGCATGGGCATCAGGCTGGTCTTCAGCTGCGCAATTGATCTTTCTTTGGATTCCCCTATTGCCCGAAAGGGTCAATGGTGGTAAACTAGGCAGGTCAGCAATAACGAGGGGCGTTAGCTCAGCTGGGAGAGCGCAAGGTTCGCAATCTTGAGGCCAGGGGTTCGATCCCCCTACGCTCCACCAATTCCCAGCCCCTGAATTTCAACGATTCAGGGGTTTTTGCTTGCCATTTCTTAAAGTATTCGATTTTTTCTGCCTTCAATATCTAGATTTGCGATCATCTTGTGACGCTGATTGCATCAGGGCCTTTTAAGTTTAGTGTTGTGTTCATAGGCACCGTTATGAAAGCTGTGATTGAAGGAGTATATGACTATAGCGACTAAAGAAAAAAATGCAGGATAACCCGTGAAAACTATCATCCAGCTCCAGTGATCCAGAACCCACAGCCGAATTATGCTCCATAAAAACAGCCCTGCAGCAGAGGAAGCTGTTATGAAGATAAGTATGATTATCCTGACTTTGAGGTGCACATTCCAGTTCTTACTGTCTATCCAATTCCACACATTTTTCATTGATCTCAAATCCTCCTTTCAGCTTTTACAGAATACGTGTGCAAAGTAAAAGCAGAAAGCAGGTGTACGTAAAATTTGTGTAAATTGCTAAATTTACCTGTTTTTTACATTACCCT
>JAZUNV010000134.1:0-19201 GCA_045604305.1 Anaerovoracaceae bacterium | reverse complement strand
TAGCGGTGACTGCTTTCGACCTTAACTCAAAGCTCAAGCGGAAGGAGGTATAGACATGATCACTTGTACCATCAGCGGCAAAAAACGGTCATTCGATATCGACCCTACCAGAAGGCTGCGCGAGATGCTCCTCATGAACGGCAACTTCGCCGTACGCGACAGCGATGATGCTGAGGGCTTCTGCGGCAGCGATACTGTGCTGCTCGACGGCACTCCGGTATTCTCCAACCTCGTCCTCGCAGGAGAAGTCGAGGGCTGCGAGATAAGGACCCCGGACAGCCTCGGCAATTCACAGAATCTGACCATAGTACAGCAGGCCCTGATCGATGCGGGAGTCGTGCAGAGCGCATACAATGCACCTGCAGCCGCCCTGCTGATGACATGGCTGTTTGAGAACAACCCTAACCCGACGAGAGAGGATGTCAAGGATGTGCTTTCGGGCATTTTCATCCGTGATGCGAGCTACGAGCACTACTACATCGCAGCCGAGCTCATCAAGGAGAAGCTAGCGGGCGGCGAATACAAAACTGAGATCGCTCCTGAGTTCAGGCCTCATCTCAAATCAGTAGGTAAAGTGATGCCTAAGGTGGATGCACCTCAGCTCGTATCGGGTGAGCGCGCCTTCGTAGAGGACTACGTCGACAACGATACCTGCTACATGGTTGTGCTGCGTTCTCCTTATGCACATGCTTATGTCAATAAGATCGACACTTCGGCAGCGGAAGCTCTGCCTGGAGTGCTCAAGGTCATAACCGCATATAACTGTCCGGATGCCACTTACATGTCAGCCGGCCAGGGCAATCCTGAGCCGTCGCCTCACGACAGGAAGCTTCTCAACAAGAAGGTCAGACACGTCGGCGACCGCGTAGCCGCGATCGTAGCTGAGACGCTCGAGGAAGCGATCAAGGCCCGTGATCTGATCGAGGTGGAGTATGAACCACTCGATGCGGTATTTACCGTAGAGGAAGCCATGGCCGAGGGCGCCCCTCTCGTCCATAACGGCAGGGTCCAGTACAACTCTGGCGCGCCTGATGATCTGGACGAGTACAACGCCAAGCTGTCAGGCGATGAGAGAGAAGGCAAGGTCGTTTACCAGTTCCCTCTCCACGGAGATGTGCTCCACAACGTAGCTGCTGCCAATCACGGCGGCATAGGCGATGTCGACAAGGCTTTCGCAGAGGCTGATGCGGTAGTCGAAGCGACCTACCAGACCAGCCAGATCCAGCATACACCGCTCGAGACTCATATCTGCTTCTCCAAGATGGAGAACGGACGTCTGATCATATACGCCAGCACTCAGGTGCCATACCACGTAAGGCGTATCGTGAGCTGGGTCACCGGGCTCAGTGAGAACAAGATACACGTTATCAAGACCAGGGTCGGAGGCGGATACGGCTCCAAGCAGGACATACTGGTCGAGGATCTGACCGGATACGCGTCGTTCGCAACAGGCCGGCCTGTACTCTACCACAACACGCGTGAGGAGGAGTTCATCGCGAACTCAACGAGGCACCCTATGCGCGTCCATGTCAAGATGGGCGGCAAGAAGGACGGTTCCATCACGGGCATCTACCTCAAGGTGGACGCCAACACCGGGCCTTACGGCAACCACGCGCTTACCGTACCTATGAACAGCTGCTCCAAGACGCTGCCGCTGTTCAAGTGCGACAACATGAAATACGATCTTACGATCTACTACACCAACACCCCGCCTGCCGGAGCTTATCAGGGCTACGGTACTCCTAAGGGAACCTATGGCCTCATGATGGCTATGTGCGAGCTGGCTGACAAGCTCGGTGTAGACTACAAGGAGATGGTACTCAAGAACCACGTCGAGGAAGGCTATATGCTCGAGATCCTCAAGGGTCTCGGCGAAGGCCGCGAGGGCAACGTAGTACCTGTCGGATCCTGCGGACTCAGAGAGGCCGTCGAAAAGGGCTGCGAGATGATCGAATGGGGCAAGCACGAGGAAAGCGATGACCCTGACTGGAAGATCGGCAAGGGCTTCGCAATGATAATGCAGGGCTCCGGACTTCCGGGACTCGACCATGCAAATGCAATAGCCAAGCTCGAGATGGACGGATCCATCATCGTACTCTCCGGCGCTGCTGACATAGGCACCGGCCTTGACACCATCATCGCCAAGGTAGCCAGCGACATACTCTGCGTGCCTATGGACAGGATCACGGTACTCTCGGGAGACACCGACTCCGGTGCATTCGACACAGGATCGTATGCTTCGTCAGGCACCTTCTTCAGCGGCAATGCGGCAGTCGTCGCATCCACCAATCTGAAGGAGAAGATACTCGACGAGGCAGCTTACCAGCTTGAAGAAAACGTTGAAGACATGGAGATCAGATGGCCAGGAGAGGTCCATTCAAAGAAGACGGACAAGGTGCTCTCGTACTACGATATCATCCACACTTCGACATCCGGTACAGGACGCGGACATCTGATAGCGCCGGGAAGCTTCACTACTGCGGCTTCATCCGTACCTTACGGAGCTCACTTTGCTCAGGTGGCTGTCAACATCAGGACCGGCGAGGTCAAGGTCCAGAAGTTCTACGCGATACAGGATGCGGGCACCCCGATCAATCCTGAGGCTGCGCTCTGCCAGATGTACGGAGCATCACTCAAGTCGATCGGTCATACCCTTTATGAGGACATGATACTAGATGAGAACGGAGTGTGTGTGAACGCCAACATGACGGACTACGGAGTCCCGATGATAAGCGAGCAGCCTGATGACTTCAAGGCAGTGCTGATAGATGTGGATGATCCGGACGGACCGTTCGGCGCCAAATCCATATCCGAGATCGCATGCAACGGAGCGGCTCCTGCCATCGGCAATGCCATCCACGACGCCTGCGGCGTATGGATGCGCAGCTGGCCTATGACTCCGGAGAAGATCCTGAGAGAGCTTGGCAAAATCAAGTAATTATTCGGAGGTATGAGATGAGCAAAATACTCATTAAAAACATTCGCTGCATAGTCACCTGTGACGATCAGGACCGCATGCTAAAGGATGCGTCCATACTGATCGAAGACGGTCTGTTCACTAAGATCGCAGAGGGAGAGATCGAATGCGACGGCTGCGATGAGGTCATCGACGGAAGCGGCATGTACTGCTACCCGGGACTCATCAATACTCACCACCATCTGTACCAGATATTCTCAAGGAACATCCCTGACGTGCAGAACATGGAACTCTTCCCGTGGCTCAAGTATCTCTACGAGATATGGAAGAATATCGACACCGACGTGATCAGGCTCTCATCGCTGACCGCGATGGGCGAACTGATGAAATACGGATGCACGACCTGCTTCGACCACCACTACGTCTTCCCGCACGGCTCGGGCGACCTGCTCGAGGCTCAGTTCGCAGCAGCCGACGAGCTCGGCATCCGCATGTACGCTTCGAGAGGTTCAATGGACCTCAGCGTCAAGGACGGAGGACTTCCTCCTGACAGCGTGGTGCAGTCGATAGATGAGATACTCAAGGATTCGCAGGATGCGATCGAGCGCTTCCACGATGACTCGTACGGCGCGATGCACCGTGTCGCCCTCGCTCCATGCTCACCGTTCTCAGTCACTGAGGACCTGCTCAAAGAGAGCGCTGTGCTCGCCCGTCAGTACAAGGTCAGGCTCCACACTCATCTGTGTGAGACCATCGACGAGGAGAAATTCATGTACCAGTATGCAGGCATCAGGCCTCTTGCGTACATGGAGCGCACGGGCTGGATCGGGCCTGACGTATGGTATGCGCACGGCATACACTTCAACGATGAGGAACTGAAGCTTCTCGCGGATACCGGCACAGGCGTGGCGCACTGCCCTATCTCCAACATGAAGCTCTCATCCGGCATAGCCAGGATATCCGAGATGCAGGATCTCGGTGTGAAGGTCGGCCTCGCCGTGGACGGCTCCGCGTCAAACGACGGATCATCGCTTATGGAAGAGATGCGTGTGGCATTCCTGCTCCAGAGGCTCAAATATTCCAACGATGCCACGACGGCTTATGACATACTCAAGATCGCGACGAGGGGCAGCGCTTCGGTGCTCGGCCGCGACGACATTGGTCAGATCGCCGAGGGCAAGTGCGCAGATATGTTCATGATAGATTCACGCTCGCACGAGCTCGTAGGCACGGCTCTTGATCCTTCCGCCATATTCGGAACGGTCGGCTATAAGAAGCCTGTGGACCTCTGCATCGTCAACGGCAAAGTCACAGTCAGAGATGGAGAGATCACCACTATCGACGACCGTAAGATATCTGCCGAAGCCGAAAAGAAGTGCATGGAATACCTGCACAAAGAGATCTGATACGGATACGGATACAGATACAATTACAGATTTCACAGAAAAACGCCGATGTCCTTTCCGGGACACCGGCGTCTGTTATTATCAGTTATTAGAGTTCCGATAACTTCGGCGCCGTGGATCAATTCACTGTCTTGTTGTTTCTCCGACCTAAACGCTTCCGGAGCCTCTTCGCCGCGGCTTTCAGTATAGCCGCAAGTATGAAGTATATCACAGCGACCGCAATGAGCGGGAAGAACGCTTCGTAAGTACGGCTCCTGACTATATCGCCCATCTTCGTGAGATCCTGGACGGCTATGTATCCTACGACAGCAGTCGCCTTGAGGAGAGACGATATCTCGACCATGTATCCCGGCATGATGACAGGAAGCGCCTGAGGCAGTACTATCCTGTAGAACGCAGCATTGTCTGTATAGCCGAGAGAGTATGCCGCCTCTGTCTGACCGTAGTCAACAGTAGCTATGCCTGTCTTCAGCATCGAATAGACAGCGGCACCGAACAGGAGTGTAAAGCCTATGATCGCCACAAGAGTCCCTGAGATCTCCACCGTGCTGAAGATCAGATAGTAAAGTATCATGAGAAGGACTACTACAGGCATGCCCTGGATGAGCCATACGCAGAAGCGCGTGACCGTATTCGAGATGCGGCCTCCCCTCCTGCATATCATGTATACCGCAAAGCCAAGAAGCGTTCCGAGCAATATGGACGATGCCGTGATCAGCAGTGTAACGCCCACGCCTTCCACGAAGAGCTTCCAGCGGTCGCTGCGGATAAAAGTCTTCTCAAAGCCTGACTTCAGCTCATTCAGGAAAGAGCCGCCCGCATCCGCGGATGTGTCTCGCACCATGAAGCCGACCTCTGTCACACTCAAAGGATCGGAGAAATCTATCGCTTCAGCACGTTCAGGCGTTATGTAGAGGTTCGTCATGACGCAGTCCACATCGCCTGTCTCGCAGGCTGCGATAACGCCTCCGAAATCGTAGATCTTGAACGTGATATCCGCGTTGAGCCATGCCGCAAAGCGGTAAGCGAGCTCGATGTCATGACCCGTCAGCTCCGTTCCGTCATAGTAGGAGAAAGGCTTCAGTATCCCTGTCGTCCCTACCTTCAGATGGTATTCCGGGTCCTCCGGCAGCTCTATCTCAGGCATTTCATCAATGCCCTGCTCCGTCCAGCGCTCTTTCATATCCTCAAGAGTGCCGTCTTCCTTGATCTCAGCGATGAACTCGTTGAGCTTGCTCTCGAGATCCGGTATCTCCGACTTGTCGGAGTAACCTACCGCCACCTTATCTTCCATATAGACTTCGTCCAGGATACGTACGCCCTTGGTCCCGTTCTCCAGTGCGCTCTCCATGTACACTATCCCATGGACGAATGCGTCGATCCTCCCGATCGACACGTCCTTGAATCCGAGCTGGTCATCATTGTAAGGGATTATCTCAGCCTCGGGAAAATCGTTTTTGATAAACGCCTCTTCCGGAGTGGCGATAGGGACGCCTATCTTCATGCCGTGCCTGTTGAGCTGGTCTGATGAGGTGATCTCTTCTTTATCGGCAGCGCCGCAGCCTGAAACGATCACAGCAAAAACGAAGCATATCACGAGTATGCTCCATAGCCTGAATATTGATGACCGTCTGCTGTCTCTGTACATCTGCCGAATACCCGTTCTTGAATCATATAGATCCGGCTTGTCCCTACAAGTATATGACATCAGTACGTTTGCTTCAATAGCAGCACATCCTCTTCGCAGAACTTCAGATAGTCCGGCAGTCCGAGCTCCTCTATCAGCCTCTGTTCTTCTCTCTGCACGAACCAGCATATGAGCTTCTCCCCCGCTCTTGCCGTTCTGTCACCGGCCGCGTCGGAAAGCTCCGGCCTGATGTAACAGTTCTTCTCGAAAGGCAGATCATCCATCCTCACAAGATCGAAGCTGATGCAGTTGGGCTGCCGCTCTCCCCACACGGGTTCGAAGCAGTGTGCCCTGTATCCTATGTATCCCGTCCCTTCAGGTACCTGACGTCCAAGCTCCAGTGTGACGCCCCAGTCGACAGCCTCTATAATGTGACCGTCCTTTACACGTACGGCTGAGAAGTTCTTGCACCCGGTAAGTCCGGCGACTTCCACACTTTGCGGATCGCTGAATACCGCTTTGGTATCATCATGTCTGAGTATCCGTCCGTCATTTATGACAAAGAGCTCCTCGCTGAACCTGTACAGCTCGTCCCTGCTGTGGGATACCATGACCACCTGCCCCGGATAATCCTCGAGCATCTCGAGCATCTCCACCTGCATCCTGTCCCTGAGATATCCGTCCAGCGCGGAGAACGGCTCGTCGAGCAGTATGAGCTCCGGCTCGGTCACCATGATCCTTGCAAGAGCGACCCTCTGCTGCTGGCCTCCGGAGAGTTCCCCCGGCAGCCTGTCTCCAAAGCCGTCCATGTTGAAGCGTCTGAGCATGTCCATAGCCTTAGCGCGCTTCTCTTCCTTATTCCCCTTCAGCCCGGCCGTCACGTTCCCGAGCACGCTCATGGTCGGGAACAGTGCATAGTTTTGGAACATGTACCCGACATTTCGCTGCCGGGGCTTCAGAACGATGCCGGAAGCCCTGTCATACAGCAGTCTTCCGTTCACCTCGATGCGGCCGTCATCCACATCTTCTATGCCCGCGATACTGCGCAGGGTCATGCTCTTGCCGCTTCCGGACGCGCCGAGTATGCCTATCCTCTTCGCATCGCTCTCGATCAGGACGTCAAGCCCGAAGCTTCCGATATGTCTGTGAATATCCGCATACAGTCTGCTCATGACCAACACCTACCATTTCATCACGTTCTTCATGTGTCTGCCTGCGATCATGTTGATCAGGAACACCGCAAAGAACGCGATCAGGACCACTATGATGACCCAGAGACCCGCAGTGACATAGTCTCCGTCCTGTATGACCATGGCTATCCTCTGCGACACCGTGCCCGTCTTGCCCGGTATGTTGCCTGCAAGCATGGAAGTCGCGCCGTACTCGCCCATCGCTCTTGTGAACGTGAGTATGGTGCCGCTCGCAATGCCCGGCCCCGCCGTCGGAACCACGACCTTCCAGAAGATAGCAGTCTCGGACATCCCGAGGGTCCTGCCTGCGTATACGAGGTTGGCATCTATCTGCTCGAAGGCGGCCCTTGCGTTCCTGTACATCAGCGGGAAGGCGATGACCGTGGCCGCAATCACGCATCCGAACCAGGTGTGTACCACCTGTATGTCGAGTGTCTCGTCCAGGAACATGCCAAACGGCCTCCTGCGGCTGAATATGAGCAGCAGGAAGAAACCCGCCGCTGTCGGCGGAAGCACCATCGGGAGAGTGAGCAGTCCGTCGAGTATGGCCTTGGCCCTGCAGTCCTTTTTGATAACCTTGCGGGCAGCCCAAAGCCCGAGGAAGAAGGATATGAAGGTCGCTACCGCCCCGGTCTTGAGGGATATCCACAGGGGACTCCAGTCAAGTGATTTTGCAAGTTCTGTTAATGATTCCACTATTCTACGTCTGTATCGAAGCCGTACTCCTGATAGAGTGTCTTCGCATCGTCATTTGTGATATATGCGAGGAATTCAGCCGCTGCCGAAGTCTCAGCATCGTCAGCGTCCTTGTTCACGATCTGAGCCAACGGATAGATGATATCGCCCGAGACTTCATTGCTCACCTTCTCGAGCACCTTCACCTTGTCCTCATGACCGAAGGTGTCGGAGAGGTAGGTCGTGCCTACCTCGCTGGATGCCTCCTCTACCGCTGCGAGCACCTTGCTCACGTTGCCCTGATCGCTGATCTCGACTCCGCCGAGCTTTTCGGAGATCTCTTTGGCGGTGATCGTCGCCGGATCCTCGACTTCCTCCAGGAGACCGAGATTTATCATGGCCACTCTCGTATACTTGCCTACTGGCACGCTGCCGTCCGCAAGAGCCATGCTCTTTGCGTTTGCGATATCCGCAAGGCCCGTGACTGCAGTACCGCTGTCAGGCTGTGTGATCACTACGAGCTGGTTGTTGACTACGTTCTTCCTCGTACCATCGACCACCATGCCTGCGCCCTCAAGCTCGTCCATCTGCTTCTGGGCTGCGCTGAAGAAAATGTCGCACGGAGCGCCCTCCTGTATCTGAACGAGAAGCGCACCGGAGCTGTCCGCATTGACAACGATGTCAACATCCGGATGCGCTTCCTCGTAGGCTGATTCGAACTCAGCCATCACAGCGCCCAGAGATGCCGCCGCGAAGACATTGACCGCGGTCTTCTCCGCAGCTGTATCCGCCTCTTCGCTTTCAGTTCTGCTTCCACATGCAGTCATAGCAAATACCATTGCAAATACGAGTGCGACAGCCAGTAGTCTCTTCTTCATTTCGTTCCTCCTTTGAAATAACCGATTTATTTGCAGAAAGCAATCGCTTGCGCAGAACAGGGGAACAAACCCTTGTCCAAATGCCGAAGTAAGAGTGCGAAGGAGCCGCCTCACATGCTCCCTCGCTCATTCGCTCACGACATGTTCGCCGGCTTCCAATCGAAATCTCTTCTATACCATTTCCAGCAGTATGCGGGCTGATCCGCCGCACACCATGCCGTCCTCATCCGGCGCAGCTATCATATCGACGTCCGTCGTTTCTATCCCCGTGAAGCCCTCTTTGATCATCTCTGCTGACTTCTTCATTATCTCCGCCTCGGCGATACCGCCTCCTATGGTCCCTGTTATTGATCCGTCGGCGTAGACCAGCATCTTGGCTCCAGCCGTCCTTGGAGTGGACCCCCTGGTCTCTACTATCGTCACAAGTATTGCAGGCCCCCTGTCCTCTGAGAGTATCGCCGCCATCATGTCCTTGCTGAAGCCGGCCTTGCGTCTCCTGCGGTTCTTGACCTCTATCACCTCGCCCATGATCGAAACTGCGATCTCCTCGGGCGTCTCTGCGGCTATGTCTATGCCTATCGGGGTGTGGACACTGTCTACCAGCTCCTCAGGAAGCCCTTCCCTGATCAGCTTCTCCTTTACAATCTTCGCATGGCGTCTGCTGCCTATCATGCCGACATAAGCATGCGGCTTGCGAAGCGAGCCTCCAACGCAGGCCGAATCATAGCGATGTCCTCTCGTGACAACTATGAAGTAGCTGTCGCTGCTTCCCTCGATGAGCTCCATCGCTTCGTCGAATGGTCTGCATACTGTCGCTTCGGCACCGTGAGCTATGGCATTATCCAGATACTCCCTGCGGTCATCGACCACGGTCACGCGCATCTCGAGTATGTGGGCTATATCAATTATCGGAAGTGACAGGTGGCCGGCACCGAACACCACGAGTTGTATCTCGTTGCCCAGAAGCTCAGCGTAGATCTCGCTTCCGTCTATCTCGTATATCCCTGTCTTATCGAGTCCCCCGATATCGCTTCGATGTGAATCGAGGAAAGCTCCCGGCAGAGTGCACAGCTGCAGCACTCCTTCCGTGACGAGAGCCTTCTCTCCCTTACCCTCACCTTCGATCACGGTCACCAGGACCGATTCTTTCTTATTGTCGCGGTCCCTGACCGCCTCGTATATCTCCCTGTCCATATGCCCTTTTACCTGAATCCTCCCTTGCCGAAACCGCACTCCGGATATGTGCATACATCGCATCCGAGACAGAGCCCGCCCTCTCCCAGGCAGTCCAGGTCTTCCTTGCGGAGCAGCTCTCCTGTCAGTATCCTCGGCAGCACTATATCGAATATGGTGCGGCGCGCATACATCACGCAGCCCGGCAGCCCCATTACGGGTATCTTCCTATCGCCATAGTACGCGAGCATGAACATAGCTCCCGGCAGCACCGGCGCGCCGTAGGTGACCACGTTCTCGTCCCCGCAGACGTTCCTGATCGCCAGAGGCGTCCTGTCGTCCGGATCGACGCTCATGCCTCCCGTGCAGAGTATCATATCGCAGCCCTCATCCAGGTGTTCCCGGATGGCAGCTTCGATGCGTACGTTGTCGTCTCCGGGCAGCTTCTGTCCTGAGATCTCCACACCAAAATGCTCCAGCTTGGATATGATCACCGGGGTGAAATCGTCTTTTATCCTGCCCTTGAGCACCTCACTGCCCGTCGTCACTATGCCTGCCCTGAAGTGCCTGTATGGCTCGACTCTCATTATAGGCTCATCTCCGCAGAGAGCCTTAACGCGTTCCATCTTTTCCTTCTCTATTACAAGAGGGATGATGCGCGTTCCGGCAAGGGTATCGCCCTTCTTTACTTCAAAGTCTCCGCTCCTGCATGCTATCATCATCTGGCCGAAGGAGTTGACCACCCTGAGCTTGTCCCTGTCTATCCTGAATACACCGTCACGCTCCGCCTTGAGATTGATCTTGCCCTCCTTGACCTCGCCTCGGCTCATGCCATCGCCCTTGCATATGGAGCACAGTACCTCGGCAGCATCGTTCTCATGCATCATGGTCTCGTCGTTCTCCCAGATGTAGATGTTCTCCTTGCCCAGCGAAAGCAGCACGGGGATATCCTCCTCCGTGATCACATGTCCCTTGCGGAACACCGCGTCCTTTGTAAACCCCTTGATTATCTGCGTGATGTCGTGGCACAGCACCTGTCCGACGGCATCCTCTGTCCTAATATATTTCATCAGTTGAATTCCTCTTCCATCAGTTCTCTGAATCTCCTGCCCGCGATCCCGGATATCTCAGCTTCGAGCTTCTCGTATATGGCCAGCAGCCTGCGTCCGTCTTCCGATACCTCAGCCGCGCCGCCGGACTGACCTCCGGCCTGCCTCTCTACAATCCTGAGGCCCATGCCCTCCTCGCAGCGCCTTATGATGGTCCAGCCCTTGCTGTACGAGAAACCGCAGTTCTCGCAGGCCTCTCTCACATTGCCGCAGCGGTCTATCTCTCTGAGCAGCATGACCGTTCCCGGGCCGAAGCACCTCCCCTCGCCCGCGAAGATGAGCTTAACGGCTGCCTTTATCCCCCTGTCATCGATTATCTTGCTGATTTCCTTCTTCATCGCCTTTCCCTTTTTCAGAAGCGAATATTTTTTAAAAGTAATTCGATTCGCAAATATAAACGGCTCTGACCGAACCGTTTATCTATAGATGGATTATATAATAATAATCCACATTATTCAACTGGCAAATAGTATGTGTTTGCGAATCGTTTTAAACGGCCGTCTCACATGCTCCCTCGCTGTATATCGCTGATAAGCATTCGCTGCGATTCTTTAGGCTTTAGGGCAGATACTGTATCAGCGTTCGACATGTTCGCCGGCCTTCGCGCATGACTCACACCCGTACCCGCTATTTCTTCTCCTTATAAACGGAATCGCAGTATACGCATCTGTACTTTTTGTTGACCGGATCTGCCAGCCGGAACTTGTGCACTATCTCCTGCTCCACCGAAGTGATGCAGCGCGGGTTGCGGCACTCGATTATCCCTTCGAGTCTCTCAGGCAGCTTCAGATGCACCTTCCTGTCGAGCTCGTTGTCCTTGATCATGTTGACCGTGATATTGGTGTCGAAATAGCCCAGGACATCCAGATCGATGTCCACAAGGCCGTCTATCTTGATGATGTCCTTCTTGCCGTATTTCGCGCTGCTGACGCGCTGTATGATGGCTACCGTGCACTCAAGCTTGTCGAGGCCGAGCAGATTGTATATCTCCCAGCCCTGGCCTGCCTGTATATGGTCCAGCACTATGCCGGTCGTTACTCCGTCTAAGTTCATCCTGCTCCTCCTCTCTATTTTATCCCGAGCATGAACAGTATAAGTGCCATGCGTATGTACTTGCCCATGAGAGCCTGGAAGAAGTATGCGGCTCTCGGATCATCATCAACGTCCGTGGATATCTCGTTGACACGCGGAAGCGGATGCATCACTATCATGCCTTCCTTCGCGTCCTCGAGCATACGGCGGCGCAGTATGAAGCTGTCCTTCAGTCTGATGTAGTCCTCTTCATTGAAGAACCTCTCCTTCTGTACCCTGGTCATGTAGAGCACGTCGAGCTCAGGCATGGCTTCCTCGAGGCTCCCCGTCTCCTTCCAGTCGACGCCCGCGTCGTCGAGCTTCTCCTTCATATAGCCCGGAAGGTCGAGTTCTCTCGGAGAGATCATGATGAATCTCACATCGTCATATCTCATCATCGCTTCGATCAGGGAGTGGACGGTACGGCCGAACTTCAGGTCTCCGCAGAGTCCTATCGTGAGTCCTCCCAGTCTGCCCATCTTCCTGTGTATGGTCTGGAGGTCGGTCAGTGTCTGTGTCGGGTGGAAGTGTCCTCCGTCGCCTGCATTGATGACAGGAACTGTTGAACGCGCTGCTGCCACGTAAGGAGCTCCTTCCTTGGGATGTCTCATCGCGATTATGTCCGCGTAGCACCCCGCCATGATTATGGTATCCGATACGCTCTCGCCTTTGGCTGTCGAACTCGAAGCCGCCTGGTCGAAGCCGAGGACATCCCCGCCGAGTTCCATCATCGCAGCCGTGAAGCTGAGTCTCGTACGCGTGCTCGGCTCGAAGAAGAGAGTCGCGAGCTTCCTGTGCGCGCAGATATCCTGATACTCCTCGGGATGATCGATGATGTCATCTGCTATGTCGATCATGTGTGCTATCTCATCAGTCGTCAGATCCGTGATGTTGATCAGATGGCGCATTCCCTCCATTTGTTTCCTCCTGTACTTTTTAAATGATAGTTATTATTTCTTTTTCTTGCTGTAGTATGAATCCTCTATCGGGAGCGAGGTCCTGAGCACGCCGTCCCTCGCATAGTAAGCGCCGGCTATCGCAGGCGCCGCAGGGATCGATGTGATCTCGCCCACGCCCTTCGCCCCGTAAGCGACATCCAGAAGTCGGTCCTTCTCGACGTGTATAGCATGCAGGTCAGGGATATCCGTGGAGCGCAGCAGACCAAGCGTCCCGTAACGTGCTGTCGGCACACAGTCCTCCAGAGGCCAGGTCTCTGTAAGAGCGTAGCCCATGCTCATCAGGACCCCACCCTCTATCTGGCCGGACATCGACAGCGGGTTCACCACCTTGCCTGCATCGAAGGCGGCATATATATCCGTAACGCGTCCCTCTGCATCGAGGACAGCAACGTTAGTCGCAAATCCGTAGGCGATGTGGCTCTTTGGATGAGGCTTGTCCGAGCCGAGCTTGTCAGTCGGTTCGAAGTATTCGTATTCGAATACCCTGCCGTTCAGTCTGTCCAGATCATCCTCGCCGATGCCTTCTTCCTCCATTGCCTCCTTAAGCTTCCGGGCCGCTCCTCTGACGGCTTCTCCCGTCACGAGCGTCTGTCTCGATCCGGAAGTCGTGCCCGAATCAGGAGCATTATCCGTATTGTATATGCCTATCCATATCCTGGTTATAGGCAGACCGGTAGCCTGCGCAACGTCCTGTATGAAAACCGTCTGGCAGCCCTGACCGATATCCGAGGCGGCGGTGTATATCCACGCCAGCCCGTCCTTCACTTCGATCCTGGCTCTTCCCTTATCCGGAAGGCCTACTCCGACACCTGCGTTCTTCATCGCACATGCTATGCCGACCCTGTCGTCCGGCGCATCGTCGAAGTACGGCTTGACCGCGACCAGAGTCTCCTTGAGAGCAGTCGAAACGTCAGCGATCTGTCCGTTAGGAAGCTCGAGTCCCGGCTCGATGGCATTGCGGTATCTGATCTCCCATGGGCTGATGCCGACCTTCTTAGCCAGTACGTTCAGAAGCGACTCGAGTGCAAACTGACTCTGGCACACTCCAAAACCTCTGAATGCTCCGGCAGGAGGATTATTCGTATAGTATCCGTATCCTCTGATATCCGTATTGTGATAGTGATAAGGTCCTACGCTGTGCGTGCACGCTCTCTCGAGCACAGGCCCGCAGAGGCTGGCATAGGCTCCCGTGTCGAAGTTGATCTCGCAGTCGAGTCCGGTCAGTATGCCGTTCTCATCGCAGCCTAAGGTGAAGCTGCCCTCCATGGCATGTCTCTTAGGATGGACCCGCAGAGACTCTGCACGGCTCAGCTTAGCCTTGACCGGCCTTCCGAACTTCAGCGCGGCCAGTGCCGAGATGTGCTGTACAGTCACGTCTTCCTTGCCGCCGAAGCCGCCGCCGATAAGCTGGTTCTCTACCACGACGCGCTCAGGAGTATCCTCCCAGCCCAGCATAATGAGGACCTCGTGTCTGGTATCGTATGCACCCTGATCGGTCGAGAGTATCTTGACTCCGTCCCGGTAAGGGAATGACACTGCGCACTCAGGCTCGAGGAAGGCATGCTCCGTGAACGGTGTTTTGAATTCAGCTGAAGCTGTATATGCGGACTCCGCCAGGGCCTTCGCCGCATCTCCCCTTACTACATGTCTCTGCTGGCAGAGATTGCCGTCCGGATGAATCGCAGGAGCGCCATCAGCCTTCGCCTCCGCAATGCTCCTGACAGGCTCCAGTACCTCGTACTCCACTTTGACGGCCTTCTTGGCCTGCTCCAGTATATACGGAGACTCTGCGACTACGAGACATATGGCATCTCCCACCATCCTCGTGGTATCGCCCTCCGCTATCATTACGTCCCAGTCCTGCTGGATATGTCCCACCTTGTTGTGAGGTACATCCGCGGCCGTGAGCACTCCGAGCACTCCCGGCAGGGACTCGGCCTTTTCCTTGTGTATCTTCTTTACCACAGCCCTCGGATGATCCGAGCGGACCGCCGAGCAGTACACCATAGGCGGCATGTCAGGATCGACTATGGTGCAGACATTGCAGAGAGGTTCGTCCTTCCTGCTTACAGTCCTGCCGGTCTCGGTAAGACCCGATGCCACAGCAGCGTCCAACTCTTCCCTTGTCCATCCGGTCTGCTCCATTATCAGGTCGGGCCTGTCAGCCGGCACGAAGTATTCCGGTCCGATATCGTCAGGGTACTTGCCGTATCCCAGTACCTTCTTTCTGACGTCGATGCGGAAGACGTTCCTGCCCACTCCGTACTGAGAGCTCTCGCCGCTGTTATGGTAATTCTCAATGCCCGAAGCGAGCTCCGGATCGTAGTCCGATCCCACGACGGATATGAACTCGTTCTCCTCAGGCAGCATCTTGCCCGTGAACTGGCTGATGTTATGTACCGATTCCTCGCCGCGCAGTATGGCGGCAGCTCTCCTGATGCCTACTATGATCTTCTTGTATCCCGTACAGCGGCAGACATTGCCCCTGATCGCTTTCTTTACCTCTCCCGGGGTCGGGTCCGGATTCCTGTCGATGAGAGCCTTTGCCGCCATCACCATGCCCGGTATGCAGAATCCGCACTGTACCGAGCCCGCCGTTCCGAAGGCATAGACAAAGGCTTCCTTCTCGCGCAGGCTGAGTCCCTCGACCGTGATGATGTTCTTGCCCGACGCTCTCTCCGTCGTGAGCACGCATGCCTTTACGGCATAGCCGTCCACGACTATGGTGCAGGTACCGCAGGCACCCTCCGAGCAGCCGTCCTTTACAGAGTACAGCTTAAGGTCGTCTCTGAGATATCTGAGCAGAGGCTTGTTCTCATCGGTAGTTCTTTCTATACCGTTTACTGTGAATGTGTAAGAAATAGTACTCACCTCCGCCTCTTTACGTGACAGTCATGATGCCGTGGGTGTCCCTTATGACTCCACGCGGACATTTCACCGCGCACATCCCGCAGCGCAGACAGGTCTTAGTATCTATCAACGGCCTGCCGTCCTCCATGCGTATCGCTCCCGCAGGACATACCCTCTCGCACATTCCGCAGGAGATGCATGAATTATCACAGGCCTCTCTGGCCGCCTTACCGGTCTCACGGTTGCTGCATGCGATCTGTATATTGCTGTCCGGCAGTATGACCTCGATCAGCTTCTGCGGACAGGCCCGCACGCAAAGTCCGCAGCCTACGCATTTACCGCTGTCTACTGCAGGCGGACCTCCGCCTTCAACGCTGATAGCGGCGAGATGGCAGGCAGCCGCACATGAGCCTCCTCCGAGGCATCCGTATCTGCATTTGCTGATCCCTTCAGGATAGAGTTCCTTTATCGCATTGCAGTCCCGCGGGAGAGCCGCTCTGTCTATCCCTTCAAGCAGCGGGCTGCCGCCTCTGCAGCGGACATATGCTCTCTTCTTGACTCTCTTTGCCATATCCTAGTTTTCCTTGTGTTCTTCGTGCTCTTCCTGTTCTTCAGCCACTCTCTTCTCGTGTTCTGCTGCGCTCTCATAGAACAGCTTCGTATCCACAACCAGTTCATCACCGATCTTTTCGACAAATGCTTCATACTTTGCAGGATCATTCGGCAGCAGAAGCTCCATTATAAGTCCTACCACGAACACGCCGGCTACCATGTTGCCCGCGAATATCTCGCCCACTATGGCCGGCAGATGGTCGAAGAAGCCCTCCACCTGAGTGGCTCCCACGCCCATGCACAGCGAAGTCGCCGCGATAAGCGTATTGCGGTTGTCGAGGCCCGCCTCGTGCATCATCTTGATGCCCGCCATCATGATGGAACCAAACATTATTACCGTGCATCCTCCGAGCACGCAGTCAGGCAGCGTCGTAAAGAAAGCTCCGATAGGCGGGAAAAGCCCGCCGAGTATCATGGCCAGCGCTCCGAACATGATGCAGAAACGGTTGACTACATGCGTCATGGCGATCAGTCCCACGTTCTGGCTGAATGAGGTTATCGGAGATACTCCGAATACCCCTCCCGAGATCGCTGACATGAAGCCGTCACAGCAAAGAGATCCTGATATCTCCTCCTCAGTGATGTCCCGTCCGAGTCCGCCCGTGCAGGCCGCCGTCGTATCACCTATGGTCTCCACCGCGGATACCATGAACACCAGCATGAAGGAGACGATGGCTCCTGCCTGGAATTTCGGCTTATATGCGAACAGCGCGGGGATGTTGAAGAATCCGTCTACCCTGATGGTACCCGCCATGGCTCCGAAGTCCACCATGCCGAAGAACAGAGATACGATGTATCCTACGACCAGTCCGAAGAGCACGTACATCTGCTTGGCCACGCCTTTGGCTCTGATGTGGAAGGCCAGTGCAGCGACGAGTGTGATGGTCGCAACCAGGAGGTTCTGCCAGGAACCCACAGGGTATTTCCCCGATGTCGCGTATGACGTTACCCCCACGTTCAGTATGCTTAGCCCTATGGCTATTACCACGCATGATGAGAGCAGCGGCGTTATGATATGCCTCCAGTACTTTGCGCTGAGGCCGAGTATACCCTCGAATATGCCGCCCACTATTATGGCTCCGACCATGACCCCATAGTCATTTGAGGCCGCCGACATGCAGGCCGCAAGGAATGTGAATGAAAGGCCCATTACTATAGGAAGACCGGAACCTACCTTCCACAATGGGAAGAGCTGCACCAGTGTGCCGATCCCGGCTATGAGCATGCAGTTTTGGATAAGTCTTGACGTCTCGATATCCGTGAACGGCTGACCGTTATACACTGCTACCCCTGAGATGATGATGAGCGGAGTGACATTGGCCACGAACATGGCCAGCACGTGCTGGAGACCGAACGGAATGGCTCTTGAGACAGGCACTCTGCCCTCCAGCCGATATACGTTCTCAATACTGGTCCCATAAACCTTCTTCTCTTTTTCCCTAAACATTTCCTTTTTCTCTTTTCGTTAACTCTTAACGTACAAGCGCCGATGCGCACAGCAGCGGCACAGCAGTGTCGAAATAATGCGGATCGATCCGGAATCCTGGATCATGCCAAGGGGCATTGTCCCTGCCCGGAGTCCCGCTTCCCACCCAGTACAGGAAGGATGGTATCTCAGTTCCCAGTACCGCGAAATCCTCCGAGGCCAGGCTCGGCATGCTGTCGGTCACATGTCCCTCTCCGACTGCAGCCGTCGCGGCTCTCAAAGCCTTCTCATACATTGTATCAGAATTATATACGGCTGGCACCATGTGAGTTACAGCAGACTTGCATTTACATCCGTACGCAGAAGCCGTACTCTCCGCTATCTCTGTAAGGCGTTCTGTCATTCGCAGATGTGTCTCATGGTCGAGAGATCTGATGTATCCCGTCAGCACAGCCGTCTCCGGAGCCGAATTGTCCGGCTCGCCGGCTCTGATGCTGTTGACGGTACATATAGCCGGCATGAAAGGATCGATATTGCGGCTGATGACAGTCTGCAGGCTGCTTACAAGCGTGGCTGCCGCAACTACCGGATCGACGCACTTGTGCGGCAGTGATCCGTGTCCGACCTTTCCCTTGAGAGTTATGGAGAACACGCTCTTCTCGGACATCAGCGCTCCCCTGTGAACTATCACATCTCCGCAGTCCGCCTCCGGACGATTGTGTATGCCGAACAGGCACTCCGGCCTCTGCGGTATCTTATCCAGCAGGCCATGTTCGAGCATGGCGCTCGCTCCGTGAGTGCCCTCCTCCGCCGGCTGGAATATGAAGAGCATATTGCGGTCAAGCTCTTCAAGGCCGCACAGGTAGTGGATCGCTCCGAGCATCGATGACGCATGGGCATCATGGCCGCAGAGATGGACCGGCCCGTGCTCCGTAGGAACCGCATCAATGTCGGTCCTTAGAGCAACGGTCTCAGCTCCGCCTCTGTCCAGGAGGCATACCAGCCCCGTATCCATTCCGAGATCTATGATGCGAAGCGGATATCTGCTGCAGACTTCCCTGATATACGCCGTAGTACGATGCTCTTCAAAAGCCTTCTCCGGGATCGTGTGGAGATACTCTTTGTGCTCGCCTGCCAGCCTTATCGCTTCCTCCATAAGTTTTGTATCGAATATATTTCCCATACGATATATTTTAGCACTATGCGAGTCTTTTGTCTTTAGAGAAGTGTGTCGTCAAGCCCGGTGGCGAGAGTCCTCGAAAGTTCGAAGCACAATCCGCTCCGTCGCCCCTCCATGGGACTCCGGGA
>JAZUNV010000133.1:0-2412 GCA_045604305.1 Anaerovoracaceae bacterium | reverse complement strand
AAGGTTCTTTGACTGGTTCGTTCTCCATATTCTCCCCAGTCGATTCAGTACAATTCGGAAGAACCACATTTCCCGCAGTTACGTTCCCGCAACTGCGTATTTTTTTGGGCGGAAAATGCGGTACTTCCCTAAGGAATTCTAACATAAATAACCCGTAAGGTATTGGTATTTTTGTGGAAAACAGTTTGCCGAAATGAGCGTTGCGGCAGACTGTTATCCGCTTATATTCGGATCTTTGTTCCTGATTGAAAACCGGGCATAGCATTTGCAAGTCGACTGAATCAAATATTTGGTATTATTTGGTACCAATCATCTGTTCATACACATTATCAGTCTTGGCTGCTGTGAATCGATCCTTTCAGTGCCCTATTTTGTGTAAAAGTCAGATGACTTGCTAAGTTCATACACAATAATTGCAAAAAGTTGTGTATGACTGTCCTCAGAGCAAGGATCTTTACACAATTACTCGGTTTCAACACCCGGGCAGCCCCTGTACAGGTCCTGAAATGTGTATAGATCAGAATGTTTAAGGGTTTTTTACACCATCTATCATGAGCTTGTCGTTTCAAGAAATCCTGCTCTACTTCGTCTTCTTCTAGCGCTTGTCGATCCCCAAAGCCCTGCTCTACTCCGTCTTCTTCTCTATCTTGCGGATCTCTTTCGTACGGATCTCTTCGCAGATCGCATCGACGAATTCTCCGAGTGGCTTCACGCCCTCATCGCCGAGGTATCTCGATCTCACGGAGACCTTGCCTTCCTCGGCCTCGTTGGCGCCGACTACCAGCATGTAAGGCACCTTCTCCATCTGGGCGCGGCGGATCTTGTATCCGATACGCTCGCTGTCCATGTCGACAGTTACGTCCACGCCGTGTCTGCGGAGTTCCTTGCGGACTTCCTCAGCATAGTCTGCGACCTTGTCGGAGATAGGCAGCACTCTTACCTGCTCAGGGCAGAGCCATGTAGGCAGGTTGCCTGCGTACTTCTCGATCATCCACGCGAGTGTCCTCTCGTAGCATCCGATGGATGTGCGGTGGATGATGTACGGACGCTTCCTCTGGCCGTCCCTGTCGATGTAGTACATGTCGTAACGCTCAGCGAGGAATGTATCGAGCTGGATGGTGATCATCGTATCTTCCTTGCCGTACACGTTCTTCGCCTGGATGTCGAGCTTAGGTCCGTAGAAGGCAGCCTCGCCCTCAGCCTCAGCATACTCAAGACCGATCTCGTCGAGTATCTCTCTCATGAAGCCCTGATTGTAATCCCACTCCTCGGCTGTTCCAAGGTAGTTGTCGGCATTGGCAGGATCCCACTTCGAGAGCCTGTATGTGACGTCCTCCTCGAGTCCGAGAGTCGTCAGGCAGTACTTGGCCAGCTCAACGCAGCCCTTGAATTCGTCCTTGATCTGCTCCGGTGTGCAGACGAGGTGTCCCTCTGAGATCGTGAACTGACGCACTCTCGTGAGTCCGTGCATCTCGCCGGCCTGCTCATTTCTGAACAGAGTCGAAGTCTCGCCCATCCTGTACGGCAGGTCGCGGTATGATTTCTGACGCGCCTTGTATACGTAGTACTGGAACGGGCATGTCATCGGGCGAAGAGCCATGACATCGCTGTCTGCGTCGTTTTCGATGAGATTGAGGTCCTGGACTCCGTGGATCTCGTGTGAGCGGTCCTCAGCAGCCATGAGCTCGTCCATGTTGTCATAGCCGAGGAGGAACATACCGTCCTTATAGTGATACCAGTGGTCCGAGATCTTGTAGAGCGTGGACTTGGCCATCAGCGGAGTCCTTGTGCGGACATAGCCCCATTCGTACTCCTCGAGGTCCTCGATCCATCTCTGCATCTTCTGTATGATCTTGGTGCCCTTAGGCATGAAGAGCGGAAGTCCCTGACCGATGACATCGACTGTAGTGAAGATGTCCATCTCGCGACCGAGCCTGTTGTGATCGCGGTTCTTGATGTCTGCGAGGTACTCAAGATACTCGTTGAGATCATCCTTCTTTGTATAAGCAGTACCGTAGATACGTGTGAGCATCTTGTTGTGCTCATCGCCTCTCCAGTAAGCTCCGGAGCTCGATGTCAGGGCAAAAGCCTTGATAGGTCTTGTGCTCATGATATCAGGTCCAGCGCAGAGCTCGACGAAGTCGCCCTGCTTGTAGAACGAGATAGCCTCATCCTCAGGCAGATCCTCGATCAGCTGTACCTTGTAAGGCTCATCCTTCTCCTTGTACATCTGGATCGCCTCTTCTCTAGGCATCTCAAAGTATTCGAGCCTGTCGCCCTTCTTGATGATCTTCTTCATCTCAGCCTCGATCTTGTCGAGATCCTCTCTTGTGAGAGGCGGCATGTCAAAGTCATAATAGAATCCGTTGTCGATTGAAGGTCCGATAGCGAGCTTGGCGTCCGGATACAGGT
>JAZUNV010000132.1:0-12251 GCA_045604305.1 Anaerovoracaceae bacterium | reverse complement strand
AGCAGCGTCGCCTCGTTCCTGAGCTCCTCGATGTGCTGTTTCTTTGAACCCGCCGACTCAAGTTCGGCTTCAGCGCTTCTTACCGCTTCCTCGAGGCTGTCCGCATTTCCTTTTGCGGCCTCGAGATTTCTGACGTTCTCGCGATGATTCTCGGCCAGTGCGATCGTATTGTTCGCTTCGGTCAGCTTCTCCTCAACCGCCCTCAGCTCATCGCCTGTCACGGCCGCTTTTGCTTCACCATTCCCGTGCAGTTCCTCCAGCATCGCGCGCAATTCTTCTACCTTCGCCACACCTGTTTCCGACCTGTCCCTGAGCTCGTCCAGCCTCCCGGCCAGCTCCTCGTCAAAGCTGCACCTGACATTCGAAAGAGCCAGACTGATCTCCCTTTGCTTGCTGTCGAAGTCGGCGCTCACCAGCCTGCTCATCTCCTTGAGCTCATCCATGAGCCTGTTGTAAGGCTCGGTGTTGAAGAGCTTGCGGAAGAGCTTCTGCCTCTCATCGGTGCTTGAGTTCAGCACTTTGCGGAACTCTCCCTGGGCTATCATGACGATGTTGCAGAACTGCTTGCGGTCGATGCCGAGTATCTCCCTGACAGCTTCAGTCACCTTGGCTGCCCCGTCAGTTACCGAACCATCCGGCTTTATGAGAGTCGCATTCGCCTTCTCCGTAGTAAAGCCCTCGCCGGACTTCTTCCGCCTGCTGTAATCAGGGTTCCGCGTGACTGTATACTCCCTGCCGGCGTACTCAAACACAAGCTCTACCTCAGTCGGGGTATCGCTGTCCGCGTACTGTGATCTCACGCTTCGGCTGTCACGGCTTCCGCCGCTCATCTCGCCATAAAGCGCGTAGGTGATCGCGTCAAATATGAAGGTCTTGCCGGCTCCCGTATCTCCCGTGATAAGGTACAGCCCGCCCGCGCCGAGGCGGTCCATGTCGATGACCGTCCTGTCCGTATATGGCCCGAAGCCTGTCATTGTAAGCTTTAGTGGTCTCATCAGTCAGCGCTCCATACCCTTTCTATTAGCTCGGAAATAAGTTTCACCTGATCTTCGTCCATCGGCTTGCCGTTCTGCGACTCATACAGTCCTGCAAATATCTCAAGCGGCGTCCTGCTGTCGGTATCCTCCAGATCCGGTGCGATTGAAGCAGCTCTCGTCCTCGTATTGTCGTACTCGAGCCTCATGATATTCGGGTAAATCGCCCTCAGGGAGGCCAGCGCGCCTATCACATCCTCCTCATCCGTAAGGACGATCCTAATGTAATCGTCAGTGCTGAAGCCTTTGAAATCGTTTCTATTGTTTTTATCGTTTGTGTTGTTCTCTACGTTTGTATTACTAGCGGCTTCTTCTGTGTTGATCGCTTCGTTTGTATTACTAGCGATATCTTCGATGTTTATCATTCTGCCGATATTGTTCAAATAATTGTTATTTGTCAAGTCGCAGAACTTCCCCCTCAGCTCTCTCATGTCTCTCATCGGGATCAATTCTCTTGTCTTGATGCTGATCTCACTGACGCCATTGGCCTTTTCTCCCATCTCGACGATGGTCACAGATTTATTCTGATTGGCCTCCGAAAATGAATACTTAAGAGGTGAACCGCAGTATCTTACCCTCTCCGACGCGGTATTCTGAGGTCCATGTAAATGACCGAGAGCTGTGTAGTCGATGCCCTCGAAAACTTCTGCATCTACATTGTCGAGACCTCCTACGGAGATCTCCTCCGATTCCGACCTCATAGAGCCCGTGCAGAACTGATGAGCTATCAGGACATTGCGCTTATCATAGTCGATGTCCATCCTTTTGATGGCATACCTGACGGCATCGGTATAAGTCCCGATCACCGGAACCGCATCCGTTCCGTGACCTGTACCCAGAGCAGTCTCTGTAGTCGTCTCCGCATTAACTACCGCATCCGATCCCTCATCAGTTCCATCGCTTGTGCCGACACCTGCATCCGCAGCCGCTACTGCTTCAATTCCCGCATCATTTTCTCTACCCGATATGGTACTTGATCCGTTGACCGTTCCGGCACCTGCATCCGCGGCCGTTACCGTTACTGCTTCAGTTCCTGCATTATTTTTTCTATCCGATTCTTTACTTGACCCATTGAGCGTTCCTAAACCTGCATCCGCGGACACATTCGACCCCACTCCTGCCACTTTACCGTTCTCGACGAGTTCCCGAGCGATCACAGCCCTCACGTGGACCGGCTTCAGGAACGGCAGCAGATAGAAATCGACCTCCCCATACTCGTCCTCAAGCGTGACCTTGTGCGTCGTGCCGTCGTAACCTCCCGCCAGATGGATGCCCCTCCTGCTCATGATGCGCGCGCCGAACGACAGCCTCTCAGCCGAATCGTGATTTCCGCTGATTATCATCACCTCAAGCTCCCTCTCAGCCAGCTTCGAAATGAAATCATCGAAAAGCTGCACCGCTTCTCCCGACGGCACGGGCTTGTCGTATACATCACCCGCAATAAGAACAGCCTGAGGTTTCTCCTCATCTATGATGTCTATTATCCGTTCCAGTATGTATCTCTGATCTTCCAGCATCGGGAACTCGTTGACCCGCTTCCCCAGATGCAGATCCGATAAGTGTATGAATTTCATATTGTTCACTTCTCCAGATTTAGCTCTGTTTTCATATTATTGCTCAGTTCTCCAGTTATCATATTGTTTTTCCGGATATCGTCCAGTTCTCAATTCATTTTTAATGATCAATATCAGTGACTCGTTTCAACCTGCCAATTGGAGTCACTGTTCTATATTGTAGACGCAGATATCCTTCAGACCGCAGTTGTCACAGTCCGGATTCCTGGCATGGCACACTTTGCGTCCGTGGAATATGATCAGGTGATGAGCCCTGATCCACATCTCCTGCGGCAGGCGCTCCATAAGCTGCTCCTCTGTCTCTGTTACATCCTTGCCATCCGTGATCCCTATGCGGTTTGCCACTCTGAATACATGCGTATCGACTGCTATCCTCGGCACTCCGAAGGCCTCCGCCAGCACCACGTTTGCGGTCTTGCGTCCGACCCCCGGCAGCTTCACGAGCTCATCGAAATCAGACGGCACTTCACCGCCATGATCTTCAACCAGCTTCTGCGCCAGCTTTATGATATTAGCTGACTTGTTCTTGTAGAGACCTATAGTTTTGATGATCTCCATCACGTCGGCCTGATCCGCTGTTGCAAGAGCTTGCGGCGTCGGGTACTTCTCAAAGAGTGCAGGCGTCACCTTGTTGACACTCACATCCGTGGTCTGAGCCGAGAGCACTACCGCAATCAGTAAATCGAAATCGCTGCCATGGTCCAGAGCACACATCGCCTCCGGATGCATCTCCTCAAGAATATCAAGCGCCTTCAATACATCTTTCTTGTCCAAAGTCCGTTTCAAAATCGATACCTCTTTTTCGTTAGATTAGAATTTTAGATATTAACCAAAACAGTCTGCATGGAGTGTTCAACGTATAGAACGCTCCCACCATCTATAGAGGAAGAAGTCTTCCTTCACATCTAGGATAATCATTGCAGCTATTCACGTTGTCTCCGTTTCACAATCCCACTGACTATTATATCCGATACTCAGCACAAAAGAACACGTAATTGTAAGTGACTATGTTCAATCACCTATTACTCAGCCTTCATCCTAGTCAATAATGAAACTGTCTTATATTTACTCTCGGACCAACAGCCCGAAATAGCCTCTTCGTCCGAGATAATCTCTCTCCGCATGATTCGAAGCTCTCGGACCAATACCTCTTTTTCGCGATTCCGTCCGAGAACTAGTTCTTGCTTCTTCTCTTGACCTCTCGGACCAACGGTCCTAGTTAGCCTCTTCGTCCGAGACAATATCTTCAAACATGAATTGATCCTCTCGGACAAATACCTCGAATTCACAGCTTCGTCCGAGAAATCTGACTGCTGTTTCTCATTTATTCCTTGTTTCCCGTGAACATCATTCTGCTAAACTCCGGCTTTAATGCTTGAATAACAGTTTCTATAGGTATATATTAAAAATGTATACGAAACGTAATCATGTATACAATGTTAACCGCCTGTGATATTACATCCTGATCTCTTACATCTGAAAAAGTGACAATCGAGGTGTGATCATGCAAATCAATACTGACAAATCCATACAACCCCTTTCTGCGGGTCTTTACAACGATCTTCAGCGTGACATTCTGTCCGGCGACATCCCTAATGGCAGTAAGATCACGGAGCAGGCTGTTTGCAAGAGATACAATGTGAGCCGCACTCCTGTCAGAGAAGCTTTCCGCCAGCTTGAGGCTGACGGCCTGATCGAAAACATCCCTAACAGAGGCGCTTTCGTGACAGGGCTTACCAGGAGAGACATATCCGACCTCTTCGATCTGCGCGGTCTTTTCGAGGTTCAGGCTGTCGAATGGGCCATCAAGAGGATGACCGATGAGGATATCGATGCGCTGAGTGAGACCGTTGACTTCATGGAATTCTACACGCTCAAGGACGATGTCGAGAAGGTGCTCACATTCAACTCGCAGTTTCACGGCATCATATATGCCGGTACTAAAGACCGGATGCTCCAGAAGACTCTGTCGATCTACCAGAAATACCTGAAGTTTTCTGCGCCGGCCAAGACATACACCGGCGACTATCTCAGGACCATACTGGAAGAACACAAGGCGATATTCGAGGCTGTCGAATCCAGGAACGCTGCGGCAGGCCGCAAGGCAATGGAATATCACATGGAGCAGTCGAAGCTTCGTCGCATCGCGAAGTACTTCTAAGGTCCCGCAAGTATTCGCGAGTTCTGATGGTGTGAAACTATAATAAAAAGATGAAGGACTAATCAGAGAGAGTTCATTTCTGATTAGTCCTGTTTTATTATCGTCTGTTGTTGTCTGCTGTTATATCAGCGCATCAGCACATTCATTATCGCGTTGACTGCAGGTGTGAGGACAAGGTCCGTCACGTTGAATATGATCAGGGCCAGCAGTATGTATGTGCCGTAGTTGTACACCTTGTACCACCATTCGTAGCGGTCGAGCTTGAAGATCTGGGTCAGTATTCCCCATCCGTCGAGCGGCGGCACAGGCAGCAGGTTGAATACCATCAGCACTATGTTGATCATGACCGCGTACAGCAATATGAGATAGATGTTCTCAACGAGTGCCGATGCGCCCGTGGAATATGCCTTCAGTATCGCCTTTGCCGGGAACGACAGCACGATCGCGATTATGAGGTTCATCGTGACTCCCGCGATAGCCACCAGGAATTCGTCGAGCCTCCTGTGCTTGTAGTAGCGCGGGTCGATCTGAACCGGTTTGCCCCAGCCGAAGCCGACCAGAAGCAGAGCAATGAAGCCTATCCAGTCGATGTGAGCGAGCGGGTTGATGGTCACTCTCCCCTGTCTCCTCGGAGTCGGGTCACCCAATTTGTCAGATACCCAGGCATGCGCAAACTCGTGAAAGCTGAGTCCGACTATGATGCCCGGGAGTGTAAGTAATTTTGTCAGAAAGTAATTTGCACTAAACATTATTCGCCTTTCCCGGCACTAAAGATCCGTCCACCTGACAGATGCCGCAGTGATCCTTCCACTCGACAAATGCCGTAGTGATCCGGCTTCCAAGCCGTATATCTCAGGAGTCCAGCCCATTGCTGGCTCCAAAAAATTAATCATATCTATGTAAGAAGCATCATCTGTTCGGAATACATATCAGTTATGTCATTCTGACGAGCGGAGCGAGGAAGAATCTCATTCGATGGAGAGTCCTCTCACAGTATCTCCGTCAGCAGCCTGGAAATCGATTCCAGGGCGTGCTCCCTGACAGTGATCTCTTCCCTGTCCTTTGCCGTGTACGGCCTGCAGTGCTCCATATCCCTGAGGAACTGCTCGTTCATCCGCCCCGTGACCTCGCTGTCATATACGAAGGCGTTCGACTCGAAGTTGAGTCTGAAGCTTCGTATGTCGAGGTTGGTGGAACCGGTCGTACAGACTTCACCATCGACCGTGAGCGTCTTGGCGTGCAGGAAACCGTTCTCGTATATGTATATCCTGGCGCCTTCCCTGATCAGCCTGCCCGCGTTGTACAGCGTTGTCCTGTACACGAACGGGTGATCCGGGATGCACGGGATCATTATCCTCACATCGAGGCCCGATCTCGCAGCCATCGCCAGCGACTCCAGCATAGGCGCGTCAGGCACCAGATACGGAGTCTGTATGAAGATGCTCTTCCTCGCCGAAGTTATCATCTTCATCATCGCCATCTTGACCTCTTCCCTCTCGGACTCAGGCCCGCATGACACGATCTGTATCGGGATGTCCCCGCTGCTCGCCTTGAAGGCGTACTTCATCGACTGGTCGATCAGCTGGATCTTCTCCTTGGAAGCATAGCGCCAGTCCATGTAGAAGCGCTCATTGAGCGAAGCCACCGCGTTGCCGCGTATGATCATCTGCGTGTCTCTCCAGTAGCCGAACTTCTTCTTGTACCCGAGGTACTCCTTGGCGATGTTGAAGCCGCCGATGTACCCGATGTCGTTGTCGATCACCGCGAGCTTCCTGTGGTTGCGGTAATTGATGCGGAAGTACAGATGTCTGATGAGCGGTTTGAAGAAGAACGCATAGTTGCCGCCCGCCTTCCTGAATTCCTTCAAATCGTGATGTCCTATGCTCCTCGATCCCAGCGCATCGACCAGAAGTCTCACCTTGACCCCTTCGCTCGCCTTCCTGGTCAGCAGCTCGATGAGCCTCCACCCCACGAAGTCATCCTTGACGATGAAGTACTCCATCTTGATAGTATACTTCGCTTCCTCGATGTCTTTACAGAGGCGGTCGAACATCTCCTTGCCGTCGTAAATGAACTCGACGCTGCTGTTGCCCGTCAGCATGGCATCCGCGTAGTCGAGGTTCATCGACATCATCTCGCGCCACCTGGTAGTCACTTCGTCCGGATCGTCAGATATCTCGTCCTTGACGGCCTCCTTCTGCCATTCGAGCAAAGTACCGAGACCCGCCTTTTCCTCAGTCGTGAGCCTGAATATCTGCTTCCTCGCAATATTTTGCGACAGTATCAGGTACAGAAAGAGTCCGAGAAGCGGAACCATGAAGAGTATCATGATCCATGCCATCGTGGCGGGCGCGGACTTATCGTCAAGGAATATCAGACCGAACGCGATAAGCGCATTCAGCGCATATATGACCACCATTACGTGGGAAAATGTAAAGAATTCTGCTATCTGATCCAGAACCAGCGTCATCTTATCTCTGTCCCCTCAAGGCTGAACGTCTTGGCTTCGGTGATCCTGACCCTGACTGTCCTGCCCATTATCTCCTCAGGGCTTCTGTCGGTAGTGAAGTTCACGAGCTTGAAGCCGTCGGTCCTGCCGGATATGACATTCTCGTCGCTCCTGCTCACGCCCTCGGCGATCACCTCATACACTTTGCCCTTGTATTCCTGATTCTTCCTGAAGCTGATCTCGTTCATCACATCGACCAGCCTGTCGAACCTCTCGTGGCACACCTCGTCCGGGATCTGGTCCTCGAACTTCGCAGCCGGAGTGCCCTCCCTCGGCGAGTAGATGAATGTGAAGGCGGAATCATACTCCACCTTCCTCGCGATGTCGAGAGTCTCCTCGAAGTCTTCCTCAGTCTCGCCCGGGAAGCCGACTATGACGTCGGTCGATATGGTGATGTCCGGCGCTGCCGCCCTCAGCTTCTCCACGATCCCAAGGTAGGTCTGTCTGTCATAGTGGCGGTTCATTCGCTTGAGTATCCTGTCGCTTCCCGACTGCACCGGCAGGTGGATGTTGTGGCAGAGCTTCGGGCATGTCCTGAAGCAGTCTATCATCTCATCCGAAATGTCCTTAGGGTGCGAAGTCATGAAGCGTATGCGCTCGATGCCGTCGATATCGTTGACCGCCTTGATGAGGTCGGCGAAGCTGTGGCCCGCCGCGTCCCTGTAGGAGTCGACGTTCTGGCCGAGCAGCATCACCTCGATCACGCCGTCGGCCGCGAGCCCTCTGATCTCGTCGCATATCGCGCTCATCATCCTGCTCTTCTCGCGGCCCCTCGTATAAGGCACGATGCAGTATGTGCAGAAGTTGTTGCAGCCGTATGTGATATTGACCAACGCCTTATGGCTGTGCATCCTGACCGGCTTCATCTCGTCCTCGTCGATTGTCGGATTGTTGTCGACTATCGCCCTGACTCTCCTGCCCGTCGTCCTGCGCTCCTCGATGAGTTCGGGGAACTTCGCGATGTTCTGCGTGCCGAATACTATGTCGACCCACGAGAACCTCTTGTTGATCTCAGCCACGACCCTCGGCTGCTGAGGCATGCATCCGCATACGCAGAGCATGAACTCAGGATTGTTCTTCTTTACCTTCTTGAACTGTCCGAGAGTGCCGAAGAACCTCTTGTCCGCATTGTCTCTGACGCTGCAGGTGTTGATCACCGTGATGTCGGACTTGTACGGATCATCACAATGCTCGTAGCCCAAAGCCTCGAGCAGACCCGCTATGTTCTCCGAGTCATGCTCGTTCATCTGGCATCCGTATGTGATGATGTGATATGTCTTCATATTCTCAGTCGTTCCTTACTTAAGTTCATCTTTCTTGCCACGCGACATCAGCGTCCTGACGGCCTTCTCCGGATCGAGCTTGCCCTTGAGCACTGCCTGTGTGACCTTGCAGATCGGCATTTCAACGTCGAGCTTCTCAGCCAGATCGTTGACCGCATCCGCAGTGTAGTAGCCCTCTACGACGGAGCCCACTCTCTCCACAGCTTCCTCTGTAGACAGGCCGAGCCCGATCATGAGACCGCAGCGTCTGTTACGCGACAGATTGGTCGAGCATGTGACGATCAGGTCTCCGATGCCTGAGAGTCCCGAGAAGGTCTCCGGATTTGCGCCCATCGCTACGCCCATTCTCTTGATCTCGTGTATCGCCCTCGTCATGAGAGCTGCTCTCGCGTTGCTGCCGAGTTTCATGCCGTCCGAGATGCCTGTAGTGATCGCGATGACGTTCTTGACAGAGCCTGCGATCTCGACACCGACAAGGTCTTCCTGGGTATATACCCTGAACTGCTCGGACATGCATGTATCCTGTACAGTCTTCGCAGCTTCCTGATCAGTGGAAGCCACAACAACGCCCGCCGGGATGTTCCTCACCAGCTCCTCAGCGTGCGAAGGTCCGGAAAGCGCCACGTAAGTGACACCCGGCAGAGTCTCCGCTGCTACCTCGCTCATCCTCTTGAGAGTCTTCATCTCGATACCCTTTGCAAGGTTGACCGCGATCACGCCGTCCTCGAGGTACTGTGCGCTGTCTGCCGATACCTGGCGGAACTTCTGAGCCGGTATCGCGTAAACCACGATGTCCTTGCCTTTTACAGCATCCTCCAGACTGTTAGTGTATTTGATCCTGTCGCTCAGGATGACATAAGGCAGATACCTCTCGTTCATCCTGGTCTTCTCCATCGCCTCGAGAGCCTCCTTGTTCCTGCCGTACAGCGTGACATCATGTCCGTTGTATGCGAGCAGGTTGGCCATCGCGGTACCGAAGGATCCGTTTCCGATGACAGCGATCCTGCGCTGCTCATCCCCGAGATCCGGAACCTCGACTCCAACGTAGTAGTCCATAGGTTCCGGTTCAGGCCTAACGGCTTCCTGAGTCTGGGCCGTCACAAGCTCCGGTTCCTGAGTCGCTTCTGCGACGATATGTGATTCTCCGCTTTCCATGTCCATCAACACTCCATCCTCTTTGTCTGAAGCATTTAATTCGTTCAATTCCTTCTCCGTTAGAGGAGCATCTTCGACGATGCCGCCTTCCGGTTCAACAGCCGTGTCCGCTTTAGCATCTGCGGCAGTTACATCCGTTTCCTTTTCAGCCACTGTCTCGACTGCCTCGGCGGCAGCTGCCTTCTCTGCTTTCTCTTCCTTATCCTCTATCAGCTCGCCCTCATGCGAAACGACTTCCTTGCCGCCGATCGTGAGCGCCTGCTCCTTGCCGGCGAATATCCTCTTGATATTCGGGATATGCGTCAGTATGAGGAACACCGCCGCTCCGATCGCGAAGTAGGTGCATTCAGGCTCGTAATACTGCACGAGGAAAGGATACGCTAGCGCCGCGAGAAGCGACGCTATCGACATCCTGCGGGTGAACACGAATACGACCAGCGCCACCAGCAAAGCCGCGATGGCACTGAGCCAGTTGAGAGCAAGCGCCGCGCCGAATGCAGTGGCGACTCCCTTGCCGCCCTTGAATCCGAATACCACCGGGAAGCAGTGTCCCAGCACAACGCCGGCGAAAGCCACCATAGCTCCGTTCATGAATGCGTATGTATATCCGATGTATACAGCGATGAAGCCCTTGAGCATGTCCACGAGGAAGACCGAGATCCCCGCACCGAGTCCCATGACTCTGATGGTGTTGGTCATGCCCGGGTTCCCGCTTCCTTCCTTGCGGATGTCCACGCCCTTGATCTTGCCCAAGATGATCGCAGGATTGATATTCCCCATCAAATATGCGGCCAGCCCTATGATCACAAGCTGTAAGGTCGTTCCCTGACTCATTTCCTCTCTCCTCTCTTCTCATTCCAAACGAATTTGATGGAAGTCCCCTCGAAGTCGAAGGCCTCCCTTATCTTGTTCTCAAGATATCTCGAATACGAGAAATGCATGAGCTCTCTGTCGTTGATGCTGAAGCTGAACAGCGGCGGCTTCGTGCCGATCTGAGTCGCGTAGTAGATCTTGAGCCTGCGTCCCTTGTCCGAAGGCGGCTGCCTCATCATGACAGCATCCTCGATTATGCTGTTGAGCCTGCCCGTAGTGATCCTGATCGATCTCGCGTCCTCGATGCGCGCGCATCTTTCGATGATATCGAATATCCTCTGCTTCTTGACGACCGAAGTGAACAGGACCGGCGCATAAGATGCGAAGAGGAGCTCGGCCTTGATCTTGCGCTCGTAGTCCCTCATCGTATTGGTCTCCTTCTCGATGAGGTCCCACTTGTTGACCACGATAAGAAGCCCCTTGCCTGCCTCGTGCGCGTAGCCCGCGATCTTCTTGTCCTGCTCCGTCAGTCCTTCGACCGCATCTATCATGAGAACGCAGATATCGCAGCGCTCCACCGCGGCCACTGCCCTGATCACGCTGAACTTCTCTATGGAATCGTGGACCTTGCTCTTCTTGCGAAGGCCCGCCGTGTCTATGAGAGTGTATTCACGCCCGTTCCAGGTGAACGGCGTATCGATGGTGTCCCTCGTGGTGCCTGCTATAGGCGAAACGATGACCCTGTTCTGTTTGGTCAGCGCGTTCACGAGCGAAGACTTGCCCACGTTTGGCTTGCCGATGATGGCGATGTGTACGCTCTCGTCAGCCGTGGTGAACGAATCATCCGGGAAGCCATCGACTATGCGGTCGAGCAGATCTCCGATGTTGGTCATGTTGGCTGCCGAGATAGGTATCGGCTCTCCGAATCCAAGCTCGTAGAAGTCGTATATGATCTCGTATGCCTTCGAAGGTGAATCCACCTTGTTGACTACGAGAATGACTTCCTTGCCGGTGCGTCTGAGAAGGTCCGCTACCTCGCGGTCAGCAGTCGTAAGGCCTTCTTTGCCGTCGACCATGAAGAGGATGACATCAGCCATGTCCATGGCCGTGACAGCCTGGTCCCTCATCTGTGAGCGTATGGTATCGTCGGTCTTCACCTCGATGCCGCCCGTGTCGATCACGGCGAATTCCTTGCCGTTCCACTCCGTCTCGGCGTAAATCCTGTCTCTGGTCACGCCCGGCACGTCCTCTACGATCGCACGCCTCTCGCCTATCAGCCTGTTAAAGAATGTGGATTTGCCGACATTAGGTCTGCCGACTACAGCGAGTATCGGTTTACTCATCGAAAATGCCCTCCACGAAATCATGTGCGTTGAACGGCTCGAGGTCTTCCATCTTCTCGCCGACACCTATGAACTTGATAGGCATGTCGTATTCATCGGTGATGGTGATCGAGATGCCGCCCCTCGCGGTGCCGTCCATCTTGGTCAGTACTATGCCCGTGATGTCGGTGATGCCGTTGAATTCCTCTGCCTGGCTGACTGCGTTCTTGCCCGTTGTGGCATCGAGCACCAGGAGGTTCTCCCTGTGAGCCTCAGGCCACTCCCTGGAGATGACCTTGCTCATCTTCTCGAGTTCCTTCATGAGGTTGACCTTGTTCTGAAGCCTGCCTGCTGTGTCGCAGATCAGCACGTCCACGTCATTGGCCTTGGCTGACTGTAT
>JAZUNV010000131.1:0-21003 GCA_045604305.1 Anaerovoracaceae bacterium | reverse complement strand
GAAGCTTAAGAGAGCCGGAATATTGATAAACGGAACTCTTGACGGCATAAGTTTTTATCCGGCTCCCGAGAGGCTGGGCTCTTATGAACGGAACAAAACAAACACATGCAGGGATGAGGGATGATATATTACACAGTTACCAATTACTATAATCATGATACGATCATGAATTCTTTAAGCAAGGGCAGGGATGACTACTTTGAGGTCCTTGACAGGATGGGCTTTGAGCGAATAGCGGTACCCGTCTTTAGGCCTCAGCGTTTTCTTTCTGTTGCAGAGCGCATAGCGATGGACGTGAAGCTTAGACTGGCTTTCAGGAGGTGCGTGAAGAGACTGGGTGAAGGCGATACTCTTATAATACACAGCCCATGCAGTGAGAAATTCTCATCCTTTGCAGGAGAGATCAAGAGACTGCACGGGAGAGGCTGCCGCATAGTCACGATAGTCTTCGAGCTTGAGATGTTCTTCAACATGGATTACAGAAGATTCGGAAGACTAAAGCGCGGGGCATCGGTGAGGACTGAGAAGAGACTGTTTGAAGTATCGGATGCGATAGTCGTGCACAATGAAGTGATGAAGAAGCTTCTTGAATCGGCGGGAGTGGACGGATGTAAAATGTTTCCTGTAGGGGTCATGGACTATCTCAGGGACGACGAGCTGAGCACGGAGAAGAATGACCGCATAGGAGTAGACAAACCGGTCATATTCGCCGGCAACCTGTCTGCTGAGAAGTCTACATTCCACTATCATCTGCCTGAAGGATTCAGGTGCAATCTGTACGGTTCGGATTATACAGGACCGGTAAACAGCGATGTCTGCTATAAGGGCGTATATGATCCGGTCGAACTAATGGATATCATGGAGGGTTCGTTTGGTCTGGTATGGGACGGCCACTCGACAGACGGATGCACCGGTTCCTACGGCAAATACCTGACATTCAATAACCCTCATAAGATCGCGGTATATCTAGCGTCTGGAATACCTGTTATAGTATGGAGCGGCGCTGCAATGGCCGGGTTCGTAAGAGAGGAGAACTGCGGTCTCATAGTTGACAGTCTGAAGGAAGTTCCGGGACTAATAAGTGCTCTTGATAATGATGAATATGAAAAGATGAGACTGAACGCATGCAGGATAGGAAACAGCATGCGGAAAGGAGATCATATAAGAAGTGCGGTGGAAGCTGCGCTGAGCAGTATTGGCAGCAAGTGACTGAGAACAGAAAGCCTGTACAATTCAATATGATGATGAATGTGCTTCTGACACTGTCATCGATCGTGTTTCCGCTAATAACTCTGCCGTATGTGACCAGGATCCTGGGACCTGAGGGACTGGGCAGAGTGTTTTCCTCTGCATCCGTGGTCGCAGTATTTTCTATCTTTGCTGAACTCGGGATACCGGTATACGGGATCCGGGCGTGTGCGCGGGTAAGAAACGACAGAAAGGCCCTGACACAGACTGCATATGAGATACTGATCATCAACAGTCTTTCCTGCCTGGCAGTTTACGCAGTTCTTGCGATATGCCTGCTTGTGGTCCCGCGCTTTGCTGAGGACAGGATCCTGATCCTGATAATGAGCAGCTCGATCATACTGAATGCCGTGGGCGCGGAGTGGCTCTACAAGGCTCTCGAAAAGTATCAGTATATCACGGTCAGATCGGTCATATTCATGACTCTGGAGACGGCAGCTGTATTTGCCTTGATTCACGCGAGCTCCGATTATGTGATATATGGTTTTCTGACTATCTCCGCTGCTGCGGCATCAAATATAGTCAATCTTCTGAACTTACATAAATATATCGACATCCGCACAGGCAGCCGCCCGGTCCTGAGGAAGCACCTACCGGGGATGATGACGCTGTTCGCATTGGCGGCAGCCACTACGATCTACACTAATCTTGATCTTGTACTTCTTGATTTCATGAAGGGCGATGTTGAGGCCGGCTATTACGGAGTGTCTGTAAAGATAAAGCTGGTAATGGTAAATCTCATTACGTCAGTAAGCGCTGTGCTGCTGCCGAGGATATCGTATATGGCCGGCAGCGGCGATCAGGAGATCTATAGCCTTCTTCGAAAGACTATGGGAGGGATAATTGCTGTGTCGGTACCTGCGGCATGTTTCTTTACAGCTTTTGCAGACAAGTGCATAATGGTGATTGCGGGCAGTGGATTTGCAGGCTCGGTGCTGCCTATGCGCATATTGATGCCTGCCATAGTATTGATCGGGATATCCAATGTTACGGGCATGCATCTGCTCGTCCCGACGGGAAGGGAAAAGGCTGTCACAAGGGCGGCGTGGATAGGCGCGGTCTCTGACCTGGCACTCAATGCAGTGCTGATACCACGCTATGCTTCAGCGGGCGCAG
Source organism: Anaerovoracaceae bacterium (assembly GCA_045604305.1). Taxonomy (GTDB): domain Bacteria; phylum Bacillota; class Clostridia; order Peptostreptococcales; family Anaerovoracaceae; genus Crickella. The sequence continues at coordinate 18,639 of JAZUNV010000131.1, read as the reverse complement.
CTTCTGCGACCCTGACGGCCGAGCTGCTGGTAATGATCTGTCTGCTGAAATCAGCGGGTCCGGATGCGGGCAGGATAGTCCCTGTCAGATTCATTTTATATGTCACAATAGCTTCGGCTATCGCGTTGCCTGCGGGATTAATGATAAAGCATATCATAAGCGGAGATATCGTCATGCTGCTGACAGCTGCCGTCTGCTTCTTTGTGGTCTATTGTGCAGTATTATTGATACTGCGTAACCTGTCATCAGGAGATTCTTCGCTTCGCTCAGAATGACAGGCCGGATGGCACAAGGAAATAGAAGGAAATAAAGTGCTCCTTTTGAGAAAACTATCAGATAAGAAAAAAACAGAATATAAAAATGCTCTGATCATATTCACACGCGAGCCGGTACCGGGAATGACCAAGACCAGGCTCATGCCTGAGCTCTCCCCAGAGCAGTGCGCTGAACTCCATAAGTGCTTCCTCAATGATATCTCAAAAGAGATGGATAAGCAGGATGCTGACCTCTTTGTCGCCTATACAGGCGGGGAACCTGCTTTTCTGAGAAAAGCCTTCAGACGGGCGTTCAGGAAGGACAGAGCTTTTGAGCAAAGCGGGGCTGACCTGGGAGAACGCATGGAGAACGCGTTCAGACATGTGCTGGGCCGTGGATATGACAAGGCGGTCCTGATAGGAACGGATATCCCGGAGATCAGGTCTGAGACTATAGATGATGCTTTCGACAGCCTGGATGGAAGAGACATAGTGATTGGTCCGACCGCCGACGGGGGATACTATCTGATCGGCATGAAGGAGGCGAGGCATGAGGCTTTCGATGTCAGGCTCTACGGAGTCGGGACCGTATTCGACGAGACCGTGGCTTCGATACGGGCTGCGGGGCTCACTGTATCTCAGGTCAGGGCGTACAGCGATATAGATGAGCCGGCCGATCTGACGGAACTAAGGGACAGGATGGTGTATGACAGGGAGCTGAGATGTTCTGAGACGGGCAGGGCACTTACCCGTGATGCATCTATCTCGATAATAATCCCTGTTTACAACGAGGCAGGCATCATAGACAGGATGACAGATCAGTTGAAGCGCTGCAGCGATGATGCCGAGATCATCTTCGTCGATGGAGGCAGCACGGACGGCACACTTGAGAAGCTCGAAAGAGCAGCAGCCGAAGCTGAGAGATCGGGTACTCGCTTCAGGATGATCAGTAGCGAAAAGGGCAGAGGCATACAGATGAATCGCGGCGTTCTGGAAAGCAGCGGTGACATACTCTTTTTCCTGCACTGTGACTGCAGACTGCCCGAGGATTTCATATCAGAGATCAGAGAATGTATTGCAGAGCATCCTTACGGCTGCTTCGGCCTCAGCTTTGACTCCCACAATCTCTTCATGCTGACTAACAGGATCATCTCAAATCACCGCGCCTGGTCGAGAGGCCTTCCTTTCGGTGATCAGGGGATATTCATGGACAGGAAAATGTTCTTTGATATGGGGATGTACCCTGAGATCCCGCTGATGGAGGACTACGAATTCTCGCTCAGGATGAAAGCTGCGGGATACAGGCCGGTCAGGACGAGGCAAAGGATGATCGACTCCTCCCGGAGATACGGCAGGAGTACCATCGGTATACTGAGGACAGAGGCGATGATGTGGCGTCTGAGAAGGCAATACAGACATGACATCGATCCTGAGAGGCTTTGTGAACTGTATAAGGACATCCGATGATAAGTCCGGCCCGGCATGATCATTCATGAACAGAGATATCAATCTTTATTATCAGTGTTTATATAACTATTGAATGCATCTATTTGTTAGATGACTTCAGTCAGAATAATATTAAAAATATGGATAAGAAAGATAATGAAACTATGAAAACGGCTGTAAATAATACGGCGGAAACTGTCAAAGCAGAAGAGAAAAAATCGAACCGTATCGGGAGGATCATCCTCATCATACTGCTCCTGATAGCGCTGGGCGTATATTTTACGGTGCCGGCAGTACATCAGTGGGTCAACAATGTCATCACCATGTTCCGGACGGGGAACTTTGATGATATGCGTGCGTTCATAGCGAAGTATGGTAAATGGGCTATGCTCGTGTCGGCACTGCTGATGATATTCCAGTCTCTGGCCGCGCCGCTGCCTGCTTTTTTTATCACGCTCACGAATGCCAATCTGTTCGGATGGTGGCAGGGCTGCATACTGTCGTGGACATCCTCCATGGCGGGAGCGGCGCTCTGCTTCTGGATAGCACGCGTACTCGGGAGAGATGTGGTTGAGAAGATATGTTCAAAAGGAGCTCTGCTTCAGATAGAAGACTTCTTCGCCAAGTATGGCAAACGCTGTATTCTGATAGCGAGGCTGCTTCCGTTCATATCGTTCGATATAGTATCTTATGCAGCGGGACTGACGGCAATGGACTTCTGGGGATTCTTCGTTGCTACGGGTATCGGGCAGCTGCCTGCCTGCATAGTGTATTCATATGTCGGAGGGATGCTCACCGGCGGTGCGCAGAAGCTTTTCATAGGCCTTCTGTGCCTGTTTGCCCTGGCCATGCTGGCAATGCTGATCAGGCAGGTCTATACAACGAGCCGTAAAAATAAAGAGGGATCTGCTGATGAAAAGACAGAGGCGGATCCGGATGAAGCAGACAGAGAGATCGTATGAAACGGGTCAGAGGTAATATCAAACTCGTTGTTTTTGTCCTGCTGATAGTACTTATCTTTATCCTGAATCAGATCTTCGGATGGTCTGATTACCTGAGCAATACGGAGAATCTGAAGTTCCTGTCAGCGATGATAGAAGAGCACTTCGTGGAAGCGGCTCTGATATATGTTGTATTGACCGTAGTCGCGTGCGTTGTGCTGGCGCTGCCGGGCGTGACATTCGCGATACTGGCAGCTGTGCTCTTCGGACCGTGGTGGGGGACTCTCTTATGCCTGATCGCGACTACGCTGGGTGCGATAATCGCGTTCATAGTGGGAAGGTTCTTTCTGAAGGACTCCATCAAACCCATGGTGGAGAAGAACGCGCTTCTCAAAAGGATACTCTTTGATGAAGCTGACAAAAGCGATATAGTCCTGCTGGCTATCACGAGGCTGGTGCCGCTGTTCCCTTACAATATACAGAACTTCGCATACGGCATCACTGATATCTCGCTGGCGCACTATTCCCTTTACACATTCCTTTTCATGATACCGGGAGTGGCGCTTTATACCATAGGCACTGCGGGATTCACATCCGGCGGCAGGCGCTGGCTGTACTTCGGTATCGCTGCCGTACTGCTCGTTTTCGTATTGTTCCTTGGCTGGTATATGAGAAGAAAGTATCTGGATGATGGGAGCGAAGGCACAAGTGAAGATGTCATTAAAGAATACGTAAAGGATCCTGCGTATCGGACGGCTCTCGGGCTTCCGCAGGATGTTACGGAAGTCTACCGCAAGCTGGCTCAGGGCGAGTACAATGTCAACTATCTGTTTGAGCATCCCGTCACCGGGCTCAAGCTGATTCTGCGTGTCAACATGGGCAGTCAGATGCACCTGGACAGGCAGATAGACTATGAAGCACATGCGCTTAAGCTGCTGGAGGATTCGGGCAGAACGCCGAAAGTCTTCTATGCTGACGGCAGCCTCAGATGCGGCGATCATGGAATTCTTGTGATGGAATACCTGCCGGGAGATCACCCTCGCTATACGGATTCGGCTGAGATGGACGGAATAATGGCCTGCATGGCTGATATACATTCAGTGCAGGTACCGGAATCGGAGGTCATATACGGCGAACCCGACGGTCCGCGCGGCGTCCCCCGTGATACCGTAAAGCTGATCGCTCCCGCAGATCCCGCGATCGCGATACTTGACGAGTGCGAATCCATGTTCAGCGTCTACATGGATTCTGAGCTTGGAGATGATGAGGTGAAGATGCGGCTTAGACGTCTTCTGGACAGAGGACATGAGATCGCCGGCGCTTCACCGGAGGCTGCGGAAGGGACAGGCGGCAGAGGATATCGCTGCATGATCAATACCGAGCTCAACTCTACCAACTTCCTGGTCGATGGGGGCTTTGTCAGACTGGTCGACTGGGAGAAACCGCTGTATGGCGATCCGGCTCAGGATCTCGGACATCTCCTGGCGCCTACGACCACATTCTGGAAGACGGATGACATACTCAGCAGTGAGGAGACAGAGAGGCTCATGGATGTTTATATAAAGGCTGTGGACGGCCGTTTCGATACGGAAGGGATAAAGGAACGCACACGCAGACTTATCAATATAACCTGTCTGAGAGGACTGACTTGGTGCGCCATGGCGTGGGTACAGTACAAAGACCCGGACAAAGCGATAGCAAATGAAAGCACGCGAAAGAAACTGGATGAGTATCTGGGTGACAGCTTTCTCACCGATATAGAGAAGAGATTTGGGATCAATACGGAAATCGCATAAAAATGGAGGAAGGAAGAAATGAAGAACAGTAAAATGAAAAGAGTACTATCTCTGGTGATGATCATGATGATGGCTCTGGTCATTACCGCATGCTCTGGAGGCTCTCAGACAGAAGAGCCGCAGGAGAAGCCTCAGGAAACGGCAGCAGCTTTTACCGGAGATCTGATCATTTCTGCGGATGAAGCCGCAGGCCTTGTCGGAAATGAGGACGTGATCTTTGTTGACTGCACCGGAGAGGCAGAGAAGGGCACCGTAAAAGGCGCGGTCGCGACGAGCTGGCAGGAGTTGTGCACATGCTCGGAAGAGTACGGAACTGCCGGAGACGATGGATGGGGCAAGATTCCTGAGCCGGCGGATCTGGCACAGAGACTCGGAGCACTCGGACTTGACAAGAGCAAAGAAATTATTACGCTTGGTCATACTCTCGATGGCTGGGGAGAGGATGCCAGGATAGCCTGGGAGCTCAGAGCTGCAGGTTATGAGAACGTAAAGATAGTTGACGGCGGTGTAGATGCTGTACTGAAAGCGGGAGCGGAAAAGCAATCGGGCGGCAGTGATCCTGTACCGTGCGAGGTCACTATTGACAGCATAGATATGACACATGTGATGGAAACATCAGAATTGGCGAAGAATTTCAGTGAGTACAAGATCGTGGATGTACGTACTGATGATGAATACAACGGTGCAACAAAGTACGGCGAGGAAAAAGGCGGCCATATAAAAGGCGCGGTATTTGTTCCTTATCTTGATCTCTTCAACAGTGACGGAACACTGAAGTCCAATGATGAGATCACGGAAATGTATGAAGCGCAGGGCGTAGGAAAAACTGATAAAGTGGTTGCTTACTGCACAGGCGGTATACGTTCGGCATACGCGCAGATGGTACTCGAGATGTGCGGATTTGAGAACACTTATAATTATGATCAGTCGTACTGGAACTGGTGCGTGGGCAACGAAGTCGAATAACAGACAATTATTGAAAATGTATGGATACAAAAAAGGTCTCTGATGATGGAGACCTTTTTGTATGGACTTTCCTGTTTATCGGTCTGCTCCTGATATCCCGTCCACTATATGGCTGATGTGATTGCTGTATTTGCGGAGGGAGTCCTCCCAGCTTCTGAGCGCCTGCTTGCCGAAATCGGTGATGGTGAATGTCTTGCGGGCTCTCTGTCCTTTGCCTTCAGATTCTGACGTAAGATAACCGTCCTTTTCCATCTTCCTCAGATTGCGGTAGAAGCCTGTCGCATCGAGATTCTCAGCTGCGTAGCCGTCGTCCTTGAGCTTTTGCATCAGGAGGAAGCCGTGACAAGGCTCCTTGGATAATTCGATCAGTATGCATGGCTGTATCAGCTTGTCAAGATACAGTCCCTTGCATGAGAAATCTGCGTCATGCGTACTCATGTCAACGGCGAGCCAGCTTTCATAGAACAGCTCCTGGATCTCATGCCGGTTCCTGGCTTCAGGAATGTTGATGATGTTGTTTGATTCCTCCTCAGAGCATGGATGCAGGAAGCCGCTCCCGCGCATCTCATCTTCGTTTATATAGCATGGAGTAGGGTGGTCGATGTACTTTTCGGGATGATCGATAAATGCCGCGGCGACAGCATCCCAGCAATAAGAGCTTGCCGCTCCATATACCATTTCCTTGGTCTTGAATCTGTAACCGCATTTCTGCGCTATATACATTCCGGCCGGATTGTCTGATGAGCACAGCATGCCCAGAAATTCATCCTTAGGCAGCTCGGAGACAGGCAGACAGTTGTTTCCTGTTATCACGGATATATTCTTTCCCTTTTCAAGGACCAGTGATGACGCCTTTGCGTTTACCGAGAAATTAAGCTCATCCAGAGGCTTTCCGTCGTGGATATACAGCGGCTCGGTTATACCTCCCATCAGGACTATCTGAGCGATCTTATCGAAGATGTCATTGTCGATAAGATAGGCTCCGTAGAGATTCCCGAGTGACCCTATCCCCAGGTATATCAGCTCGCCGGCATGCTTATCGGCCATCTCCGCGATGAAGCGGGAGCTTTCGCATACCGGGTCTTCTCCTTTCTCGAAGCCCCTTAGTACGGGAATATGAGAATAGCCGGTCTCTCTCAGAAGAGTGGTGTTGCTTATGTAAGAGTCTTCGGAAGTACCATTGCCGTAGTTGCAGGTGATCCCGAGCAGGTCGATACTGTCTTTCTTGCCCAACAGATAGAGTATGGCGAGGGCATCGTCCATGGGACGTCCCTGAAAGCTCATCGTATTGTCACAATCGCAAATTACCGGTTTGATATCGCTCATCTGTCCGACCATCCTTCCTCATGCTTTGTCTGTTTTAATTATGGAGCTGTAAACAAAGCATGTCGCATAAATAAATCATATACATCGGAAGAAGCGTATTGAAATCTACGATACATTAGAGTGCCCGCATTTATTGTAGGACGTATTTTTTATTAATATAATTTAAGAAGCATTGGTAATGTGTGTTTAAAAGGAGGTTATTTATGAAGAGAAAAGCAACAATTCTGGCTCTGATGCTTGCGTTCGTTCTGAGCTTTGGTTCGCTCTCGGCATTTGCTGCTGTTGGCCCGCCGACTGATAAAACAAGGCAGGCGATCAAGGATACAAAAGTACAGAGTATTCTTAGCATTAACAATGAAGTAACTGCAGAGCAGTTCGCAAAGGATCTTGCTGACCAGACAAGGAAGGGCAAATATAAACTGGTTTCTACAGCAACTCTTAAGGGCTGGGTCGACAAGAAATCCGCCGTTGTTGTAGATACGATGCCGGCAGGATGGTTTGCACAGCGCCACATTCCAGGAGCTGTACAGGCAACTGCAGGTGGTGAAGACGGTTCAAAAAGCCCTGAGTTCAAGATGACAAAGGCCGAGAAGAAGAAACTTCTCAAGGTAGTCAAGAAAGCGACCAAGGGAAACAAGAATAAGAAAGTCGTTCTTTACTGCGGATTCACAAAGTGCCAGCGTTCACACCAGGCAGCTAAGTACCTCAAGAAAAAAGGATATAAGAAGGTATATCGCTATGCCGGTGGTATCTCTGCATGGGTTGATGCAAATTTCCCTATCGAAGGATCAGACATTGGCTAGTATGATCGTCTGACACGGACAACATTAAGCACTGCAAATGCAACACTGCAAATGCAGTGCTTTTTTTGTTACAATACATACAGTGCAAAGGAGAAACCAGACTATGAAATACTATAAAGACCATTACGATGTCATCGTTATCGGCGGTGCACTGGCCGGACTCTCTGCGGCTCTGATGCTGTCTGAGAAGGGAAAGGATGTGCTGGTGCTGGAGCGCCACAACCTGCCGGGCGGAGTTGCTACGAGCTTCGTCAGGGGCGGTATCGAGATCGAGGCGGCCCTCCACGAGATGATGTACATAGGACCTGAAGACAATCGTCAGAAGGTCGGGAAGTTCTTTGACAGGCTTGGCATAGATATAGACTGGCTGAGGGTGCCTGAGGCATATCACGCGAGCCTTCCGGGTATCGAGGCAACGATGCATCCGGGATTCGAGACATTCGCACGCGAAGTGGATGAGATCGCACCGGGTTCATACGAAAAGGTATTGAATCTCCTCAATCTTTGCGGAGATGTATATGACAGCGTCAACGAACTCTCGGTCAGGTCGATGAGCAAGGCTATGATGCTGCTGAAGCATGAGGCCTTCGTCAAGACTGCGGGATACAGCACCAAGGAGGTGCTCGACAGCTTTGAACTGCCTCAGAAGGCTATAGATCTGCTGTCGCCGTACTGGATATACGTGGGAAACGGCTTCAGCGATCTGCCGTTCACGATCTACGCCGTGCTCATGGGAGAGTATGTCGGTAACGGTTCATACATCCCTCGTAAGTTCAGTCACGAGATGTCGCTCAAGATGGCCGAGAAGGCAGAGGAGCTCGGGGTGCAGATCGAATACAGACAGCACGTGGACAAGATACTCGTAAAGGATGGCAAGGCCTGCGGAGTCAGGACGGCGCGCGGCGATGAGATCAGCGCGGATTATGTGATATGCTCGGCATATCCTAATACCGTATACACTAAGATGATAGAACCTGCATCTGCTGTGCCTAAGAATGCCATCAAGATGGTCAACGGACGCAGGCTGAGCCTCTCGGCCTACTCCGTGATACTTATTCTAGACAAGAGTGCAGAGGAGCTGGGCATAAAGGACTACAGCATCTTCTACGGCGATACTATGGACACCGACAAGATATATGAGGAGCTCTCGGGACTCGGGCCGTATCACTATCTGACCTGCATATGCCATAACCTCGGCAATCCGGATGCGACTCCGGAGGGCACCTGTTCATTCTCGATCACAGTGCTGCCTAGAGTCGACGGATGGAAGACCGTGACTGCGGAAGACTACGACAGGGTCAAGCACAGGATAGCCGATCAGCTGGTCGATGACATGAGCAGGTACCTCGGGTTCGACTTAAAGGAACACGTGCTTGAGTGCGTGATAGAGACTCCTATGACGGTCGCGCGCTATACAGGCATGTACAACGGCTGTATTTACGGTTACGCGCATACGATGGAAGACCATATAGTAGCACGCCTCCAGACGGCTGATGCGGAGCACTTCATAGACCACCTCGAATTCTCTGGAGCTCACCAGATCTCCGGAGACGGCATGGGACCGGCTGTGGTCAACGGCTGGAAGGCGGCCAAGAATGTGCTGGACACTATGGCAAAGGAGGCGAAGTAAGATGAAGATCAATGGATTTCTTAAGGACGTAGGAGGCGCATCCCGCGTCACCAAAAGCAGACTTGAATCATTCGAAAACGCCTCCGACTGGCCGGTGAAGACAGATCCGATCGCCGAAGTGGCTAAGGCCTGGCACCCGGGCAAACTCGGCCTCATTGTATCCGAAGTGATCGACAAGGGACCTACAGTCAAGGCGATCAGGTTCAAACGTGCTGACGGCGAAGCTCTGCCTTACTTCTACGCGGGCCAGTACATGGTGCTCGACTTCCCGGTCGGGGAGAGTCTCATTTCGAGGCCGTATACCATATCCTCAGCGCCTTGCCAGGCCAGGGGAGATGACGGCTTCGTCGAGATATGCGTCAGGCATTCGAAGGGCGAGCTCTTCATCGCCGATTACATTAATGAGAATATCAGGGCCGGTGATGAGTTCACGGGGAACGTCGGGTGCGGCCATTTTTACTTCGAACCTCTGCGCGATTCAAGGAAGGTCATTGCGATCGCAGGCGGCATCGGCATAACGCCGTTCCTGTCCATGGCCAGGGAGATCGCAGACGGCAGGCTCGACATCGACCTCACGATACTTCACGGATCCGAGTCTCCGAACGACATCCCAATGAGGGATGAGCTCGAGGAGATAGCCGCGCGCTGCGACAGGGTCAGGCCTGTGTACATAGTCTCGGGCGAGCATCCTGAGTGGCAGGGTGAGAAGGGCTTCATCGACGCATGGAAGATCAAGAAGAATTCACCGGACGGAGTTGAGAACTACACGTACTTTGTCTGCGGACCGCAGGTGATGTACGGGTTCATTGAGAAGGCCTTCGATGAGCTGAAGGTGCCGAAGCGCCGCCAGAGGTTCGAGGTGTACGGACAGGCGGCTGACGTCACTGGGCTCGAAGGATATCCTGAGGACATGAAGCCGAAAGCGGATACGGAGTTCAGACTGACCGTGGTCCGCGGCATCAGCGAGACCGTGATACCTGCGAAGGCCGGCGAGAGCCTGGTGACTGCGCTCGAGAGGGCCGGCATCAGGATAGAGACCGGATGCCGAAGCGGTGAATGCGGGTTCTGCCGCACCAAGGTGCTCGATGGCAATGTCTTCATCTCGCCTAAGTGCGACGGCCTGAGAGGAGCAGACAGAGACTTCGGATACGTGCACGCATGCGCGGCGTATCCGCTGTCAGATACAAAGATAAGGATACCTATAGCATGATGAAAAAACACACGATAGCATTACTCAATGATGCATTCCCGCCTATCATCGACGGGGTGGTCAACGCAGTCGTCAATTATGCGCGCATCATAGAGAAGAACCACGGGCACTCCGTGGTCATGACTCCTCAGGTGCCGGGCTGTGACGACAGCATATACGATTTCCCGATCATCAGATATCCGAGCATAGACACTCGCGAAATGATCGGCTATGTGACGGGCTATCCGTTCTCGCCCGAGGCGGCTGCGGCCGTGAAGGACGAGAACGTGGAGCTGCTCCACACGCACTGCCCGGTCACTTCGGCACTGCTTGCGAGGAGTCTTGCGGAGGCTTCGGACCTGCCGCTGGTGATGACCTGGCATACCAAGTACGACATAGATATCGCGAACGCTGTCAAAAGCGAGGTACTCAGAGAGGGTGCCGTGCAGGCGCTTCTGCGCAACGTGAATGCCTGCGACGAGATCTGGACGGTGAGCCGCGGTGCAGGAGAGAATCTCTGCTCCCTCGGATACGAGGGCGAGTACATCGTGATGCCTAACGGCGTCGACCTGCCGCTCGAGGAAGTATCTCCGAATCTGATACAGGAGGTGACCGGCGGATACGATCTGCCGGAGGGCGTGCCGTGCTTCCTCTTCATAGGCAGGCTCATGTGGTACAAGGGACTTCGCATCATACTCGATGCTCTCAAGGAGCTTGATGGAGAGGGCGTGGACTTCAGGATGGTATTTGTCGGAGGAGGCGGAGATGAGACTGAAGTCAGGGCGTACGCGAGCGAGCTCGGACTTGACCGCAAGGTCATATTTACAGGCGCCGTGAGAGACAGAGAGCACTTAAGAGCGTGGTACAGCCGTGCGGATCTCTTCCTCTTCCCGTCCACCTTCGACACCAACGGTCTCGTGGTGAGGGAGGCGGCCGCCAGCAGGACGGCATCTGTCATCATCAAAGACAGCTGCGCGTCTGAGGGAGTCACAGACGGCAGGAACGGCTTCCTGATAGAGGAGAATTCAGAGTCGCTGGCTTCAAAGCTGAGAGAGCTGATGGCTGAGCCTGAGGCGATGCGAAGAGTTGGCGAGGGCGCAGGGGATGAGCTGTATATATCTTGGGAGGACGCGGTCGCCAACGCGTATGACAGATACGAAGTCGTCATAGATAATTACAGGAGCGGCGTCTACGGCAGGAGGGATCCGATCAGAGGATCCCTGATGCAGTCACACGGGGAACTGATGCAGATACTGGGTGACGTCGAGGCTGCACGCGATAAAGTTCTGACGGATGTGATAACAGCAGGTCATGAAGCAAGAGAGAATATAAGACAGAAAGGAATGGAGGCGTTGAACGACCTTGAGTCGATGCTGGACGAGGTGAGCCAGAGCTTCTGGGACAGAAGGAAATGAAGGAACAGACGAACAGACAGGCAATAATAGTAAGGACGAGTGTGGTCGGCATAGCCGTCAATGTACTGCTTGCTGCTTTCAAGGCAACTGTAGGCGTGCTGTCGAACTCGATCGCGGTAGTGCTGGATGCGGTCAACAACCTGTCCGATGCATTCTCATCGATAGTCACTATCATAGGAGCCAAGATCGCAGGCAAGAAGCCTGACAAAAACCACCCGCTCGGTCACGGCCGGGTCGAGTACATAAGCGCCATGGTGGTCGCAGCGCTTGTCTTGTACGCGGGTATCACTGCGATGATCGAGTCAGTAAAGAAGATCATTGATCCGGTTCAGGCAAGCTACTCTAAGGTGTCGCTTCTGATAATCGCCGTGGCGGTCGTGGCCAAGATAATCCTGGGACGATACGTCAAACAGAAGGGCGAGGAGACGGGCTCGGGCGCGCTGGTAGCATCGGGCACTGACGCCATATCGGATGCGGCTCTTTCGTTTGCCGTGCTGGTCACCGCTTTGCTGTATACATTCACGGGTATCTCGCTTGAGGCGTATGTGGGCGTCATCATCGCAGGCTTTATCATCAAGGCCGGATACGAGATGATAAGCGACACTGTATCCGACATACTTGGACGCAGGACAGACCCTGAGGTGTCACGCCGGATCAAGGAGCTGGTGAGCGAGGAGGAGGGTGTGCTCGGAGCATATGACCTCTTCGTGCATAACTACGGGCCTGACAGGGAATACGCTTCGGTGCATATAGAACTGCCGGATTCGATGACGGTGGACAAGGTGGATGTGCTGACCCGCAAGCTCACGGTCAAGATCTACCGCGAGACCGGCGTCATAATGACGGGCATAGGCGTGTATTCCCACAATACTGATGAAAAGGCCGCTGTGATGAGAGAGGAGATCGAGAAGATCGTGCTTGCTCACGAGTGGGCGCTTCAGATGCACGGCTTCTACCTCAACGAAAGGGAGAAGCTGATCTGGTTCGACGTCGTCCTCAGCTTCGACATAGCTCAGAGCGAGGGCATACGGATAATCAGCGACGAGGTCAATGCCAGATATCCTGATTACAACGCGTACATAGTGCCGGATATAGATATAACGGACTAAGGACAGGAGAATACACAATGGCAAACATTGAACAATACAAAAGACCGGGAAAACGCGTGATCGATATTCCCACCTGGAGCCGCCGCGGTAACTTTGAGTTTTTTAGCGATTTTATTAATCCCAATCTCGGGGTCACTGTGCGTGTGGATGCCGGTCACGCTTATCATACCGCCAAAACAAACGGAGTCTCATTTTTCCTGAGTTACTTCTACGCGATACTTGGCGCAGTCAATGAAATAGAGGAATTTCACTACCGCTTTGATCAGGAGGGCAACGTTGTCTACTATGACAGAATCGATGGCCTTGCACCGATCCGTGTGGAGGAAAAGGACAATTTCGCCGAAATGATTTTTCCTTATGCAGAAGACTTCGATACATTTTGTCAGACGGCGCGGGAGGTGATCGCACTTGCCGTTTCCATCGATCCATACGAACAGGCGGAAGCGATGACGGATTACAATGTCATACTTGTCAGCGCACTTCCCAAATTGGATTTTACGTCGTTTTGCAACACTCAGCGTGACCGCCGCGGCAACGATTATCCCCTTTGCGTCATCGGGAAAATGGGAGACGACAAAACGATGCCGATATCCATAACGGTTCACCACGGTTTTGCTGACGGAGAACATATCTCGCGATTCTTTGAGCTGGTGCAGGAAAAGTTAAATAAGTTATGATCTGTAAAAGACGAGTGCGCCCGGCCTGCGGTTTGATCCGCAGGCCGATTTATCTGAGCTACTGATCCTCTCCGAAGTCAGCTTTGAAGGCTGCAGCGAGCTTATCAGGCCAGTCTGATGTCGGTTCCAGCTTTCCCGTAAAGAATCTGAGTGTTGACGGCTCGTGCACGAACCGCAGACCTCCTACCATCTCTCTGTGGTCGAACAGCCATTTTGCTCTGTCTATCACATACTCCACCTGCGATAGAGTGAACACCCTCCTTGGCAGAGCCAGTCTGACCAGCTCCATGGAGGCAAGCCTTTCACTTCCGTCCGGATTTCTTTCCTCTGACAGAGTTCCTCGCTCCATACCTCTTATGCCGCCGCAGATGTAGAATGCGCATGTAAGCGCTCCCGCCGGGTACTCCTCCTGAGGTATGTGACTGACGAACTCGCTTGCATCGATATGGGCTCCCAGGCCTCCTCCCGGAGTGATCATAGGAATACCGTAGTTATCCATTCGTTCGACAGCATATTTTATAAACCTTGGGCCCTGCGATATAACATCGAGATCCATGGATTCGTCAAAACCTACCGTCATGGCTTCCATCTCACGCACCGACATGCCTCCGTAAGTAAGGAATCCCTCGAACATCGGGATAAGATCCTCCATGGAGTGGAAGAGAGCTTCATCTCTGACCAGTATAGCGCCTCCTCTTGCAAAGCCGAACTTTCTGGCCGAGAAGTAGATAATGTCAAACTGATCTGCGATCTCTCTGGTGATCTCGCGGACGGACATATTGCGGCAGGCCTCTTCACGTGTCTTGTTGAAGAAGAGATTGTCCTGCAATAATGATGCATCCAATACGCTCAGTATTCCGTGCCTGCGGGCTATCGCGCAGGCGTCCTTGAAGTTCTGCACCGAGACAGGCTGACCGCCGATAAGATTTGTACCCGACTCGAGTCTCATAAAGGCTATATTGTCTGCACCTTCCTTTTCGATACATGCCTCAAGCTTATCCAGGTCGATGTCGCCCTTGAAAGGAAGATCGCTTTTTGAAATCAGTCCTTCATCCCGTACAAGTTCCTCGACGTGGCCGCCGAGTCTGGTTATGTGCGCCTTGGCTGTCGTAAAGTGATAGTTCATGATAACGCACTTGCCTGGCCTCACAAACCTCTCGGCCAGCACATTCTCGCATGCTCTTCCCTGATGTGCAGGCAGACAATATTTGATTCCGAATATTTCTTCAAGCTTGTCACGCATGCGGTAAAACGATTCGCTTCCTGCGTAGGCGTCATCAGGGGCCATCATTCCGGCGAGCATCTTGTCGCTCATCGCGTTGACTCCTGAGTCTGTGAGCATATCCATAAAGATATCCCCGTTATGAAGCTGAAATGTATTGAATCCGGCATCTTTCATTTTCTGAAGACGTTGGTCGACCGGCAGCAGACTTAGCTGCTGTACGATCTTGACTTTATGCATTTCCATTGGAATAGGTTCATGGTTGTAGAATCTGATCTCGGGCATTGCACTGTACCTCCTTGAAACATAGTAAAAACCCCGCGGCTGCATGCTGCGGGGTTTTGGTTCACAATCAACCGTAAATATCCGGACATCCACACAGCAAAGCAGCTATCGCATGTAATAGGTGCGATAGGAGAAATAGTATGCTGTTGAGAATGTCCTTGTAATACGCATCTCTAGTCTTTGATTCGTTGATGATTGCTAATATAACTTGATACGCATTTTACTTGGCGCATTTGTGAATATCAACAAAACTTATGATTGTTTTTATTAAAAAACACAAAGAACATGCCTTTAATGTCAAGAAAGCCTATATGGTCCCCTGTAGCTAGATCAGGCTTTGCCAGAGACGAACGTATCTTTCCCTTTAACAAACTCGGTTTCCAAACTCAGGGGCAGACTACGCTTTACTGTAATTTCGGGTGCACAATTAAATGGTAAATGATGTTAGCGTTTAATTGTGCACCCGGCGTAGAGGCCCATTATGTTACTCTCGCCTCTGTAAAATGAGATGCGAATCGTATATAATAGTTAGAAAGTATTAACATGGTCATGCATCGGATACAACAGTCGTGACTAAAGAAATGGAGAAGGATATAAAAAGAAGGAGAAACTGAGATTGAAGAAGAATTATGCAAGGGTATGGTGTAAATGTCAGCATCTACGGTACCAGCGGGGTAGTTTCTGTTGGCACCGGCATTGCGGCTATTGCTAGCCCTGATAAAACATTTACTTTTGTAGGTACAGGTACTGTAGAGATAGTCTTTGAAAGCAAAGCCAGCAAGGCTACAAAAAGATTGCGGCTTACCGTAACTCAAAAAGAAGCAAAGTATGACTATCAGATATATAGACTAAAAGGAACTGAGATATATTCAGAAAAATGATCCGGGGAAGGTGAGTACTATAAGAATTACGCAACGCCTATTACGCTGATATAAATAATATCCCTGACATTACGTCGGACGGTAAGCATGTTTATATATTTAAAGGTCAATACGGTAAAGGTCAAGGTCGGCAAGAAGAAAGAGAATAAGAAGTACGTTAAGAAGTATAAGAAGATCTTCACGAAGAAGAACTGCGGCAAAAAAGTCACAGTGAAGAGATAATGGCTGCACGACTGATCAACACTCTGCTAAGACAGGGCGTTTTCGTTGAGGAATAACGAGGGAGCGGATATAATAAAATACATAGTTATGAAATGGGTTTACCTGCAGAGGAGGGAAAGAAAATGTCGGATATTGGGACAAAGAAAGGTCTAAGCGTCATGACTTCCGAATATGAGATGGAAGGACGTATACCTACAGGCAAGGCGATAATCCTGGGAATGCAGCATGTACTGGCTATGTTCGTAGGCAACCTTACACCTATACTCGTGATCGGCGGAGCATGTTCTCTTGGTGATGCCGGGCTTATGGTACCGGTGATCCAGAACGCGATGCTGGTAGCTGGTCTTGTCACACTGGTACAGCTCTGGACGATCGGTCCTATCGGCGCAAGACTTCCGTGCGTAATGGGAACCAGTTCGGGATTCATAGGAGTGTGCAGCGGAGTTGCCGGCTCGATGGGAGGCGGTGTCGTAGCATACGGAGCGATACTCGGAGCGTGCATGATCGGAGGTGTCTTTGAGATGATCCTCGGATTCCTGCTGAAGCCGCTTCGCAGGTTCTTCCCGAGCGTAGTGACCGGTACGGTAGTTACTGCTATCGGACTGTCGCTCATCAGCGTAGGCATCAACTCGTTCGGAGGAGGCAATAACAATTCTGACTTCGGTTCACCAACCAACCTGATCGTAGGATTTATCGTACTCGTATCCATTATCCTGCTCAAGCATTTCACAACGGGTATATGGTCGTCCGCGTCGATCCTGTTCGGTATCATCATAGGATATATCGTATGTGCCATCCTTCCGCTGTTTCTTGATACAACTTTTGTGGTTGATGGCGAGACATACATACATTCGTGGGTGCTTCAGTGGGACAAGGTGGCAGCGGCTGCATGGTTGTCTCTGCCAAGGCTCATGCCGGTCAAATTTGTGTTCGATGCACGCGCGATCATACCTATCATGATCATGTTCGTCGTAACAGCTGTAGAGACTATCGGTGACCTTTCAGGTATCACAGAAGGTGGACTCGGGCGTGAAGCTACAGATAAGGAGCTCTCCGGCGGCGTAGCCTGTGACGGTATCGGTTCAACATTCGCTACATTGTTTGGTGTACTCCCTAACACATCATTCAGCCAGAACGTAGGACTCGTAGGAATGACCAAGATAGTCAATCTGTTTGCCATTACTATGGGTGCTATCTTCCTGGTGCTTTGCGGATTCTGCCCTAAGCTGGCCGCTATCGTTCAGCTGATGCCACAGTCCGTACTCGGCGGAGCAGCCGTATTCATGTTCGCATCCATCGTAGTCAGCGGTATCCAGCTGATCACTAAAGACGGTATCGGTACACGTGAAGTCACTATCGTTGCCGTATCACTCGGCCTTGGCTACGGTCTCGGTTCTACAGCGAACGCACTGGCTCAGATGCCTGCATTTGTAGGATACATCTTCGGCGGATCCGGAATCGTTCCTGCAGCTATCTGCGCAATCATTCTCAACATAATTCTGAAGAAGGATCCAGATGAAAAGGAGGTTGAACCTCTCTGGGATTAAATCCATAAAAATAGGTTTTCTCTGTGCAGCCCCGGAATTGACAAATCATTCCGGGGCTGTTCACGTCGAATAATGTTTAATATAGAAGCCCTTATTATCCGGTCCTGCGGGGCCTCAGGATCTTCTTTTGTGGTATACTATCCGTTATGAATGGCGGAAAAAGAGACAATGATTATCAATACCTGTGGTTTCTGCCACTGTATCTTCTTGCTTATGTGATCGTGGAGAGGGTCAATATAGGCGCTGAGTATCATACCATCCATATGTTCATGGACGACCTGATACCTTTCAGTGAAATTTTTGTGATTCCGTATCTTTCGTGGCATGTTGTTACGATAGCAATGATAATCTATCTGTTCAGAAATGACAGGGAAGTATTCAGGAAGATGATGCAGTTCTTCATCGTCGGAGCTATCATGTCTTTTGCAGCGTTTCTTATATATCCGAGCTGCCACTCACTGAGGCCGGACAGCTTTGAGCATGATAACATACTCACCTGGATAGTTTCGATGATATATCTTGTCGACACACCCACAAACATCTGCCCGTCCATGCACGTTATCGGGTCGATGGGCCTTATGTTCGCCGCGATGTATGCAAATGAGAAACTGTCTATCCGGGCTAAAACTGCAATGGCCGTGACTGTGTTCTTCATATGTGTATCCACGCTCTTTGTTAAGCAGCATTCGATAGTGGACGCTGTAGTTGCGCTTCCTGTCAGCTTCGCCACATGGGGGCTGTCCTTCAATGACGCAAGTCCTGAGGTCGGCGATAAGCTACGGGAGGTGATGAGCAGGAAGAATATAGTAAATCTCCCTAACGCCATAACACTCTTAAGATTGCTGCTGATACCGATGATCGTACGCCTGTATCTTGAAGGACTGCATGCCGGCAGCTTCGCCGTGATCGTAGCGGCGGTCATTACCGACC
>JAZUNV010000130.1:0-25476 GCA_045604305.1 Anaerovoracaceae bacterium | reverse complement strand
GGACAGCTGCTGGATCAACTTCTTCGATCCTGACAAGGCCGCTGAGGCGCTTGGGCTTCGGGGGAACGAAGAGGTGCTGATGCTGCCCGATCTCGGATATGCTGCCGAGGGAGCCGGCCCGCTTGCGAACCACGGATCGAGGAAGGCTCTGACAGAGACTGTTACATATCTCTAGGTCACGCTTGATCGACTGAAGCGGATCGCAAAGGGGACATGGGATGAAGCGTGAGCTCGAGCATTTCTTTATCGGAGATTCATATGGAGGCAATCAGGACTGGTTCAGGACATTTATGATGCGGCTTGGCGGGTGCGGCGCAGAGACAGCCTGTGACAGCAGTCTGTACTTTGCGATCCACAAGGGCGTTGAGGGCATCTATCCTTTCGATCATACGGATCTATCCAGAGATGATTATGTAGAGTTCGCACATATGATGGAGAAATATCTGAAGCCTAGGATGTCCGGTATCAACAGGGCGGAGATCTATGTCGAAGGGTACCTTCAGTATCTGAGAGACAGGGCTGTGACCTGTATCAGCATGGACATTCTTGACGGGAATGCGCCGTATGAGGCGGCTGAAGCAGCTGTCAGAAAGCAGATAGATGCCGGATATCCTGTCCCGACCCTGATACTCAACCACAAGGACAAGGCTCTGAAGGATTATGTGTGGCACTGGTTCCTGATCAACGGATACGAAGTGACTGAGGACACGCTGATGGTCAAGACCGTGACTTACAGCTGGTACAGGTGGCTTGATCTCAGGAGCCTCTGGGAAAGCGGATACAGCAACAGGGGCGGACTGGTGTTGTATGGTCTGAAGGATCATCGTCGATAGTCCGCGTATATTGCATGACGAAGAGGAGATCGATAGGACGATACATCGCGGCCGGAAACTTCAGATCGATGCTGATACAAAGCAAAGACTATCTTGTGGTTGATGTGGAGCAGATATAGGTCAAAACAAAAGAAAGAGAAAAGGGCGATGAGAGAGATAATCAGAGATGCATCACTTGATGCGGACAGAAGACTTGGGATACTTGAAGTATGGTATCCCGACAGCAGCGAATGGGACACTGCTGCATTTGACGAACTCAGGGAAAAAGAGCTGACTGCGATCCGCGAGGAAGGCAGGGAATATGACAGAGAAACATGGTTCAGACAGGAACCATATTTCAGATACTTCCGAAAGTTCAAGAAGACCAGTCCCGTAATGATGCAGGTGGAATCCTTTCTGCTGAAAGGAAGACCTTTCCCGGAAGGTCACTATAACAATTCAGTAGCGTTCCTGACGGAGCTGAAGACGAGATGCCTGCTTGGATCGCATGATGCAGACAAGATCGATGGCGACCTTATAGTCTACAAAGCGACGGAAAAGGAATCGTTTCCAAGCATCCACGGCGGCGAGGCGCACAGCTATCCGGGCGATGTTACATGCAGGGATGACAGATCCGTAGTCGTAAGCATGATAGCCGGAGCAGACAGCAGGACGTGCCTTTCGGATGACAGCAGGCATGTGCTGTATTTCGGTTTCGGAACGCCCGGAATGGACAGCGATACGATCAAGGCTTACCTGCAGCAGGTTGAACAGTATGTCAAAGTTCTGGCTCCAACAGCCGTGACAGAACTTCACATGATATAAGGGGACAATAGAATATGTCACTGTTTAAACTAAGCGAAAAGGATCAGCATAAAGAAGCGTGGTGCGAGGCTGTGTTCGGCAAGAAGGCCCGGTTTCCGCGCGAATTTACGGATGCGCAGCTTCGCAGACTCACAAATGATCTCCTGATGCAGCACGATCGTATCATCAGAGAGAGTGCTGAGATCATACGGAATACCGATGATGAAGATATCAGGCTCGATCGTATCGGATTGATGCGCCTGAATTATTATGAAGGGATGCTCAGGCTCAAGCCATTCTGCGACAGTGATCAGCTGGCAGTGATAAGCGAGGCAGAAGAAATAATAAACCAGTTCAGGTGAATGATGGAAGTAGAAAAGATTTCAAGTATTGCAAGGGAGTGCGGGGCAATAATGCTCTCGGCTCATAGCGGAACTATAGAGTCAGAGATAAAAACAAGTCGCAGGGATGTGGTAACAGAGTTCGACAAAAAGGTACAGGATCATGCGATCCGGGAGCTTTCGGCAGCCTTTTTCGGCGCCCATTTTATATGTGAAGAAGGAGATGTTTCGAGCGAAACGGTGAAAGGGCTTACCTTCGTAATAGATCCTATTGATGGAACTACCAATTTCACACATCACTACGGACACAGCTGTATATCCATCGCATGCTTAGAAGAAGGCAGACTGAAGGCTGCGGTGGTATATGATCCTTTCAAGGATGAACTGTTCACGGCAGAGAAGGGCAGAGGCGCTTTTCTCAACGGAGAGCGGATACATGTTCTTGATGGGACGTTGTCAGAGTCCCTGGTAATTTTCGGAACGACTCCGGGCAATCCCGGTCTTATTGATGAAACTCTGGGAAGAGTCAGATCGATATACGGAAGATGCCAGGATATACGACGGACAGGCTCAGCTGCGCTGGATCTGTGCTATGTAGCTGCGGGACGTGCAGGACTGTATTTTGAACTGGAACTGTCAGTCTGGGACTATGCTGCGGGTGTGCTTATTGTCGAAGAAGCCGGAGGTAAATGCCTGACAATTGAGGGCGGAGAGCTTGTATGCGACCAGCCGGTAAAGAGCTCGATCATCGCAGGGACCAGCGAAAGGATCGCAGAAAGCAAGCTGCTGACAGATTAGTTATTGAGTATGAGAAACCTTATAGTCCGTACAACAGAGCTGGCCATGGAGATCACTCTTGCCTATATCAGGCAGGGTGATATTGTAATTGATGCGACCTGCGGAGCCGGCCACGATACGGTGACGCTTGCCAGAGCTGTTGGAGAGAAGGGGACGGTATTTGCTTTCGATATCCAGCAGGCCGCTATCGCCCGCACGGGAGAGCGTCTTGATGAAGAGAGGCTCAGGAATGTGCAGCTCATCCACGATTCATTCGTGTCGATGGGAGCTTACGTGCCGGAGGGGAGCGCCGCGGCAGCTGTATTCAACCTCGGATATCTTCCGGGAGGCGATCACAGCATCACGACGACCGCGGACGAAACACTTAGCGGTCTGAAGGAAGCGCTGAATATCATTAGGCGCGGCGGCATAGTGACAGTCGTTCTCTATAGCGGCCATGAGGAGGGGACTCATGAAAAGAAGCAGGTACTGTCCTGGGCGGAGAGCCTTGATCCGGGCAGGTATCACGTTGCATATACAAGTTTCCTGAATCAAAGGAACGATCCTCCTGAGATAATGTGGATCACAAAAAAATAGAATCCAAGTACAGTTCAAATGAGAATTGAGGCATCATTCCCATAGGAACTGCTTATAATGCAATTATTGACAATATTTAAGATGAATGGAGGACAAAGAGATGGAAGCACTTGAAGTACTGAAGAACAGAAGAGCGATCAGAAAGTATAAGGCTGATCAGATCAAAGAAGAGGAACTGAACGCTGTTGTGGAAGCGGGTACATTTGCGCCGACAGGTGCGGGTACCCAGGGCGTGCAGATCGTTGTCGTGCAGACGCCTGAGTACCGCGACAGAGTAGCTGCACTCAATGCCAAGGTGTTCGGCAAGGACATGGATCCGTATTACGGAGCGCCGACTATTATTCTGGTGTTCGAGACGCCGGAATGCTTCACTCATGAGATGGATGGTGCGGCAGTATGCACCAACATGGTCAATGCTGCGTATGCGGTCGGTCTCGGATCATGCTGGATCCACCGCTGCAAGCAGATGTTTGAGATGGAAGAGGGCAAGGAACTCCTGAAGGAGTGGGGTCTGCCTCAGGATCTTACAGGCGTTGCATCGATGGCACTCGGTTATGCAGACGGTGACCATCCGGCAGCAAAACCGCGCAAGGAAGGCTATGTAGTAAGAGTTTAGTGGAGACTGATGATGGCAAAGAAGACGCGCCATTTCGACATATCGCGCAAGATAATAGCGAGCATGACAACGGATAGCTGGAAGCATATCCCGCATTCAAGCATCACCTATGAGGCTGATGCAGGGAAGCTTCTTGGGGTCGTCAGAGAGTACAACAGCTCGCATCCAAAAGAGGAGAGGCTGTCCATCAACACGGCGATCCTGAAGGTGATGATCGAGGGCATCAAGGCAAGCCCGGGCATGAACGGGCATGTCAGTTATGACCATGGTCTTGTCAGCGGCAAGGTCACTCTGTTGGACCACATCGATATTTCCGTACCGATAGTGTTCGGGGATGGGAAGATGATGACCATCAACATGCCTCACATGGAAGATAGGTCGATGCGCGAGATACAGTCCATGATGAGCGACTACAGGCGCCGCATAGACAACACCGATATGGAGGCCGTGATGTATCTGACAGGCCTGTCAGATACTCTTGAAGGCCTGAAGTACGGCAGAGTGCTGAAGGCGGCCGGAAGGCTCATCGGGGCGAATATCGGAAGCGGGCGCGTCAATGTGTCCGTCAAAAGGATGCGCAGGAGTATAGCTGACGGTAAAGCCGGAAGGGGGCTTCTGCCTAAGGATATCAGGCAGGGGAGCATAACGGTCTCAAGTCTCGGGCCGCTGTACAGAAACTGGAATGGCAGCTGCACTTTGCTTCAGGTGATACCGCCGCAGATCTGTGCCATAGCTGTCGGTGCGGTCCAGAAGAAGCCTGTCGCAGAGAATGACGAGGTAGTGATCAGGGAAATCATCCCGGTCACCGTCGCATTCGATCACAGGGCGGTGGATTTCTCAGATCTGGTGCCGTTCATGCAGCGCATGGACGAACTGTTGTCAGATGACAAGCTCATAGCGACATTGATATAGGGGAGGTAAGCCATGTTACGATTTTGGGGCGACGGATCTCAGGAAGCGATGGATCTGGTAAATGCGATACAGGTCAGAAGCACTGAGAATTTCAACTGGACGTTTATCTTTATACTCGCAGTAGTCTTCTATGTGTACTGGAGTGAGATGCATAAGAAGAACTATGATATGGTCTTCGCGGGACTGGCGCTTTACGGAGTGCACTGGCTCTATGAGATCGCAAATGCCATCATAGCGCACTTCGCGGGATATCCTCTCTGGGCGGTCAGCAATGAATCCACGACTTTCATCCTGCTGATCGGAGTCTGCTGGGAGCTTTCGATGATGTTCTCGCTGGCGGGCATCATATCTCTCAAGATGCTGCCTGAAGACAGGAGCACCAGGTATTTTGCAAAGGACGGTAAGAAGGGCATAGACTGCAAGCTCGTTGGAGCTATAAGCATGGCGCTTCTCTTTGCTCTCGTCGAGTCGTTCCTTGCAGGTACATCGAACCACTCGTTCATATGGGTATATAAATGGTGGGGCGTGCTGCCGGTATTCATTACGACTTACATTCCGTTTTTCCTTGCGGCCAATTACGTGCCTGACATGGAGCCTACTAAGAGGAAGACCTTCCTTATCATTGAGTGGACACTCGTTGCTGTCCTGCTGGCAGCACTCATTCCGTTCGGCGTTATCTGAAGAGTCAAATGATATACCTGCTGAACATCTCGGATAAATGATATCGGGGCTGCTTTGAGGCAGCCTTTTTTGTCCCGATCCTGCTTGCTAAAGACGAAAAAGTTCGGCTATTATTAAGCATAGTACAGATCAGCCGAAAGGAATGCGATGTGGAGAAAAAACAGATCATCATTCACGTGGATATGGATGCTTTCTACGCATCGGTCGAAGTCAGGGATGATCCTTCTCTGGCGGGCAAGCCCCTTATCATTGGGGCTCTCCCGAATGAGCGCGGTGTAGTCGCGACCTGCAGTTACGAAGCTAGGAAGTACGGAGTCCATTCCGCAATGAACATAAAGGATGCGTACAGGTTCTGCCCGCATGGCATATACATGCATCCGAATTTCGAAAAGTACAGAAAAGTCTCGGAGCATCTCCGCGGGATATGGAACGATTATGCCGTAAGGATGGAGACTGTGGCTCTTGACGAAGCGTATCTGGATGTGACCTATAGTGCCGGGACCTTCGAGCGTGCCGGTGAGATGGCAAGGGAGATCAAGGCCAGGACACGAAGCGAGCTCGGGCTTACCTGCTCTGTCGGTATCGCGTATTCCAAGACAGCGGCCAAGACAGCGAGCGAGGAGAAGAAGCCGGACGGCTACTTCGAGATAATCACGCCGCAGGACTTCGTAGACCTGATGATCGACCGCGATGTCAGGTCACTGTATACGGTAGGCGCCAAGACTGCGGAAAAGCTCAACAGGATAGGCATCTATACTGTCCGCGATATACAGGAGCGAAGCGAGGAGATCGCTGAGAGATTCGGCAAGCACGGGCGGCTGATCACGGAGCTGGCATTCGGCATAGATGAGCGCAAGGTGGTCGCATATAAACCTGAGGACGCGAAGTCCTTAAGCCGCGAGGTCACTTTCCAGGAGGATGTTGAGAACTATGACCTTCTGAAGGATGTTCTCGTATTACTGGCTCTGTCGGTCGAGGACAGGGCAAGGCGGCACGGGCTGCATGGCAAGGGCATCACACTCAAGCTGACATACTTCGACATGCAGAGCATCACCAGATCAAGAGTGGCAGCTTCCGCTGACAGTGCCGGGATCATATACACCGAGACCGTCAGGCTGCTCGATCAGGTGGAGAAGCGACCGGTACGGCTTGTGGGGGCCGGCATATACAATCTGTCCGGTGAGGAAGGCCGGCAGATGACTCTGGGCGACTACATGGAAGAGCCTGCTGCGGAACAGCAGCATATCATCGAGCTCAGGCTCCGCGAGCTTCATGACAGATACGGACTGGACTTCGCCGGACATCTTGAAGACATATTTCACGGTACGGTCCTGCATAAGACGATAGAATACATGAGAAAGCATTATCCGGGATAGGGGAGAACAAAAATGCAAAGATCACAACGAAACATATCGCTTCTGATAACACTGTTTCTGGCATTGGTTTTTTTCATTTTTGCCGGAGCGGAATCATATGCGGCGGAAGTTATTTTTGATGAAAATACAACGCAGCTTCAGAACGGAAACCGGTATTTCGTAAGCGGAGAAATAAAGATCGACAGCCGCATCGAAGTCGACCGGGCCGATGATGGGTATATATGGTACAATCGGAACGATTGAAAAAACACTGATGGTGAATTGAAAGGAGAAGACCATGGTCAAAGTATACTGTTACAGCAGATGCTCGACCTGCAGGAAGGCTCTTAAATGGCTGGACGACAAGGGCATCGGGCACGAGGTGATAGATATCAAGGAAGACAATCCGGGCGAGGCTGATCTGCGCGCTTATCATGCCATGAGCGGACTGCCGCTCAAGAGGTTCTTCAACACCAGCGGAATGCAGTACAGGGAGCTTGAGCTCTCAAAGAAGCTGCCGGGGATGAGCGAGGATGAGCAGTTCAGACTGCTTGCAAGCGACGGCATGCTTGTCAAGAGACCCCTCCTGATAGGCGACGGCTTTGTGCTGACTGGATTCAAAGAGCCTGAATGGGCCGAGAGGCTGTGTCCTCAGGGATAATACTTGATAGGCGATGACTAAGGACGAACTGATCACAGCGAAGATAGAGGATAAGATAGATCAGTGCAGGGATGGCTGGTATGTGACTGCCAGCGGATTCCTTGATTCGCATGAACAGGCTCTGACAAGGAGCGCAGTAATGCATGCGGCGGGCGTCAGGACGCTGATGTACGGCGGCTATGATGATGCCGAGCGCAGGATGCTGGTATGCATCCCTGCCGAGCTGCCTGTAAGCGATGAAGAAGCGACGGACGGGCTGATCTCAGTGCTGAGAGTAAAGAAGCCGGCTATCTCACGAAGCCTTAGCCACAGAGATTATCTCGGCTCGATACTTGGACTTGGGATAGAGAGGAGGCTGATCGGCGACATACTCGTCAGAGACGACGGGGCGGACATCTTTATCGTGCCTGAAACGGCGGATTTCCTCCTGAGGGAATACCATCAGGTCGGGCGCACCGAGGTAAAGACCGAGGAAGTTTCTGTAAGAGATGTGATCATACCGGAGATGCGCTGCGAGATGATCAGGGATACTGTATGCTCGGTCAGACTCGACAGCGTGATTTCATCGGCGTTCAGGGTGTCGCGCAGCAATGCCGCCGAAGCGATAAGGAGAGGACTCGTTTCCGTTGATCATGCGGAATGCCTGAAGACTGATCTCAAGGTGGAGGAAGGCGCGATACTGACCGTGAAGGGCAAAGGCAAAGCAGTCCTTGAGGAGATAGGCGGCGAGTCAAAAAAGAGCCGCACATGGATCAGGATCAAACGCTTCCTGTAGGTCCGGCGGTGATAAACAGGATGATTCAGAAAGGAACAAATGGCAAAGAAGAATTACGATAACACCAGTATAACATCACTTAAAGGCGCGGACCGCGTGAGGAAGCGCCCGGGAGTCATATTCGGCTCCGACGATATAGAAGGCTGTACGCACGGCTTTTTTGAGGTGCTCTCAAACAGCACGGACGAAGCGAAGGCGGGCCATGGCAACAAGATAGAGGTCATAAGGTATAAGGACAATTCCATCGAGGTGAGAGACCGCGGGCGCGGAGTTCCGATGGACTGGAACGAGAAGGAGAAGCGCTATAACTGGGAGCTTGTATTCTGCGAGCTCTATGCCGGCGGCAAGTATTCCGACGCCAGCTACGAGTATTCGCTGGGCCTGAACGGTCTTGGCGCAGCTGCCACGCAGTATGCGTCGGCATGGTTCGACGTGACTTCGGTCCGTGACGGATACGAATACAGCATGCACTTCGAAAAGGGTGATCCGAAAGGGAAGCTCAAAAAAACGAAGAGCAAGAGCAGGAAGACCGGTACGACGCAGAGATGGCTGCCGGATGATGAGGTCTTCACGGAGATCGACATACCTCTGGCATCGTTTCAGGAGATACTCAAGCAGCAGGCGATAGTCAATGCCGGGATCACATATACGCTTAAAGACGAGGCGTCGAAGGAGAGCTTCGAATATCTCTATCCACAGGGCATAAAGGGTTATGTTGAAGAGACCGCCGGTGAGGATCCGATCACGGCGCCTTTTATCTTTTCAGGGAAAGGCAAGGGCAGAGACAGGGCTGACAAGGACGACTACTCCGTTAAGGCGGACGTCGCGTTCTGCTTCAGCAATAAGTCTCAGATGGTGAAGTACTTTCACAATTCATCCTACCTTGAGCACGGCGGTTCTCCTGACAGAGCGGTGAGGCAGGCGATGTCGTTCGCCTTCGACAAGGAGATAAGGGCGCGCGGCAGGTATACGGCAAAGGAGGGGAAGGTCACCTTCGGTGATATAGCCGACAGCCTGATCCTGGTCACCAACTCATTCTCGACTCAGACCTCATACGAGAACCAGACGAAGAAGGCCATCAACAACAAGTTCATCCAGGAATTCCTCTCGGATCTGATCAAGACCAACATGCAGATCTGGTTCATAGAGCACAAGGCTGAGGCGGACAAGATCATAGAACAGGTCCTGATCAACAAGCGCAGCCGCGAGCAGTCGGAATCCCAGCGGATAACGGTCAAGAAGAAGCTGATGGAGAAGACCGACGTGACGAACAAGGTCAAGAAGTTCGTCGACTGCAGGAGCAAGGATCCTTCGAAGCGTGAGCTCTTCATCTGCGAGGGAGATTCGGCCTGCGGAAGTCTTATAACGGCGAGAGACCCGGAGTATCAGGCGCTGATGCCTATCAGGGGCAAGATACTGAACATACAGAAGGCATCCCTTCAGAGCGTGTTCGGATCGGATATCATAATGGATCTCATCCGTGTCATGGGCTGCGGCATCGAAGTGAGGGGCAGGAAGCTCCCTAAGGACATACCGCAGTTCGATGAGAGCCGCATTAAGTTCGGCAAGATAATAATCACGGCGGATATGGATGTGGACGGATCGCATATAGTCTGCCTGGTGACGACGATGATACACAGGCTCTGCCCGCAGCTCATAGAGAAGGGCTTCCTGTACTATGCGATGACGCCTCTTTTCGAGATAACCGATCGCAGCAAAAAGGAGACCGAGACTCTTTACGCATTCAGCGACGAGGAGCGCGATGAGATCATCAGCGGCAGGGACCCTAAGAAGCTCACCATACAGCGTTCGAAGGGACTCGGTGAGAACGACGCCGAGATGATGGCCCGCTTCATAACGCCGGGCACGAGGAGGCTGATCAGGATCACTGCATCTGATGCCGAAGAGATGGAGAGGTGGTTCGATCTCTTCATGGGCAACGATGTGGCGCCGAGAAAGGAATACATTGAGGAGCACTTCAGAGACATCGATTACGAAGCGCTCGATCTCAGCTAGGGAGAACACATGCCGAAGGTAAAGAAAGAAGAAAAGAAGATAATCGAAAATATACAGGACATGCCGGCGCCGAAGGTGCTTGAACGGAACTTCATGCCGTACGCCATGAGCGTCATCATGTCGAGGGCTCTTCCGGAGATAGACGGACTCAAACCGTCCCACAGGAAGATTTTATATACCATGTACGAGATGGGGCTTCTGACAGGCGCGAGGACGAAGTCGGCGAACGTAGCTGCCAGGACCATGCTCCTCAATCCTCATGGCGATGCTTCGAACTACGAGGCGTCGGTGCGCATGACTCAGAACAACGAGTCGCTTCTGCTGCCTCTGATCGACGGAAAGGGGAATTTCGGCAAGCACTACAGCCGCGATACCGCCTTTGCAGCATCGAGATATACGGAGATGAAGCTCGCGCCGGCAGCGGCTGAGTTCTTCAGGTCTATCAGGAAGGACACGGTGGATTTCGTAGATAATTACGACTCGACCAGGAAGGAGCCTGTGCTGCTCCCTGTGACCTTCCCGAACATCCTTGCAAATCCTACAGAGGGCATAGCTGTCGGCATGGCATCGTCCATACCGAGCTTCAATCTCTTTGAGCTCTGCGATGCCGTCATCATGCGCATACAGCATCCGAGAAAGGACATCTCGGAGGTCATGCCGTGTCCGGATTTCACTACAGGCGGCATGCTCCTGCTGGATAAGGAAGTCATGGAAGGGATATACAGGACGGGCAGGGGCTCTGTAACGCTGCGCGCCAGGTACAACGTCAATACCAGGGCACGCATCATCGAGGTCACTGAGATCCCGTACTCCACTACCGCGGAAGCCATCATTGACGGCGTGGTATCCCTAATCAAACAGAAGAAGATAGATGAGATAACTGACATCCGCAACGAGATAGGTCTGCACGGATTCAGGCTGGCCATAGACTATAAGCGCGGGACTGATCCGGACCTGCTTATGCTGAAGCTGTATAAGATGACAAAGCTCCAGGATTCTTTCTCATGCAATATGACTGTCCTCATCGACGGCAGGCCGCAGACTCTCGGCGTATACGACATCATCGACGAGTGGACGAAGTGGAGGAGGGGCTGCGTAAGGCGCGAGCTCAGCTTCGACCTGGCCAAAAAGTCAGGGGAGCTCCACCTGCTCGAGGGACTTGCGAAGGTGCTTCTTGATATAGACAAGGCGATCAGGATCATCAGGGGGACCGAGAATGATGCGGACGTCGTGCCGAACCTCATGGAGGGCTTCGGCATATCCGAGGCACAGGCTGAATTCGTGGCCGAGATAAAGCTCCGTAACCTCAACAAGGACTACATCCTCAATAAGACTAAGTCCATAGAGCAGCTGAAGGAGGAGATCGCAAAGATCGAGATGCAGCTCGGGTCTGAGAAGGAGATAGATAAGCTCATCGTCAGGACCCTCCGTGAAGTACAGAAGAAGTACGGCATGCCGAGGAAGACTGAGATCGTCACGGAATACGAGGTGCTGACTGCGGCGGCTGCGGAGGAGAAGCCGGATTATCCGGTCAAGGTCTACGTGTCGAAGGAAGGCTATGTAAAGAAGCTCGCTCTCACTTCGCTAAGGAACGACCCTGAGATAAAGTTCAAGGAAGGCGACAGGATCGTGGCGGAGTATGACAGCATGAACTCAAAGGAGCTGATCGTATTCTCTGACAGGCAGGCCGTATACAAGGTGAATCTGTCTGAACTCAGGGATGCGAAGCCGTCCGACATACCGGATTACATAAATAACCTGTGCGAGCTTGAGGCTAAGGAAAGGATACTCCATGTCTGCACCTCTGATGCGGGCAAATATGTGCTCATAGGCTTTGCGAACGGCAAGGTCGCGAAGTTCCCGCTGGCGGCATACGAGACCAAGCAGAACAGGAAGAAGCTTCTCAACGCGTACGGCGGGGTGGCCGAGCCTCTCAGGATCTATGTGATAGATGAGGACGAAGATTTCGCGATGCAGGGGACGAACGGCAAGCTCCTTGTCTTCAGCAGCGAAAAGATACCTCTCAAGACCACGAAGTCCACCCAGGGCGTGCAGGTCCTGCGTCTCACAAAGGGGGCGAAGGCCGCAAGCTTCGGCCGGGTAAAGGAGTATAAGATAAAGCAGAAAGAAGATTACCGGACGCCTAACATCCCTGCGGCGGGAAAGCTGAGGAAGCTTGTGCAGCTCAGTCTGTTTGACTGAAGCTGAACTGAGCTGTCTCAGTCTGCATGGCTGAAATGTATAATCGATAAGGGCAATAATTGTGTTATACTCAATGTCGGACACGCCTCCGGCAGGGCCGTGAAGGAGGGACTTTTCATAATGGATCAGGCAAGAAATGAAGTAACAGAAAACAAAGACAAAATCAAACTCGGGGAGTATGTTGCCTATGCTTTCGGCGGAGTCGAAAAGCCAAAGGCGACACTGACACAGGCTCTGCGCAATGTCTACATAGAAGGAGGCAGATATAATGAGACTGATCTGCCGGTCTACTGCGTCATCACCGACCACATCCCTTACAACGATCTGGGCAAGGTCGATGTACACAAGATCCTGACAAAGGAAATAACGGGCAAGACCTACAATGTGGAAGCGCAGTATACCAACGATGTGCTCACAGATGTCAAACTCGTCAGATCCGAATACGCTCCGGGCCAGATGAAACCAAAGAATAAACGCTGAATCAGTTGACCGCTATGATAAAGGGAAGTACACGCAAAAGGACATTCAGGGCTATCTACAGGCTGCTGGACAGGGTGTCGCCTGTGCCTTTTGACTGCGGCAGTATCTGCGGCTCGATATGCTGCAATGCCGCGGAATTCGATGAGAGCCTGGGCATAATGCTCCTGCCGGGAGAGGACAAGATCCACGACAGGCATGACGACTGGCTGACATGGGAGGCGCTGATCACCAACGAGTATGAGTTCCCCGAGTCATGGCAGGGCAAGGTGTGGTTCGTCAGATGCAAGACGCCTCCGGTCTGCCCCAGACATTTACGGCCGATGCAGTGCAGGACCTTTCCGCTCATGCCTCATCTCGATGTGGACGGGAGCCTGCGAATGATATTCAATGATTACGACCTGCCTTACGTCTGTCCCATGATTGAGAACGGGACAGAACTCGACGAGAGATTCATTAAAGCCACTACGACTGCATGGAGACATCTCCTGCGCGATCCTCTGATATATGATCTCATATGGAAGGAGTCGAGAGACAGGGATGAGTTCTATATAGGTAAAGGTAAAGTAA
Organism: Anaerovoracaceae bacterium; assembly: GCA_045604305.1. Taxonomy (GTDB): domain Bacteria; phylum Bacillota; class Clostridia; order Peptostreptococcales; family Anaerovoracaceae; genus Crickella. The sequence goes on along the minus strand of JAZUNV010000130.1, from coordinate 11,880 downwards.
AGGCAAAGGATGAAACGGTGAAAGAATATGATCAGAATTAGCTTTGAAGTAGGGTCTATCGACTATGAGAAAAGTTTTGAAAGTCTGATAACTCAGCTGACAGAGGAATGCAGGAAGAATCCTGCTCCGACTGAAATCGAGAAGCTGATAGTAAGACTCGGTGATGACACTGTCCCGCTGGTGAATAAGCTGCTCGGATTTCTGGACACGGATGCGCGGGATCAGATCATCGTATGGCTGCTCGAGGATCTGCAGGATGATCTCATCCGCTCCGCGAATGAGTCCCTGCATCAGCTGCTCGGCGGAGACGGCGTCGTGATCGGTGCATTGTATGCGCTCGATCAGCCGGGACCGAAGATATCGCTTCAGGCAGCGGGGGTCCGGATGGACTTCAAGCAGCTCGCCGAGAGCCCGGCGCTGACCGGCCTTGCCGGAGGGGCGGCAAAGCTGGCCTTCAGGATCGCAAAGTCCGAAACGATCGAGAGGGAGGGGATAAAGCTTCTCACTTCAGACCTTGTGAAGCCTAAGTTTATTTCCATCCTGTCAGACAGTCTGCGTGAAGCCGGACTGCATCTGACACTCAGCGACGTGATCATTACAGAGGATGACGGTACAGCTGAGATGCCGAGGATGAAGGATCCGGAAAAGGATGAGGGACTGCTCCCGGATGCCATAGAGGACAAGATCATTGACGCTCTCGTCGCATGGCTCAAGGAAATATTATGAAAAAATAAAAGAGGAGTCGCTTAAGATAAAACATGAAAAAGAATATATCAGAAAGAATACTGACGATTGCCCTTACGTTCATGATGGTGTTTACCACCGTCGTGCCTGTAGGGGCATTCGCTACGACAGAAGATACACAGGATATTTCCGCCATGGTGGAGGGCATGACGCTGGAGCAGAAGATCACCCAGTGCTTCATGATGGACTTCCGCAAGTGGAATGACAGTGACGGTAATACAAAGGACATGACCGTGCTCACCGACGATGTGTCGGATATACTGGCCGACTATCAGTTCGGAGCCGTTATACTGTTCGACGCGAATATCAAGGAAACAGGCGAGACTCTCGATCTTACAAAAGCCATGCAGAGATCGGTGCAGAGCAAGGGCGGGCTTCCTCTCCTGATCGCGACGGATCAGGAGGGCGGCATAGTGTCACGTCTTGGTGACGGAACGACTATGCCGGGCAGTATGGCTCTATGCGCGACCGGAGATACGGAAAGCGCCGCAGCGGCCGGACGCATCGCAGGAAGCGAGCTCAGGTCGCTTGGCATCAACACTACGCTTGCACCTGTGCTTGACGTCAACATAAATGCGAACAATCCGGTCATAGGCATACGCGCGTTCAGCGATGACGCCGACACAGTGGGAAGATTCGGTCAGTCGTTTATAGACGGACTTCGTGAGAACTCCGTCATAGGCTGTGCCAAGCACTATCCGGGCCACGGAGATACAGATGAGGATTCCCACACGGGGCTTCCGGTCGTGGATAAGCCGCTGGATGAACTTACCGGAACTGAGTTCAAGCCGTTTCAGATCGCAATAGATAAGGGTATTGACATGATAATGACTGCCCATATCATCTATCCTCAGGTCGACAGCACGAAGATACTGTCCGAGAAGACAGGAAAGAAAGAGAGACGTCCGGCGACCATGTCGTCAAAGTTCCTGAGCGGCATACTGCGCTATAAGATGGACTTTGACGGTGTCGTAGTTACCGACGCCATGAACATGGAAGGCATATCCGATTATTTCACAGAGGATCAGGCAGCGCTGGAATCACTCAGGGCCGGAGCCGATCTTATCTGCATGCCTGTATCAGGAGTGTATGATAAAGAGGAGTTTGAGGCGCGCATAGATAAGGTGATCTCGCGCATCGGATCCTCCGTAGAGAGCGGGACCCTCGATGAAGAAAGGCTGGACGAGGCTGTCACCAGAGTGCTGACTCTGAAGCAGAAGAACGGGATACTGGATTATGACGAGAACGATTACTCGAAGAGGGATGCATACCTCACCGTCGGAAGCGCAGAACACCGGCAGCTTGAGAGGGAGATATCAGCTAAAGCGGTCACGCTTATAAGAAATGAGAACAGCGTGCTTCCGTATAAGGGCGGCAGCGGCACTAAGGTCCTCATGATGTCGCCTTATGAAAATGAGAGCGCCCAGATGGTGATGGGCTTCAACCGTGCAAAGAAGGCCGGCAGGCTCCCGTCCGATGCGGAGGTCAGAGTGTTCTGCTTTGAGGGATATAAGGGAGTGATAGAGGGGCAGCTCAGGAAGGACATCGACTGGGCTGATCTGGTGATAATCGGCTCTGAATTATACAACCCCGCGGATATGGCTTACGATAAAGGCAGCTGGAGATCAAGGATCCCTCTGCTGGCTACCACATATTGCAGGTCGGAGGGCAAGAGATCCGTAATAATGTCGATCAATACTCCGTATGACGTCCAGCTCTATCCCGATGCGGATGCGGTGATGGCCGCTTACGGCTGGGTCGGATCCTACGTGGATGTGGATGAGGCGATAGAAAAGGGCATCACTGAGTCTGACAGGAGATTCGGACCTAACATCATCGCAGGCGTCGAAGTCATATTCGGTGTCTTCGATGCTTCTGGCCGGCTGCCGGTAAACATACCGGTATTTGACAAGAAGAGCAGGTCATATACTGACGAGATCGCATATCCGCGTGGATACGGGCTGAGATATGATCAGGAGCCGACTCCGGAACCGGTCCCGGTCCCATCTGCAACGGCAGCGGGCACGATCCATAATGTAGGAAGGAACAGCTACAGGGTGCTGTCTGATGCTGCGGGCGGTGCTGCCGGCACTGTCGCCTTTACAGCTTCGACAGATAAGAAGACTGTCACGGTCCCGGCGTCAGTAACGATAGACGGTAAGAAGTTCAGCGTCGTAAAGATCAGCCCGCGTGCATTCAAGGGCTCGAAGGCGACAAAGCTGATAGTGAAGACTAAGAAGCTTACCAAAAGATCCGTCAAAGACTCGCTTAAGAAATCGAAGATCCGAACCGTGAAGGTCGATGTCGGAAACAAAAAGACCGACAGGAAATACGTCAGGAAGTATAAGAAGATATTCACAAAAAAGAACGCTGGTAAAAAGGTGAAAGTAACGTTATAGAAGTAAAGGATGTTTTTCAGGTAAGGGTTCACTTCAAAGAGGTGAACCCTTTTTTCTATGAAGATACACGCGATGTAAAAGTCCGTGATTTATGCCGAAAAACGGTTGGAAAAGTCCATCAACTAAGATTTAAAGTGTGTAGACTTTAGATTTTCCTAGTATCTGACTTTAGATTTTCCTAGTAATTTACTTTAGATTTTCCTAGTATTTGACTTTAGATTTTCCTAATGTTAAACTTTGGAATATACTATAATAGGAGGCGAAGCCAATGATCAAAAGAGATGCATATGATGCACTTATGAGATTGGCGGGACAGTTCCCTGTCGTTGCTATCACCGGACCGAGACAAAGTGGAAAAACGACTTTAGCCAGGATGGCTTTTCCTGAGAAACGATATGTTTCTTTTGACGATAAAAATATCAGAGAGCTGGCAAAGTCTAATCCTGAGGATTTTTTGCATGCTTTTCCGGATGGCGCAGTAATAGACGAAGCTCAGAAAGTACCGGATCTGTTTGATGCAATAAAGCTGATAGTAGACAATGGTGAATACAGTCCGGGAAAGTTTATTCTAACGGGATCCAGTCAGTTTCGTTTAAAAGAGAATATATCTGACAGCCTTGCCGGTCGTATTGGCATGATAAAGCTTTTGCCATTATCCATCAGGGAGCTGAAAAAAGAGGGGATATTATCTGATGATGCATATGATTACGTGTTCAATGGTTTCTATCCACCGCTCTATGACAGCAGCAAGAACTTCATTAGAGATGACTGGTTTGAAAACTACATAGATACATATATGGATCTGGATGTTAAAGATCAGATAAATCCCTCAAATGTGAATGCATTCCGTAAATTGATACAGCTATGTGCGGCAAGAAGTGGACAAACTGTAAATTATGTCGGGCTATCTACCAGCATAGGAGTATCTGCAGTAACGATCAAGACGTGGCTCTCAATTCTGGAAGCGTCATATATCATCCACTTCCTGGAACCGGATTCCAATAACCTTGGGAAAAGTGTTATAAAGACACCAAAACTGTATTTCATAGATCCGGGATTGATGTGTTATTTGCTGCGGTTGGATTCTAAAGAAGAACTGTTGCTTGACGATCATAAAGGAGCAGCAGTAGAGACAATGGCAGTATCTGAACTTCTTAAAGAAAGATTTAACGAGGGTAAAAAATCGAACCTGACATTTTTCCGGGATAAGAACGGTTTTGAAGTCGATACTATCGCTGATTGGAAGCGTACTTTTGCTATAGAAGTAAAAAGCAACAGCAACACGGAGAAGAAGCTGTCGTCTAATGTAAGAAAATATTTAGACCTACGATCTGACGATGCAAAAGGCAAAGTCTACTACCTTGGTGATCTCACATGTGAATTAAACGGCGTGCAGTATGTATCCTGGAAGGACTGGGGGGAATAGACCAAGACGACTCAAATGTGGCATCAAGCACAAATTATCTTAATAAAAGGTTGATATTATAATTATTTACTTCAGGATCATTGATTATGATCCAGAAAGGTTAGCATATGGCATCATAGATAAGCTCATGGCTTTCTTCGAGAAGTTCTTCGGTCTGTAGTCAGGAAAGCCATTACGCAATTATAAATTCAAAACAGGAGTGTTTATGATTATTGAATTACTTGTCATATTTTTATTACCTGCCGGCATTTTGCAGCTGGTGAAGAGGAGCTCGTTCCTGAGTAATATCGGGGCTATCGCCCTGTGCTATTTCTGCGGCATAGTGTTCTCTCTTTTGCCGATCTCTTATGACAAAGGCTTATCGCAGCTGACTGCATCGATAATAGTTGCAGTTGCGATACCTCTTATACTGTTCAGCTTCGATATCAGGAGCATACGCTCACTGGCAAAGGACATGAGCATGGGATACGGCTTCCAGATCGCAGCGGCGATCATCAGTGCGTCTGTGGGAGCTGTGATCGCAAGCAGGCTGGGAATTCCTTACGCATCGAAGATGGCCGGTATGGCGATAGGCGTTTACACGGGAGGAACACCGAATCTGATCGCGGTAGGAAGCGCGCTTATGTCCAGGGCAGAGGACGCTGAAGTGATCACTGCAGCGAATACTGCGGATTTTATAACAGGAGGGATATACTTCTTCATGCTACTCACTGTAATGCGGCCGGTATACCGCCGCATCCTGGGAGGTAAGAAAAACGGATCTGAAGCCACTGTCGGGACGAATGAAGTGCAGGAAGTGACTGCCGGTAATGAATATGATTACAAATCGATACCTAAGGACCGTAAAAGCCTGCTTCGCCTGGCAGCGGTGATCCTTCTTGCGGTATTGTGCCTGGCGGCCGGAGCTGTGCTCGAGCTGCTGATAAACGGGAACCTCGACGGAAGTCTTTACATAATGATAACCGTTTCTGTGCTGGGCATAGCGTTCAGCTTTGTGCGTAAGATACGCGAGACAAAGGGCACTTATCAGATAGGACAGTATCTGGTCCTGGTGTTCTCACTCGGTCTCAGCATGAGTATAGACATCGGCGTTCTGGTCGGCACCATAATGCAGACCTTAGGCTTCTTTGTATGTGTTCAGACCGGGATCGTGATCATACATTTGATACTATGCAAGCTGTTCAGGATAGGCGGAGGAACAGCGATCATAACCAACACTGCAGGCATCTTCGGACCTCCGTTCATAGCTCCTGTTGCCGAGGCTTACGGCGACAGACAGCTGATCGCTCCGGGTATCATATGCGGTGTGACCGGACTCATTATAGGCAATCTTCTCGGAATAGGCATCGGAGGCCTGCTGTCTCTGATACCGGGAATGTGATCTGAGGTAAGGGGTATGGCTGATAAGAGAGATATCACTGATGAAAGACTGCACAGACGGCGGCAGCGCTTATGGAATCTGGTGTGCACTGTCGTTCACGGCCCGCTGGTGCGGAAGTTCAATTATTCATATGATGTATCGAAGCTTGAGGGTATAAGCGGTCCTTTGCTCGTGATACCGAATCATGCATGCGCCTGGGACCCGCTTCTCGCAGGTGTGCCGTTCGGTCGCAGACAGATGTATTATGTCATGTCGGAACACATGGCAAGGGTGCCTGTTGCGGGAAAGATCATCATGCTCATAATGGACCCTATCCTCAGAAGGAAGGGCTCAACGGATATCGAGGTCGTAAAGAACTGTCTGAAGCACCTGAAAGCGGGCCACTCGGTATGCATATTCGGCGAAGGGGATCAGAGCTGGGACGGGGTCACCGGAAAGGTGTTCCCTGCGACCGGGAAGCTGGTAAAGAAAAGCGGAGCCACACTCGTGACCTTCCGTCTGGAGGGCGCGTTCCTGTCACTCCCGAGATGGGCTTCGGGCTCAAGACGCGGGATGATACGGGGAAGCATAGCCGGGATATATACTCCGGAAGAGCTCGAAAAAATGAGTTCCGAAGAGGTGCTGTGTGCTATAGAGAAAGATCTTAGTTTCGATATCTGGGAATGGCAGAGGAGCCTGCCCGGAGGTCCGGTGGAGTTTAAGGGCCGGAGACATAACAAGGACTATGCAAAGGGTATTGAGAAGCTGTTCTTCATGTGCCCGGGATGCGGAGAGACCGGTACTCTGGGAACACATAATGATCAAATACTCTGCAGCTGCGGCTTCAGGGCGAGGTTTCTCAACACGGGATTCATTGAATATGAAACGCCTGTAGAGGAGCGCCCGGGACATGACATGACGACACTGAAAGGATGGGACAGCTGGCAGAGAGAAGAACTCGAGAGAAAGGTAGCCGGACTTATCGGCTCCGGCTCCGACGAGGAGCTTTTCAGTGACAGCCCGGTGCAGCTTAAGCGTATAGAAAGAGATCACAGCGAGACTGATCTGGCGAACGGCGCGGTCTCAGTCAGCTTCAGAGAGGGAAATGCGGTGCTGTCTGCCGGAGACCGCAGCTTTGACATGAAGGACATACGGGAGATGGGCCTGGTTCTCAGCAGGCTGATACTCTTTTCATACAATAAAGAGTATTATCAGATAAGTGCAGACGAAGTAAACATCAGAAAATACCTGCTGGTATGGCAGATCATTAACAGAAAATGAACAGTTTTTACAGCGGGATCATCAAATACAGAAAACTTATCGCAGCGGCCTTCCTGGTACTTATTACGGTATGCGCAATGGTACAATCCAGAGTCGTTGTTGATTATGATGTGATGGATTATCTTCCTGAGGATTCGCTGTCTACTGTTTCGCTCAGATTCATGGAAAAGGAGTTCAACGGGGACATCGCGAATGCGCGGGCAGTGATCAGGGATGTCAGTAAGAACGAAGCTCTGAAGTATAAGGAGAAGCTCGAGGCGATCGACGGCGTTAAACAGGTGACATGGATCGACAGCCTTATCCCTCTGGACATTCCCATGGATCTGTATCCTGAAGGCCTTCTGGATCAGTACTACAAAGACCGCAACGCCATGTTCAGTCTGATCGTAGACGACGATGACATGATCACAACGGTCAATGAGATATATAAGGTCATAGGTGAGGACAACATGCTCTGCGGTCAGTTAGTGAATACCGCAGTGATCACAGCCGAGACGAAGAAGGATGTCGTAAAGATATGTGTGATAGTGGGGCTGGCCCTGCTGCTGGTCCTCTTCCTGGCAACGACTTCCTGGGCAGAGCCTTTTATCATAATGGCGGGCCTCATAGCGACTTTTCTCATCAATTCCGGCACTAACATAATATTCGACAAGATATCCTTCGTGACGTACTCAGCGGGAATGATACTTCAGCTGGCCGTATCTCTGGATTATTCGGTTTTCCTTATGAACAGATTCAGGGAATGCAGAGAGGTGAGCGGGCCTGAGGAAGCTATGAGAGATGCTCTCGTGCTCTCCACTCCGGCAGTACTGCCAAGTGCGCTGACCACTGCGGCGGGTTTTGCCGCACTTGCTTCGATGAAATTCTCGATAGGGATCGATATCGGACTTGCGCTGTCAAAGGGAGTTATCGTAAGCCTTGTCACCACACTTCTGTTCCTGCCATGCATCACCGTTATGATGTACAGGCTGGTCGAAAAGACGAAGCACCGCAGCCTGCTTCCGTCATTCAGGCTGCTGGGAAAGGTCTCAGTGAAGCTGACACTTCCGCTCTGCATCGTATTTGCGCTCATGATAGTTCCTGCGTACTATGCCAGCACTCACAACAGCTATCTGTACGGTGGCGCAAAGGTGTTCGGACCTGATACCAGGCTCGGGCAGGATACGAAAAAGATAGAAGAGATATTCGGAGAAAGCGACACATATGCACTGATGGTTCCGCGCGGGAACGACAGCGCCGAGCATGCCGTTGTAAGGGAACTCGGTGAGGATGAGAGGATCAGATCTGTAACGGCTCCTGTATCGGTGATGGACGGGCTCATCCCCACGCAGCTGATTCCTGAAAGCCTGATCTCCAGACTGAGAACTGATGACTATGACATGATAGCGATCTCAGCCCTGGTCCCTGTAGAAAGCGAGCGCTCGCTCAGGCTTATCGAAGATGTATATGCTGTCGCCGATAAATACTACCCTGACGGATACTATCTGGCCGGCGCTGGCTTAAGCATTTATGATCTTAAGGGAGTCGTCGAATCGGATATGGTAAGGGTCAATCTTATCGCTGTAGGAGCGGTCTTCCTTATCCTCCTGATAATGATGAGGAGCCTGCTGCTTCCTGTGATACTTGTCCTGACGATAGAGACCTCGATCTGGATCAACCTGGCGATCTCCTACATAACGGACACGCCGCTGTTCTACGTGGTATATCTCATGATCAGCGCAGTACAGCTCGGCGCCACAGTCGACTATGCCATACTGTACTCTGAACGCTTCAAGGAGAACTGCAGGCTTCCGGGACTCGGGATCCGCGAGGCTGCGGCCAAGACCGTATCGGATACGGCGGCATCTGTGTTCACATCCGCTGCTGCTGTTTCGCTCACAGGATTCCTGTATGCCGTGATCTCGTCGCAGCGCATGATCGCACAGCTGGGACTGCTGCTCGGCAGGGGAGCGCTCTGCTCACTCTTTGCCGTGCTCTTCGTGCTTCCGGGCCTGCTGATGATAAGCAGTCGTATCAATTTGAGACGAAATGATGTTAAATAATAACAATATGCAGATCAACGAACCAGCAGAGGAGATCAGTATGAAGAGTACCGTTATCGGAATAGCCGGAGGAACGGGTTCCGGAAAATCCACCTTTACAAACCGCCTGAAGGATGCTTTCGGCGGTCAGATCACGATCATATACTATGATAACTATTACTATCCGCATGACGATGTACCGTTTGAGGAGAGGAAGAATATCAATTATGACCATCCGGATGCGTTTGAGACGGATCTGCTCGTCAGCCAGCTGCGTCAGCTGAAGGAAGGGCAGGAGGTCTGCGGGCCGGTATATGATTATACTTTGAGGACGAGATCGGATCAGACAGTTCTGCTGAAGCCTTCCAGGGTGATCATAGTGGAAGGGATACTGGCTCTTCAGAATGATGAACTCAGGGATTAATGATCATAGGAGACAGGCAAATGGACAGATTTGATACACCTGAGAAAAGAAAACATCTTCTGCACCGGATATTCCTGGTGGTGGCAGGCAATATCCTTTTTGCAATAGGAGTGAATGTCATAATCTCGCCGATGAATCTTTACAGCAGCGGGTTTACAGGCCTGTCCATGCTTATAAGGATGTTCCTTCTGGATTTCCTGCATGTGCCGCAGATACCGGGAGTCAACTACCTCGGCATCATATATTTCATTATCAATATCCCGCTGTTCGCTCTGGGTTATAAGTATCTCGGCAGGGAGTTCTGCATCACTACTATCATATCCATCGGGATCGCGTCGCTTGCGATGGCTCTTGTGCCTGTCATCAAAGAGCCGATATTCGATGACTATCTCACTGCCTGCCTCGTCGGAGGTCTGGTATCGGGCAGCGGAGCCGGCATCGTTCTCAGGGGAGGCACATCCGGGGGCGGACAGGATATTATCGGAATGGTTCTCTCCAAGACACACCCGAACTTCAGCGTGGGCAGGATCAGCATAGCCATCAATGTAGTCATCTATGGTATCTGCTTTTTCCTCTTCGATATCCAGACCGTCGTATATTCGATGATCTATGCAATAATAAATGCTATCGCGCTTGATCATCAGCATACTCAGAACATAAATGTCCAGGTCCTGATATTCACAAAGAAGGAAGGCATCACTGAGAAGGTGATATCTGAGGTCAGAAGAGGACTGACGTACTGGAAAGGAGCCGGAGGATATACAGACGAGGATACATACGTACTTACGACTATGGTGACAAAGTATGAGCTGCCGCATCTCCTGAGTGTCGTAAAGAGCGTTGATCCGAATGCATTTGTCACCGTAAACGAAGGCACAAGGATATACGGAAACTTTGAGAAGCGCTTCACAGAGTAAGCTAACTATAATGATCAAAAATAGATAGGAGAACAAGTAATTGAGACCTGAAGATATACGAAGAATTAGAAAAAGGATAGATACGACGCTCAGCAATTTTCGCAGCATCTACGGCTGCTATGTCAACGGAGCGGGTGAGATCGTCACGACGATGGAGATCCCCGTGCTGGACATGGAAACAGAAGAGCGCGAGATGTACGCGGCCATCCTGAAGAAATCGCTTTCGGGCACTCAGGACAGGAACCAGCTGAGCATCGAGTTCCCGACAGACAAGGTAGAAGACAGCGATGAGCACAGACTGCTCATGGCCATCAAGACCACTCAGGCAAGGGATGAGAACATGAGGAGCCTTCTGTATCAGAGGATAATAGATTCCCTCGACATGGACGGCGACAGCTATGTGATCATACTCGCTGCGGACACTTATGATCTCAGGACAAAGGATGTCAAGGACGAGGAGTGGTCCGAAGAGTCGAATGAGCAGTTCGAGTATTTCATATGCTCGATATGCCCTGTGAAGATGTCAAAGGCGGCGCTCCAGTACAGTCCGGGGCAGCAGGAATTCAGAGGCATATCGACAGGCACTCTGCTCGCGCCTCCGGTGCTCGGCTTCATGTTCCCGGCGCTCGAGGAGGGCAGCGCTGACATATACCAGGCTCAGTACTACACGAAGAGCACGGCCAACAACCACGGAGAGCTCATAACGACGCTCTTCATGGTGGAGAACCCGCCTATGGCTGCCGAGGTACAGAAGGAGACATTCAACTTTACGCTCGCAGAGACGCTTGGCAAGGAGTGCAGCCTGGATGTCGTCACATCGCTTCAGGCGAAGCTGACGGCAATGGCTGAAGCTGTGCATGAAGAGGCCCCATCGGCCGTTGCAGAAGCCTCCATCGGAGACATAGAGGGCATGCTGACGGACAAAGGCGTTTCCGACAGCAAGATAAAGGAGTTCAGCGCATCGGTGGAGAAGCGCTTCGACGGAGCGGACACACTTAACATAGGGAACCTGATCCAGAAGCGGAGCTTTGAGGTGAGGACACCGGAGACCAGGATAGTCACCGATCCTGCGAACGCTCTCAGGATCAAGACAAGGAAGATCGACGGCGTCACGTATATACTCGTGCCTGCCGGAGAAAGCGTGACGGTAAACGGAGTCGAGGTCACTGTCAAGGCAGACGAATAGAGGATAAGGCGGAAATAAGGATAATGGATAAGATACTGAAAACTATAGCGGAAGAATCGGGGATAAAGCTGTGGCAGGCTGAAGCGGCTGTAGAAGTCGGAGGCCAAGCGGTCTTAGGAAGA
>JAZUNV010000129.1:0-12978 GCA_045604305.1 Anaerovoracaceae bacterium | reverse complement strand
CTTACCTCTGCCCCGTTCGAAAGAGCAAAACCTTTCCAGTTTGTCTGTATGCCGCAGCTCTCACCGTTTCCGGCCATGCTTACGCTGAGCGTAGTTCCGTCTACACTCAGCCTGCCCGTGCTCTCTATGCCGAGATACTTTATGATCCCCGAGGATGAGGTATCCGCCGTATCGATCTGTATGCTCAGGGATCCGCTTCCCGAAACAGTGATCCCGCTTATGGCCTCTATGCCGTAAACATATTCCATCCCCTGACCAAATGATGACACAGAAGAGACTATGGTGTTGGTGCCGCACAGCACAAGATTGGTATCATCCCATGTAGATATGCCATAGACTTTATTGGTATCGCTGTATGCTGTATTATTGAATTCCTTCAGATCAAGTACAGCATCGGTCAGGGTGATGGTATCCGTATCGCGGTCATATTTTACAGAACCGCCATCATTCAGAACATCATCATAATTGTTGCTGTTCACCTGCGAACCGAGTACGTAAACAGATTCCGCCCAGGTAACTCTGCCGCCTTCTTCACCGTTGTCAGCATCCGGATCATCCGCGAATGCCATGAACGGCATCATAGTAATGATCAGGCAAAGCGCCAGGAGTATGCCTGCGAACCGTTTGCCCGGTCTTATCACACCTTTGTTCAACTTCTTTTTCATGATGATCACCCCTCTACTCTATAGTCTCATCAGTTATCAATATCCTACAATAAAAAAAGACCGCTAATCCTGATAAAGGAATAAGCGGTCGATAATCGAGCCTAAACGGTCATCCGCCGTGGATTCACTGTGTATAAGACATCAGTTTTCTGCAGGTCATACACCATTATGCGTGTCCCGACCCTGAAAAAAGCTTAAACATCATTGAATTTGTGTATCAGCGTATCGATTCTGTAAAGTGATACACAAGTTTTATCCAATATTGTGTATCACTTGCTGAATACGTATGAGCAATACACCAAAGAGACTGTTCGTAAGGTTATATCTACTCGCATGACAGCGGTTTTGTGTATAGCTGACCCTGATTCGTCATTTGATACACAAATATCAAAGACGGTGCCTCTGTCCACATGTCGATCCCGGTATCTTCACCGGTTTTTATTTCTCTCCCTTGAGTTCTTCGATCTTATTGAGTATGCCCTTCTCATCGAAGAGGAAGAAGAGGCATGCTCCTATGAAGCATGTGATGAATGCCACGGCAGCGGTGGCACGGTAGCTTCCGTCTGTACCCGAGACCGTCATGGATGTGAACACCGCAAGCGCGATGGCCTGACCCATCTTGAAAGCGAAGGTACGGGCAGCGAAGAACATGCCGCTCCTGTCCTCGCCCGTCTCAAGACGCTCGAGCTCAGCTACGTCAGCAACGCAAGCCTGAGGCAGTATGCCGAGTATTGCCATAGGCACCGATGCGGCGAATGCCACTATGAATCCCCAGATGAGGCCCTCCCCACAGAGGAAGGTGATCAGGAATACTGCCGAGTAACAGAAGAATCCCGTGATAATCAGCTTCTTCTTACCGATCTTAGGCGCAAGCTTGTTGACTATCGGATACTGGCACACGCTGAGGAAAGTCATTGTGGCTGTCAGCAGGAAGGTCCATGTATCCTCTATCTTCATCAGCTTGGTCTCGTAGAACGCAAGTCCCGTCTGGAAGAGCGTCAGTCCGAAGAAGTAGATCACGTCGCTGTATACGAAGCGGCGGAACATGCCGTTCTTGAACGTCTTGAGAAGCGAGCTGAACGCATTGGTCTCGCTCGGCTTCGCCTCGAGGTAGTCGCGCTCCTTGATGTACAGGGACGGTATCAGCATGCCTATGCAGGCGACTGTCGACATGATGGCTACAGCCATGCGTATCGAGCCGGCCTGTCCGAGGGCTCCCTCCAGCATCCCCGCCACGTTAGGCAGCAGGTATGAGAGTGAAAGGCCCGCGATATATGTGAATGATATATATGTCGATACGTTGATACGATGCTCCTGCGTGTCTCCGAGCTCCGCGATCAGGGCGTTGTACGGAGTGCAGAATATCGTCATGAACAGGTAGAACGTGATCAGCAGTACGAAAAGTACCACGTCGTTGACCTGTATGCTGGCTGTCTGAGGCAGTGTGAACAGTCCTATCGTGACCAGAGCGAACGGTATGGCGATGGCGCGCATGAACGGTATGCGGCGTCCGCCCTTGAATCTGGCGCGGTCCGACCAGCCTGCGATCAGCGGATCAGTGATGGCGTCAAATATACGCCCGACGGCCAGTACCACTCCGAAAAGCGTCAGCTTGAACAGGATCGGTTCCTGAGTGATGCCCGCCGCAAACAAGCCTGTGTTGGGGTTCTGCGCCGTAGGACTGCCGGTATAGTAATACACCATCCAGTTCGATACTATGCCCGACAGCAGACTCCATCCGAACTGACCTATGGCAAAGATCCACAGGAGCTTATTGGTTATTGGTTTCTTTTGCATTGTCCTCTCTCCATTCTGTATGATACCTGCGGTATCAGTGATATATGCAGCAGTGCATCCGGAGGATCCGAAATATCCTCTCTTCGCCCTGCCGCAATCGTCTTGTTCTGATTATAACAAGAAAGAGCCTCCGCGACTACGGCAAAAAAAGACCGGCAGCGCTATCAGCTGCCGATCGAAAGAATAAAGTATCATATAGAATCATATCTTAACGAACTACTCCGCCCTTGCGAGCTCCACGAGCACGTCAGCCATCTTCTCAAGAGAGCTTACAGGCAGGTACTCTGTGTTGGAATGGAAGTTCAGGCCGCCTGCGGACAGGTTCGGGCAAGGAAGCCCCTTGTATGTGAGCTGGGCTCCGTCCGTGCCTCCTCTGATGGCGACCACCTTAGGCGTGACTCCGCATGCCTTGAAGGCCTCCTCCGCATCGTCTATGAGGAATCTGTGCGGCTCGATCAGCTCGCGCATGTTCCTGTACTGCTGGCGGATAGTAAGGTCGATGACATCTCCGTATTTGATGTTGAGATACTCGACGCACTTCTGCATCATCTCGATCCTCTTGTCGAAGATGTCCGCATCGTGGTCTCTGATGATATATCTCGACTCTGCCTCAGATTCGTTTCCGTTCAGCTGTGTCAGGTGATAGAAGCCGTCATAGCCTTCCGTGTACTCCGGCCTCTGCTCCTGAGGAAGTATCCCGTCGAGCTCCGCTGCTATCCTGACCGCGTTCTTCATCGCTCCCTTGGCTGAACCCGGATGGATGTTGTGTCCCATGATGCGGATTATCGCCTGTGCCGCATTGAAGTTCTCATATTCGATCTCGCCGATAGCCCCGCCGTCTACTGTGTAGGCGTAGTCCATTCCGAAGCCTTCGATGTCGAAGTGGTCAGTGCCCTTTCCTATCTCCTCGTCAGGCGTGAAAGCGATGCCGATCCTGCCGTGAGGGATCGAAGGATCCTCCAGCAGCCTCTCCGCCATAGTCATGATCTCCGCAATGCCCGCCTTGTCATCAGCGCCGAGCAGCGACACACCGTCAGTGACGATCAGATCGCAGCCGACATAGTCCTTGAGTTCAGGAAAATCTTTAGGATCGAGGGAAACGCTGTCATTGAGCTTGATGACGCCGCCGTCATAGTCCTTGTGGATCCTGGCATTGCTTGCATCTCCCGATGGTCCCGGCGCAGTGTCCATGTGCGAGATGAAACCGAGCGCAGGTACGTCTTTGCCTTTCAGATTTGACGGGATCTCGCCGTATACATAGCAGTGCTCTTTATCCAGTCTGACATTGGAGATACCCATCTTTGTCATCTCATCAGCAAGAAGCTCCGCGAGCCTGAACTGCTTCTCAGTGCTCGGGAATGAAGTGCTGTCCTCGTTCGACTGAGTGTCTATCGAGATATACTTCATGAATCTGTCAACAATATTAGTCATGTCGTTCAAACAACCTCCGGAAATAAAAAATATAGTATTAGTTTTTAAGGCTCTGAAGCGGTGCAGGAATGCGTCCTCCGCGGTTGATCATTACCGCAGGCGACTTGGTGCGCAGCTTCATAACCGGGCCGTAGCCGAGGAGTCCTCCGAAGTCGAGTTCTTCGTCTTCCTTGAGTCCTATGGCCGGGATCACTCTTACGGCAGTGGTCTTCGAATTGACCATGCCGATCGCAGCCTCATCAGCTATGATGGCAGATATCACTTCAGCAGGAGTATCTCCCGGTATCACTATCATGTCGAGTCCCACGGAGCAGACCGCAGTCATCGCTTCCAGCTTCTCTATCGAGAGAGTGCCCTCTCTTGAAGCATCGATCATGCCGGCATCCTCGCTCACAGGTATGAACGCGCCGGACAGGCCTCCTACGCTCGATGATGCCATGACTCCGCCCTTCTTGACGGCGTCGTTGAGCATTGCAAGCGCTGCCGTAGTGCCGTGAGCTCCCACCTGCTCGAGACCGATCTCCTCGAGTATGTGGGCAACGGAATCGCCTATTGCAGGAGTCGGAGCCAGCGAGAGATCGACTATGCCGAAAGGCACGCCGAGCACTGAAGCAGCCTCGGAGCCTACGAGCTGGCCGACTCTTGTGATCTTGAATGCCGTCTTCTTGATGGTCTCTGCCACCACGTCCATAGGAGCATCATCAGGCATGCCTGCGAGCACCGATCTGACTACGCCCGGGCCGGATACTCCGACGCTGAGCACCGTATCTGCCTCGCCCACGCCATGGAAGGCGCCTGCCATGAAAGGATTGTCCTCTACCGCATTGCAGAACACGACCAGCTTGGCAGAGCCGATGCACTGCCTGTCGGCAGTGAGCTTCGATGCCTCGAGCACCTTCTCTCCCATGAGCTTGACTGCATCCATGTTGATGCCGGCCCTGGTCGATCCCACGTTCACGGATGAGCATACGAGCTCTGTCTCGCTCAGTGCGCGCGGTATCGAATCTATGAGCTCGCGGTCTCCCGCGCTGAAGCCCTTCTGTACGAGCGCGGAGTAGCCACCGATGAAGTCGACTCCGATCTCGTGAGCTGCGCGGTCGAGCGTGCACGCATACTTGACAGGATCCCCGCCCGAAACGCCTGCCAGCATGGCTATAGGCGTCACGGATACCCTCTTGTTGACGATAGGTATGCCGTACTTGCCGGATATTTCTTCTCCGGTCTTTACCAGATTCCCGGCCAGCCTGCATATCTTGTCATATATCTTGGTGCATGATCTGTCGATATCCGTATCCGCGCAGTCGAGCAGCGAGATGCCCATGGTGGTGGTGCGGATATCCAGATTGTTGTCTCTTATCATGGAGATGGTTTCCATGATGTCATTTGTACTGAACATTGCCTTCGATACCTCCGATCAGATGCTGTGCATGGAGCTGAATATATTCTCGTGCATCACGTGTATCTCCATGCCCGGGAGACTCCCCTTGAGAGCCGCTTCAAGGCCCTGGATGTCGCCTTTCATATTGGCGATATCTATGAGCATCGTCATGGTGAAGAACTTATCCATCACCAGCTGCGATACCTGCACGATGCTCGCTCTGGCCTCTGCGACCTCAGTCGCGACGCGGGCGAGTATCCCGATATCGTTCTTTCCTACCACTGTCACTACAGCCTGTTCTTTTGCTTCCATGTTTTAATTCTCCTTATCTGTATCGTCATCATCTGACACTTTATTGGCACTGTAGACTCTGTTGAGCCTCTCCTCTTCCGTTCTCCTCGGCAGGAAGAGCGGTACGTACTCATATATGACACGCGAGGTCTCGAGTCCGAACCACCTCGCAGGGTTTCCCGCGACCCTTCTGACATAGTACTTCGTATGGATCAGGAAGTTATCATATGAAGACAGCTCGCCCTCGAGCGGCATCATCTTCCTTATCAGGCAGAATTTGAACGAGCCTATCGCAGACGGTCCGTATACGGAGTATTCCTTGCTCTGCGGAGGAAGCTCACCCGACTTCATGAGATCGTGGACTATCTGCCTCAGATATATGTTGACGCTCTGTCTGACCTTGAATCCCAGGTTGATATTGACGCGGAAGATGAAGTCCGTGCCGAGCGTATTGACCTCGTAGTCCTTCTGGTACGGGACATCTGTCGTATTGACGCTGATGAACCAGTACGCATCCGCCTTCTTGGGATCCCTGTCGAGTATCGAGTAGAGTATGTCTCTGTCTATCTCCTCAAAGTCCTCGCCCTTTGACAGGTATACGAGGTTGTTGGCGCAGTACGGCACCGTATTGTCGTTCTGGAGTATCCTGATGGCCCCCGCGTAGTCGAGCAGCCTGA
Organism: Anaerovoracaceae bacterium; assembly: GCA_045604305.1. Classification (GTDB taxonomy): domain Bacteria; phylum Bacillota; class Clostridia; order Peptostreptococcales; family Anaerovoracaceae; genus Crickella. The sequence continues at coordinate 6,739 of JAZUNV010000129.1, read as the reverse complement.
GCTTTACCCTCTGCATCCTCTCGATCTGGGTGCCTCTGTACCAGCTGATCATGACGTGGAGTATCAGAAGCGATATTATGATCGCTACGTAACCGCCCACTGTGAACTTGCCGAGGCTGGATACGAAGAATATGCCCTCTATCGTCCCGAAGACTACCGCGAAGACCGCCGCCGCTATCCTGAGACCATGCAGCACTCCGATGTAAACGGTGAAGAGCACCGTCATCATCAGCATGCTGATGGTGATCGCAAGACCGTATGCGTTCTCCATGCGGGATCCGCTGCGGAAATACAGTATGACCATGGCGCACAGTATCCAGAGGATCTTGTTTATCACGGGTATGTATATCTGGCCCTTCGTGTCGGAAGGAAAACGCACGTTGAGATGAGGCATGAGGTCAAGGCTTGCTGCCTCATGCACGAGAGTGTAGCTGCCGCTTATCAGAGCCTGGCTGGCGATGATGGCCGCCAGGGCGCTCAGCACTATCGCCACAGGTCTCATTCCCGGAGTAAGCATCATGTAGAACGGATTCATGTCCTCCATGGCCGCGAGCTCGGCATCGCCGATGTTCCTGATTATCCAGGAGCACTGCCCCATGTAGTTCAGGATCAGGCAGATCTTGACGAACGGCCAGCTGATGAGGATGTTGTTCTTGCCCACGTGACCCATGTCCGTGTAGAGAGCCTCGGCTCCCGTTGTACAAAGGAATACGCTGCCGAGTATCATGATGCCGGCTTTATTAGACGGGCTCATGATGACCCTGATAGCGTACATTGGGTTGAACGCACGCAGCAGGCCGAGATCTCCGAGAGAATACTTTATACCGGTGATGCCCAGGAAGAGGAACCACACTAGCATGACCGGTCCGAAGAGCCTGCCTATATGGCTGGTACCGCTCTTCTGGATCAGGAACAGCCCGCTGACTATGGACAGCGTTATCACGATCACGATGAACTGTCCGCTTCCGAGCAGCCTGTCCATTATGGATATGCTTCGCAGACCTTCCACAGCCGTAGTCACCGTGACAGCCGGAGTGAGGACTCCGTCGGCGAGCATGGTGCAGCCGCCTATCATAGTCGGGATAATGAGCCACTTGCCGCAGTTCTTTACCAGACTGTAAAGTGCGAAGATGCCTCCCTCACCGTGGTTGTCGGCCCTGAGAGCGATCAGCACGTGCTTTATGGTCGTCAGCAGGGTGATGGTCCATATGACGAGAGACAGCGAGCCCAGGATGAAGTCGGGATCGACATGCATCAGGCCGCCGTTGCCCTCGACTATCGATTTCATAACGTACATAGGAGATGTCCCGATGTCACCGTAGACTATGCCTATCGTGACAAGAAACATCCCCAGACTGACTTTGTTTGTCGTATTGTTTTCCATATAACGAATATTACTACTTTTTGACTGCTCTTTCCATAGTCTTAATACCCTTTGAGCCTGTCGCGTATATCATCCTCAGCCGACCTCAGCATTTCGAGGAACTCGCGTGAAGATATCCTCAGAGCTCCGTGGCCCCAGGCGTCCTGCTGCACCAGCACATCGGACGACACGACATATATCTGTCTGTCCCTGATGCTGTCGGTCATGATGCCCATGCGTATGTCAGCCGGCTCGTTCTCGGAAGTAAAGATCACATTGACGCCGTTGATCTCCGTCTCGCGCATCTCGCTGTACGGCGTCGTGTAGGCGTCGAATACGACCGTGAGCTCGCAGCCCCTGTATCCTGCGTAATTGCAGAGCTTCTCGATCAGCTGGTCCCTTGCGGAACCCATGTCGACCTTGGCCAGCTCCTTCATGTACTCATCTGCATATATGAGATTATAGCCATCCACCAGTATGAGGACCGGCTTGTCAGGGGCCAGCTCTGAACCGCGCTGATGCCTTGCCTTTATCTCGAGATTCCTCTCGCTGTTACGGGCTTCTTCCTCAGCGCTGAGCTTCCTGCCGTAATCTCTTTCTTCCTTATCTATCGTCCGCTGCTTCTTCTCCGGTCCGTAGGTCTTTTCGAAGATGCGCTGAAGCTCCTTTTCCGTTGCTGCTCTTCGTCTGGATTCTTCCCGGCTAAGAGGCACATCGCCGCTTATTTCCGTTTCCGGAACATCCCTGAGTACGCTTCCTATGTGCATGTGTTCTGCCACTTCATCCCAGCTGACGATATCGCTGCCGCTGTGATTCACGAATACCGAGTCAGCCGGATTTTCGGTATCCCGCTCCGCCTCGTAGGCTTTCCTTTCGATCACCTCCGCGGCATTGTGGCATTCATCGTATCCGCACGGGATGCAGTTCAGGCTGCCGGTCCCCGAGGTATAGCCTGCGAGCAGCTGCTGGTAATTTGCTATTTCCACTGCCGGAACACGTCCTTTGAGTATGGCAGTATCTCCGTTCTGCTCTATGCTGCCCTGGCTCCCTCCCATCTGCTTGATGTCGGTCATAGCCCGGCCCACAGCTGTGGCAGGCAGCTCTATCTCGTACTCGCACCACGGCTCGAGCAGTATCGCTTTTGAATCCCTGAGAGCCTGCATCAGAGCCTGCCTGACCGCTCTGTAGGTGGCTTCGCGGAAGTCACCTCCTACTGTGTGCTTGTCATGTGCCCTGCCCGCTGCGAGGCTTATCTTTACATCGGTGAGCGGCGCTCCTGTCAGAACTCCTCTGTGCTCCTTCTCACCAAGGTGGGTCAGAATGAGCCTCTGCCAGTTGACGGCTAGCTCATCCTCAGGCACGATGCTCGTTATCACGATCCCACTGCCTCTCGCTCCCGGCTCGATGATCAGGTGCACTTCTGCGTAGTGCCTCAGAGGCTCGAAGTGGCCGACACCCTCATAGGTATCGTTTATTGTCTCGAGATAGAGCACGGATCCGGAGCTGAAGCTGACCTCGTATCCGAAGCGCTCCCTGATCACAGTCTGCAGCACCTCGAGCTGCACCTGTCCCATGAGCCGCACTTCTATCCCGCTGCCGTCAGGGCTCCATGCGGCGCTGAGCGCAGGGTCTTCATCGGTAAGGATCCTGAGATCGTCCATTATCCTGTGACTGTCGATCCCCTCCGGTCCCGATACGCTGTAGACCATGAACGGCTTTATCTCAGCAGGGGCCAGAGGCTCTTCGGCACCGAGGGCATCCCCCGGCAGGACTCGTCCGAGTCCCGTCACGGCGCAGACCGTGCCGGCCGCTGCCGAATCAGCCATGACGCAGCGGCTGCCGGAGTAGAGCCTGATCTGATTGACCTTAGTCTCATTCGTCTCACCGGACGCGCTATTTATCATCACCCTGTCGCGGATTCTGAGCTCACCTCCGGTGATCTTTATAAAGCTGAGCCTCTCCCCGTCTTCCGCATCCGCCACCTTGTATATCCTGGCGCCGAATTCAGTCCCGTACTGCGGCTCGACCGTATATCTTCCAAGCGCCTCGAGCAGCTCGTCTATGCCTTCCATCTTCAGAGCCGATCCGAAGAGGCATGGCACTATCTCCCCCGCTCTGACCGCTTCCGCTATGTCAAGGTCACTGATATCGCCTGTCTCAAGCACAGCCTCGGCCAGAGACGGAGAGTAGAGCGTTACATCGTCTATGAAGGCATCGCCCCTGTCTGAGGCGCGGCTGAAATCCACCGCATCGATGCCGAGTTCTGAGTTCATGTCGGCTATGACGTCCTCTCTGCTCCTCACAGCGATGTCCATCTTGTTAATGAATACAAAAACCGGGATGCCTTTCGAGCGAAGCATCCTGCAAAGGGTCTTCGTGTGGGCCTGGACGCCTTCGGAACCGCTCACGACTAGCAGCGCATAATCCATCACGGAAAGAGCCCTCTCCATCTCGGATGCGAAATCGACGTGACCCGGTGTGTCTATCAGAGTCACCTCTGCGCCGCTGATGCTGAACCTCGCCTGCTTTGAGAATACGGTGATCCCTCTGTTCCTCTCGACAGCATTATCATCAAGAAAAGCATCTCCGTGATCTACTCTTCCGGCCTTTCTGATCTCGCCTGTCCTGTACAGTATCGCCTCAGAGAGCGTCGTCTTGCCCGCATCCACGTGAGCCAGTATTCCTATAGTCAGTTTCTTCTTATCCAATTGATCGATACCTTTTGTTCAATATATCCGTACGCTACATATTCTACTAAATCGCAGGCTGTCATGCCAGCGCCTCAGCAATCTTATCGCTGAGCATCAGATACATTTTTTTATACCGGCAAGTATGGTAAAATGTTAACTGATATGAATATCTGGCTTCGATTATCACTGAAACAGAAGATAATGCTTACACTGATACTGATCGTTTCCGTGATCAGTATCGCTTCTGTTATATTGTTCTCAAACGGGACTCAGAGAATGATACGTTCGGAGTACAGCACCTACTGCACCGACCTGGCCAGCTCCGTCGCAAGTTCGGTAAATCTGGATGAAGTCAAGGCAGACAAAAGAGAAGTCCTCAAGCAGTACCGCAGCATCTCAGAAGCCGAGATACGTACCAGTGACCAGGAAGATCAGGACGGCTACACAGAATACCTTTCCAACTATTCCTATGTCCAGCAGACCCATGAGTTCATATCGCTCAGAAACGCCCTGCGCAAGATACAGGACAGCTCCCACGTGGAGTGCATCTACATCACCTGGCCCGACATCGCTACGGGACGGCTGGTATATCTCGTGGATGCAGCTCATGATAACTACTGGGCACCGGGCACCCTCGAACCCCTCTATGATACTGATTTCAAAAAAGACGGAGATATAGAATCCGGCTTCGACATCCTTACGGGTACCGACGATGAGGGCGGACGCATAGTAACGGCCGCCATGCCCATATATGACAGTCACGGCCAGGTCGTCGCATATGCGAGCCTTGACTATTCCGTTGACGAGATAATAGCCCAGCAGTACAGGTTCATCGCGATAGTGCTCCTGATACTCACAGCGCTTGCAGCCCTGTCAGCCTTTGCAGCCATAAGGCTCGTAGATGCCTTCATAGTGAAGCCTATCAACAAACTGTCGGAAGCATCAGTGAGATACTACAGTGATGCTGATGAGAACGATTCCGATCTCCATAAGTTCTCCGATCTTGACATACACACCGGAGATGAGATAGAGACCCTTGCCAATTCGATAGCCAAGATGGAGCGCGACATCAATGACCATATCAAGGATCTGATGTCGACCAGGAACGAGCTCGACAGCGCCAAGGAATATGCCGAGAAGATGGAGAAGAACGCATACGTCGACTCTCTCACAGGAGTGCGCAACAAGCGTTCCTACGATGCAGCCATGGCCAATCTGCGATCGGATATCGTACAGCATGTTGCCTGCTTCGGCATAGGTGTCATAGACCTCAATGACCTCAAGCGTATCAACGACAACTACGGTCACGATCACGGTGATGAAGCCATAAAGGAGATATGCTCCATCATCTGCGATGTATTCACTCATTCTCCTGTGTTCAGGTACGGCGGCGATGAATTCGTGATTCTCCTTAGGGGTCGCGATCTGGACAGCGCGGACGAGCTTATCGCGGATTTCAGGAAGCGCAGCGCAGCCCTCATGACAGCTCCGGACGCAGAGCCTTGGGAGCGCGTGAGCGCAGCGGCAGGCTACTCGGTATATGATCCGGATATCGATACGGATCCGCTCAGCGTATTCGAACGCGCCGATCAGGAGATGTATATCGACAAGAAAAAGACCAAGGAAGCAAATGCTTCCTCGGTCCGTCATTGATATCCGTTGATGTCAGTTCATTTCAGCGGATCGTGTCCGCAGTCATTCCCGTTATTATGCTTGGGACATGAAGCCGCGTAAGGGCAGCCTATGCAGGCATTGCCTTTTTTCTTTTCCTTGTAAATGTATCTGGCAGCGAAGAATAGCATCGCTGCTATCGCTATGATCGCGATCAATGTTGCTGTGTTCACTGTTATTCCCTCCCCTTTAGGAATTATAGCACGATACGCGGCATACAGAGACACCGCGCATCATGCTATGTTAAGTAAACAATATAGGATTATGCTGTTGCCTCTGCGGCTTTGGCATTCCTGTGCAGCTCGTACTGCTCATCGAAGTGTGCCCTTACCCTCTTGCCGATGAAGACAAGAGCTGCGACCATGCAGAGTACTGCGATCAGTCCCGGTACGAAACCGGCTGCGAAGTGGCCTTCAGTAATGAGAGTACCGACCTGGTTCACGAGGAACGCGATAGTGTAGCCTGTACCGAGCTGCAGTCCGATCGCACCCCAGAGCCAGCCCCTGCTCTTCATCTCCGAGTTCATCGCTCCGATAGCCGCGAAGCACGGAGGTGTATACAGGTTGAAGAAGAGGTATGCAAGTGCAGTTACCGATGTGAGTCCCATGGTAGCAGCGACCGTGTTGGCACCGCCTGTCATGGCAAGCTCATCTGTATCAATGAACGATGTCAGCGCGAATACAACTGCGAGTGTACCTACGACGTTTTCCTTTGCGATGAAGCCTGTGATGGCGGCTGCCGCGAGCTGCCATACTCCGAATCCCAGAGGGATCAGCAGGATGGCGAACGGTGAAGCGATCGAAGCGAGTATCGATGTATCCTCCGCACCCTCTTCGACGACCTGGAAGTGCCAGTTGAAGGTCTGCATTACCTGTACTACCGTGTTGCATACGAGGATGATCGTAGCAGCCTTGATGATATATGCCTTTGCACGCTCCATCATGGACCTAAAGGCGAACTTCAGGCTCGGTGCCTTCCACTTAGGAAGTTCCATGATGAAGAACGACTTTCTGTA
>JAZUNV010000128.1:0-3537 GCA_045604305.1 Anaerovoracaceae bacterium | reverse complement strand
GGATAAAGGTACGATCAAAGTAATCGGAATGGGTCCCGGCAGGGAGGACATGATGACGCAGCAGGCGCTCTGTGCGCTCGATGCGGCCGATGTCATAGTCGGATACACGGTATATCTCGAGCTGCTGGGCGAGAGATTCGCGGGCAAGGAGATGCTCTCGACACCTATGAAGCAGGAAGCCGAGCGCTGCAGGCTCGCATTCTCCGAGGCGATGAAGGGCAGGAATGTCGCCATGGTGTGCAGCGGCGATGCAGGCATCTACGGCATGGCTTCTCTGATGTTTGAGATAAAGGAAGAGCTCGGGAACGATGCTTCTGACATCGATATTGAAGTGATCCCGGGCATCACGGCAGCCTCGAGCGGGGCTGCGGTCCTAGGCGCGCCTCTGAACCACGACTTCTGCGTCATAAGTCTGTCGGATCTCCTGACACCGTGGGAGCTGATAGAAAAGAGGCTCCGGGCAGCTGCAGAGGGAGACTTCGCGATAGCGATATACAACCCTTCGAGCAGGAAGCGTCACGACTATCTGCAGAAGGCATGTGATATACTTCTTGAAACGATAGAGGAGGGAAGAGCCTGCGGATACGTCAGGAGCATAGGCAGGGACGGCGAGGAGTTCCGCACCTGCACGCTGAGGGAACTGAGAGATGAAGAGGTGGACATGTTCACCACGGTGTTCGTAGGCAATTCGAAGAGCCGCATCATTGATGGCAGGCTGATCACGCCGAGAGGGTACAAACTGTAGAGATGAAGAAAAAACCACTTATTTTTTCCGGTACTACCGAGGGCAGGCAGATGTCCGAGAGGCTGTCTGCAGCCGGCAAAGACCACATAGTATGCGTCGCGACTGAGTACGGAGAGCTTGTGATGCAGCCGGATGAGCATGCCGACATCAGGCGGGGACGGCTTGATGAAGGGGAGATGGAGAAGCTTATCTTCGAGGAGGCTTCTGCTGTTTTTGATGCGACGCATCCGTATGCAACAGCCGTATCCGAAAACATCAGGGCGGCCTGTGAAGCACTGGAGACGGGATATGTCAGGATACTCAGAGATGAGCAGAGCGCAGATGCTGCATACGGGGTAAGAATCTTTGACGATGCAGCTTCATGCGCAGAGACTCTTAAGTCGACGGAGGGCAATATTCTGCTTACTACCGGCAGCAAGGATCTGGCTGTATATGCGGAGGAGCCTGAGGTAAGGGAAAGGCTCTTTGCCAGAGTGCTGCCGTCTGTGGAGAGTATAAAACTTTGCGACGAGGCAGGCATAAGCGGAAGGCAGATAATAGCGATGCAGGGACCTTTCAGCTGCGAGATGAACAGTGCTGTGATCAGGCAGTACGGCATCAGCGTGCTTGTGACCAAGGCAAGCGGAGCTGCAGGCGGATACCCTGAGAAGCTAAGAGCCGCTCATGAATGCGGAGCAGAGACTTTTGTCATAGGCAGACCTGCGCCGGAACACGGAGTGAGCGTAAACGAGGCTCTTGAGATCTTCTTTGAGATAAAACCCGTGATGAGGATAGACCTGATAGGAACGGGCCCAGGCAGGCAGGGACTCATGACCGGAGAGGCAAAGGAGGCTCTCGCAAAGGCGGATATCATATTCGGAGCTCCGAGGATGATCGCTCCTTACGAGGGCAGGGAGACATACCCGTATTACCTCGCACAGGACATCATCCCTGTACTTGAGGAGCTAAGACCCGGGAGGGCGGCGGTGCTCTTCTCGGGAGATACAGGGTACTGCAGCGGTGCTGCAGGGATGGAGCCGGAGCTGAGGGAGTATCTGTCTCGAAACGGATATGAGCATGAGATATATCTACACCCGGGGATATCCTCGTTTGCGTACTTTGCCGCAAGGACGGGCGTGCCGTATACGGGTGCCGGGCTTTGCAGCATGCACGGCAAGGCGGATGACAATAATAACAACAGAGAGATAATCGATACGGTCAGGACCCACGACAGGACCTTCCTCCTGCTTTCGGGTGCTGAGGATATAAGACGTCTCGGCAGCATGCTCAAAGGAAGCGGGATCAAGGGCCTCAGCATAGTGATCGGATACCAGCTCTCATATCCGGAAGAGAAGATAGAACTGCTGACAACAGAGGAATGTGCATTTGTTACGGACAAGGGCCTCTACACAGCTCTCATACTGAACGAAAACGCAGCGAAGGGAAGTTCTGAGAGGGCCGGCGGATCCGGAAGAGCTCTCATGCCTGTCTTTGACGATGATGCCTTCGCGCGGGGCAAGGTCCCGATGACCAAGGCCAACATAAGGCATCTGAGCATCATGAAGCTCGCTCTTACAGAGGGAGCTGTCCTCTACGATATAGGAAGCGGGACAGGCTCGATCGCCTGCGAGGCCGCGGGATTAAGCGATACCGTCAGGGTATATGCGGTGGAGATGAAACCTGAAGCCTGCGCCCTGATAAGAGAGAATGCCGAGAAGTTCGGATTTAGCAATATCAAAGTGATCGAAGGGATGGCTCCGGCAGCTCTTGAGGGACTCGAGATGCCGACACATGTGTTCATAGGAGGGAGCTCAGGGAATCTATTAGAGATACTCGAAGCGCTTGAGCAAAAGTGTGAGGGTCTTCCTTCCGGGATCAGAGTCGTCATTAACGCGGTGAGCCTTGAGACGATATCTGAGATCCATACCGTACTCGGCAGCTTTGACATAAGGGATCTTTCGATAGAGCAGATATCCGTCAGCAGATCGAGAGAGCTCGGCAGCTATCACATGATGACAGCCGAGAATCCCGTGATGATCGCAGCTTTCACACTCGGAGGTAAAGATTGAAAAAGTCCCGTATTATGATCAGCGCTCCCAAAAGCGGCAGCGGCAAAACGATAATAACATGCGGTCTTCTCAAGCTCCTGAAAGACAGGGGCGCAGATGTAAAAGCTTACAAGAGCGGTCCGGATTACATCGATCCGATGTTCCACAGGAGCGTGATCGGCGTGCCCGGCGGCAATCTGGACGCTTTCTTCTCGTCGGATGAGGAGATACGGAGAATAGTCGCCTCGGACGGCTGTCAAGCAGCGGTCATGGAAGGCGTGATGGGCATATATGACGGCATCACGGGAGAAAGCCGGGGATCATGCTATGACATCGCCGCAGCGACAGACACTCCTGTTATACTGCTTGTCGACGTAAAGGGGATGGGCCTGACCATGATCCCGGTGATAAAAGGCATACTTGCCGAGGACAGCCGCGGGCTCATAAAGGGAATCATCCTGAACCGGATAAGTGCTCATTACTATAGTGAGATATCGCCGCTGATCACTGATGCGCTCTCAAAGCTGTCAGATGAAAGAGACTCAGCGGTAAAGCTGCTCGGCGGCATACCGGATGTAAAAGGTATAAAGCTCGAAAGCAGGCATCTGGGACTTATGATGCCGGGTGAGATAGACGACCTCAGGGATCAGGTGCATTCGGCAGCGGAACTGCTGTCAAAGCACATTGACATGGACGCGCTCCTTGCGATCATGGATGAAGCGGAGGAGACAGGGGACGGTTCTCTGTCTCCTCGTGAAGCAGGAG
>JAZUNV010000127.1:0-6158 GCA_045604305.1 Anaerovoracaceae bacterium | reverse complement strand
GGAACGTAATCAAGCACACCTATATACTCCCCCTTGGTCTCACCTACTGAGATGCCTCCTATAGCATATCCCGGCAGGACAAATGCCGTGATCTCGTTCGCGCTCTTCTCCCTGAGATCCTTAAAGAAGCCACCCTGCTGTATGCCGAAGAGAGCCTGCCTGTCAGGATTCTTATGCGCCTTGATGCAGCGCTCGAGCCACCTGGTAGTCATGGCCTGTGACTTCTCTATATACCTTCTGTCTGAATCGGCAGGAGCGCATTCGTCGAATGCCATCATGATGTCCGAGCCCAGGTCGTTCTGGACTTCCATCGACTTCTCAGGTGACAGCATATGCCTGCTGCCGTCGATATAGGACTGGAACTTCACGCCCTCCTCGCTTATCTTGTTCATGGCTCCGAGGCTGAACACCTGGTATCCGCCGCTGTCGGTCAGTATAGGCTTATCCCAGTTCATGAAGCGGTGCAGTCCGCCTGCCTCTCTGACGATATCGCTTCCCGGTCTCAGCATGAGATGGTAGGTGTTCCCGAGGATTATCTGGGCCCCCGTCTTTTCAACATCCTCAGGCTTCATGGCCTTGACCGTGGCCTGAGTGCCGACAGGCATAAATACAGGCGTCTCAATAACGCCATGCGGAGTGGTCATGCGTCCGCGTCTTGCCTTCGTATGCGCTTCTTTATGCAGTACTTCAAATGTAAGTGCTTTACCCAAAGTGATCCCCCTCGTCTATTTTATCAGCATGGCATCGCCGTAGCTGAAGAACCTGTAGCGCTCCTCAACGGCGGTCTTATATGCCTTAAGTATCTCTTCCCTGTCATACAATGCCGATACCAGCATTATGAGTGTGGACTTCGGCAGGTGGAAGTTGGTGATGAGTGCGTCCACTATCTTGAACTCGTATCCGGGATAGATGAATATGCCTGTCGAAGTCTCTCCAGCTTTTACTCTGCCGTCCTCCGCCATGCTCTCAAGCGTCCTCGTTGATGTAGTACCGACTGAAATGATCCGTCTGCCCTGCTCTATGGTCTCATTAATGATACCGGCGTTCTCTTCATCTATAGAGCACTCCTCAAAATGCATCTTATGCTCCTCGATGACATCTACCTTGACAGGTCTGAAGGTCCCTATGCCGACATGTAGTGTGACATAGGCGATCTTTACTCCTTTGTCCCGGGCTTTCTGCAGAAGCTCCTTTGTGAAGTGAAGTCCGGCCGTCGGTGCAGCCACGGATCCGTCGATGCGGCTGTAGACCGTCTGATACATCTCCCTGTCCGAATCCTCCGCGGCTCTTGTGATATACGGCGGCAGAGGCATGGATCCTATCTCCTCGAGGCGCTCCATGAATATACCGTCGTACTCGAATTCGACGAGTCTCGTACCGTTGTCGGCATCATGTATACCGCGGATATGGGCCTTGAAGCTGTTTTCGATACCATTCACAAGTGTGTAGCCGCACTCCGGCTCTTCCGCTCCCGCAGGTACGGTCGTCGTCCTGCCGGCCAGGATCACGGTATCGCCCTCATGGAGTCGCTTCCCCGGTCTTACCATGCACTCCCACTTATCTCCTTCGATGCGCTTGATCAGAAGAAGCTCGATGTGAGCGCCCGTGCCTTCCTTGATGCCGTATATCCTTGCCGGTATGACGCGCGAGTCGTTGAGCACCAGGCAGTCGCCCTCATTAAGGTATTCGAGTATATCGTAAAAATGACGGTGCTCTATCGTCTTTGACTCTCTGTCGAGCACCATCAGTCTGCATGCATCTCTCTGCTCCAAAGGAGTCTGTGCTATAAGCTCCTCCGGAAGTTCATAATCAAAATCTTCTATTCGCATTCTCTCTTAATCCATTTCTATCCTGAGCTGTTCGGTCTCAGGCTCAGTGTAATATCCCATCATGCCCATATGCTCATAGGCAGCCTTCGATGCGACTCTGCCCTTTTGCGTCCTGTACAGCAGGCCAGCCTGAATCAGGTAAGGTTCATTGGCATCCTCTATGGTGATTCTCTCCTCACCTATGGCCGAAGCGATGGTCTCTATTCCCACAGGTCCGCCGTTGAAGCCCTTGATGATGGTGCTGAGTATATCGCGGTCAAGCTTCTCAAGCCCGAGATCGTCCACACCAAGCGCGTCGAGCGCCTTCATGGTGATGTCGATGTTGATGTCTCCCCCTGCAATGACAGATGAGAAGTCCCTGACGCGTTTGATAAGGCGGTTTCCTATACGCGGAGTGCCTCTCGAGCGTCTGGCTATCTCATCGAGCGAGGTCTCGTCGACAGGCGTGCCCAGTACGTTTGCCGTCCTTCTGAGTATCTCCTTGATCTCGTCAGGAGTATAGAACTCGAATTTCTCCACTATGCCGAACCTGTCGCGAAGCGGACCTGAAAGGCTGCCTGCGCGGGTGGTGGCTCCGATAAGAGTAAACTTTGCGATGTCTATCCTGAGAGACCTGGCCGCAGGGCCCTTGCCTATTATGATATCGAGTGCATAGTCCTCCATCGCAGAGTAAAGCACCTCTTCGACCGAGCGGTTGAGCCTGTGTATCTCGTCTATGAAGAGCACGTCGTTGTCGTTGAGATTTGTCAGTATCGCCGCAAGATCTCCGGCCCTGCCGATAGCAGGTCCTGAAGTGATCTTGATATCCACTCCGAGCTCATTTGCTATGATGCCGGCCAGCGTGGTCTTTCCAAGTCCAGGAGGACCGTAAAAGAGCACGTGATCGAGAGGCTCGCCCCTCATCTTGGCTGCTTCTATGTAAATTGAGAGATTGTCCTTTGCGGCTGTCTGTCCGCAGTACTCGCTCAGGTACTGAGGTCTCAGAGTCATCTCGCCGGCAAGCTCTCCCGGTGTTGCTTTTGTCTGTGTGATCTTTTCCATGTCCTGTGATTATAGCAGATATTTCAGTGATTTCTTTACGTATTCCTCGGCGCTCAGGCCTTCCTCAGTGACAGCAGAGACTGCGCTCTCGGCTTCCTTCCTGCTGTATCCGAGCGTGGTAAGCGCTACCACAGCCTCGCCTCGCTCGCCCGATCCCGGGACAGCCGGCGGAGCGACGCCGCCCGATATGTCTTCTCCCTCGAACGGAAGCGCGGAGACCTTGTCCTTGAGCTCGAGTATCACTCTCTCGGCAGTCTTCTTGCCTATGCCCGGAGCCATGGCTATGGACGATGCATCTCCGCCCGCTATGATGCCCTTTATCTGGTTCGGGCTTCCAAGGCTCATTATGGCCAGGCCTGCCTTAGGGCCGACGCCCTTGACTGTTATCAGCTGCTCGAACAGAGCCAGAGATTCGGTATCTGCAAAGCCGTAAAGAGCCATGCCGTCTTCCTTTACCTGCATGTATGTGTATAAGTTCAGGATGTCTCCCTCGCGCGCTGTCAGCAGGCTGCTCGTATCTGATACGTTGACGCGGAAGCCTATGCCTCCGTCGGTCAGCAGTACTATGGCTCCTGATTCGTAGTATAGGTATTCACCTTTTAGGTATCTGATCATTTGATTCTCCTCTATGAGATCCTTCGCTTCGCTCAGGATGACATTCCGATGTCATTCTGAGGAACGCAGAGACGAAGAATCCCGGTGAGATCCTTCGACTCGGCCTTACGGCCTCGCTCAGGATGACATTTCCGCGTGATATCACTCGCTCCGCTCAGGATGACATCTTACCGCGGCATGCGGCCACCGGCGTGATGAGCGTGGCATATGGCCGCTGCCAGTGCATCGGCCGTATCGTCAGGCTTCGGCACTTCCTTCAGATTGAGTATCATCTTTACCATGGTCTGGACCTGCTTCTTGTCGGCTCTTCCATATCCGGTCAGTGAAGACTTGATCTGAAGAGGCGTGTATTCTGATATCCTTATCCCCGATTTGGCGCAGGCGAGCAGAGCCATTCCTCTGGCTTCGCCGACCATGATGGCAGTAGTAGCGTTCGTATTATAGAAGAGCTCCTCTATCGAAGCTTCTTCCGGCCTGTATTCATCGATTATGCGTAAGAGCTCATCGTAAAGTATCATGAGCCTCTCCTCGTTAGGTGTATGGGCATCCGTTGTGATGGAGCCGTATTCTACAGGCGTGAACCTGCTTCCTTTGTAATCTACGATCCCGTAGCCCATGATCGCATAGCCCGGATCGATCCCGATTATTCTCATCTGACCTGCCTTTCATTCCCACAGATTCTAACATTTATAGACTCATATGTCTATGTTCGTTTTTTGTTCTTTTTTGTGTCAAACAGAAAATCCCCGAAATCCTGCATTAAATGACCTTTATCCTGCAATTTATTCCCTCTTTTAAATTTTTATCCATAATTTCGTATTTTTATGCTACAATATATACAAATGATTTGTTTTACGGAGGATATTATGAGGCTATCCAGACAGAATAAGATATTGGAAATAATAAAGACCAACGAGGTCGAGACCCAGGACCAGCTGCTGGCGCTTCTCAGAGACGCCGGATATACAGTGACTCAGGCTACAGTATCCAGGGATATACGTGAGCTCCAGCTGATAAAGGGCCAGGCCAGGGACGGCAAGTACAAATACATCAGCAGCAACTACGATAACCGCCCTATCTCAGAGCGCTTCGTCAAGATATTCAGAGAGACCACCCTTTCATATGCAGTCGCTCAGAATCTTATAGTAGTCAAGACTCTGGCCGGATGCTCCGGCGCTGCGGGCGAAGCCATAGACTGTCTTAGCCTTGAACATATAGTGGGCACTATATCCGGAGACAACAACCTTCTCGTGATAATCGATCATGAGGAAAACGTACCGTATATCACAGCTGAATTTGACAGGATACTGAATTCCAACGACTGATACTGAGATATGATAGACCGTATTGTAATAGATAATTTCGCAACCATAGAGCACCTGTCGTTTGATCCCGGCAGTGCTTTTAATGTGATAACCGGCGAGACCGGCGCGGGCAAATCCGTGCTCGTGACCGCTATCAGCACCGTCCTCGGTGACAGAGCCGATACTTCCATGGTGCGCACGGGAGCCGACAGAGCATTGATACAGATAGCCGGCACCAGGAACGGCGAGGATGTCATAGTGTCCCGCGAGATACTCAGGAGCGGCAAATCCGTATCCAAGCTCAACGGAGAGATGGTGACTCTCGGGCAGATCAGGGAGTTCTGCAGCGACTGGGTCGATATACACGGCCAGTACGACAATCAGCAGATACTCGATCAGGAGAATCACATACACATAACAGACCGCTTCCACTCCGAAGCCATAGCTCCGGAACTGGAAAAGCTGCAGGTTTTGTACAGCGAATACAAGGCGGCTCAGAAGGAATACGACGACCTGCTCAGGGCTGAGGCTAACGCAGCTCAGCAGCAGGATTACTATCGCTTTGAATACAGTTATATCGAAGGTCTCGGGCTTCACCCGGGAGAGGACGAGGAGCTGAAGGAACGCCTCAACATGATGAAGAACAGCGCCAGGATATATCAGGCCGTCAATTCTTCCTACGAGGCCCTCTACGGATCGGATACTGATCCTGTAGGCTCCGTCCTCGGCATGCTCAATACAGTAAGCTCTGATCTGTCTGACATCAGCGAATTCAGCGATCAGATCGCCGACCTGTCAGAGCGTGCGAACGATGCGTACTATGCGCTTGAGGACATAGCATCCCGTCTCAGGGACCTCTCCTCCTCACTGGAATTCTCGGAGGCCGACATGGATGAAGTATCCGGGAGGCTTGCAGCGATCGAGGACGCGAAGCGCAAATACGGCAAAAGCGTTGATGAGATCATCGGGTACGGAAACGAGCTTGCTTCCAGACTGGACATGATACAGAACTTCGGCAGTGAGAAGTTACGTCTTGCAGACATAGCCCACCGCAAGCGTACGGAGCTTGAGGATCAGGCATCGCATGTGAGTGAGCTGAGGCATATAATTGCCGCGAGGCTGGAATCCGCGATGGTCAAGGAGCTCGGAGATCTGGAATTTGCGAATTCCGAATTCAGGATAGATATACAGAAGCTGGATGAGATCGGGCCTTACGGCTTTGACCGTCTGGAGTTCATGATATCGACCAATCCGGGCGAACCCCTCATGCCTCTTACCAGGATCGCATCCGGAGGTGAGATCTCAAGGATAATGCTGGCATTCAAGCATATCATCGGTGAGAGCGACAGCGTCGAGACCATGATATTCG
>JAZUNV010000126.1:0-4337 GCA_045604305.1 Anaerovoracaceae bacterium | reverse complement strand
CCCTTTATCTCGTATTCGCGGCACTTCTGTACGAGCGCCGTCACTATTTGCTTTCCCGTTGATGCGCCCGCGTAGGCGGTGCGGCTTCGGCTCTGCCCCCCGAACGGCCTCTGAGCTATGTTTCCCGATGCGTTTCGGCTGAACATGACTCCTATGCTGTCGAGCCACCTGACTATCTCCGGTGCAGCCTCGCACAGGCCTCTTACGGCATCTTCGTTCTCGATGAAGCAGCCGCCCTTCAGGGTCTCCTCTATGTGGAGTTCAGTGCTGTCTCCCTCACCCGAAGTGTCGAGCGCCGCATTGATGCCGCCCGCAGCCATGACGGACTGGGCCCTCTCCGAGATGAAGGGTGAGACCAGCGTCACATGATCGCCCAGTTCAGCAGATCTGATCGCCGCGCTGAGGCCGGCTATGCCGCTTCCCGTGATCAGTATATCCATCAGTCCACCTCCGCTAAGCTGTCGGCCAGCCGATAAGGAATCTCGCCAGAGCGAAGAATGTGACGGCGAATCCGACTGCTGCGAACGTCCTCGCGCATATGTCTATCCTGTGCTCGGTCTTTTCCGATCTGATCAGGCCCAGCGAGATGAACGATCTCGAAAAAGAACACTCTATATGAGTGTAAATCGCTCCGAAGAAGAGCATCTCGACGACGAATACCAGGATCTTGCGGGGCACCGAAATAGGAAGGCCTTCATAGATAAACGACGAGAAGAGCTGCACATGAGGATGCACCAGGAGGAGTATCAGTATCCCCGATGCCCTCTGCACTATCGTCCTCTGGTTCAGCTTGCCGTATCCGCCTATATTCGTGCCGTCATGCTTGAAGAAGACAATGTACAGGCTGATGCATACGTGTATCACGCAGACTACGGCGACTATCCTCGGTACCGTCATGAAGAGTTTCAAGTCGAACCATCCCGTCAGCAGGAATGCCAGTGTGGTGACTATGTGTACCAGCAGCGCCGGCATTAGTATCCACGTGCATACTGCGTTGAGTTTCTTGCTTGTCACGAGCTTATCCCTTACCCTTTCTGTTTTTACTGCAGTTTTCTATTATAAGATCGGCAGTGCCCTTCTTGAGTTCGCATAACCTCAGCAGGCCCTGCGCGTATTCTTCCTTCATATCGTGGCTGATCCAGTCTATCACCATGCCGTAGCACGCGCACTTATAGAACCTGACGAAGAGCGCCTTGTCCTCATCTGATACGGGAGCGTTGGCGAAAGCCGTGTCCGCGTACGTCGATACGACATACTCGCACATCCGCCACAGCGAAGCCTCGTAGGTCGCCCGGTTCCCGGACTGGTAAATGTGCATGATCGCGCGCTTGTTGGCACGGGCGAACTGCGTCAGAGCCTCGAGACACTCCTCTATGCTGTTGATCTCGGGGTACTGGCTGATCACCCTCTCGCACTCGTCCTCGCACAGCCTCTCGACGAGTTCCAGCACATCCTGATAGTGATAGTAGAATGTATTCCTGTTGACACCGCATCTGTCCGCGATGTCCTTTACCGTGATTTTTGACAGCGCCTTCTCGTTGAGCACTTCAACAAATGCTTCCTTTATGGCCCTCTCTGTGATCTCCGCTTTTGACATTTATTCTCTCCTGAAACGACCTGTTTTGGGCAAACGCGCCGCTTTGTCTGAAAACCGGACGAAATGTCCTCTGTGCCCATTTTACCGCAGTCCCAAAAGGGTTATCCTTCAGACATCAAATACAGACACGTTACGCACTTTATTGTAGCAGAAGCGGACGGATTTATGGAGGCAGAATTATGAAAATGACGATGAACAACACGATGAGAAGAGTTATCACAATAGTTCTTACTGTGATGATGGTGCTGGGAGTGAGCATGTTCGGATATGCATGCTATGCTGTTGAGGAATGTGAGCAGGTCGAAAGCTACTTCACTGATCAGACAGGTCATCAGACATTTCTCGTTGACTATCTGGTGAAATAGATCATTCCTGTTTCAGCAGAGAAGATATTATGACGCAGGCGATTATGATGGCAGCTCCGGCCAGTCCCGCAGCTGAGAGCTTCTCACCGAGCAGGAAGAACGCGAACACCGCCGTCATCACAGGACACAGGCTCTGGAGAAGAGCCACCGCCCTGTCGGAGATCTTTGTCAGGGCGAGGTTCTGGAGGAGATAACCGAGGAAGGTGCAGAGTATGGCGAGGTAAAGGATGATGAGCCAGGCCTTTACGGACGTTATATGGGCATGGACCCCTCCTTCGAAGATGAAGGCTCCGCCTATGGCGAGCAGCGCCGAGCAGCCGCCCTGAAGCGCCGTCATGGACAGCGGATCCACGACCTCGAGGTTCTTCTTGCTGAAGACCAGAGCACCCGCCGCTAGCAGCGCAGCCATCAGAGCCACCACTTCACCGGCTCCGAAGCCCGACAGCCCTCCCCTCACGCAGAGCAGATACATCCCCGGCAGGACCATTATCTGTACGAAGATCTGGAGCCTGCTGTAATGTGTCCGGTACAGTGTGAAGGCGAGCGCCGGAGTTATCACTATAGAAAGCGACCTCAGGAAGGCCACTGAAGTGGCATCTGTCAGCGCCAGCGCCACGTTGTTTAGCACATAACTCATCCCAATACAAAGTCCCGGCACGAGCCACGCTCTCGCCGGGACGTTTTTTATCGTATCCGTTATCCGTTTCCTGAACAACACAAAGCAAAACAGGAATGCGATCATGTATCTGACCGACATCATCGTATATACCGGAACTATCTCAAATGCGATCTTTGATATGGGATCCCCGAATCCGTATATCACAGACTGCAGCACAATGAGCAGCTCCGCCCCTAATCTCGCACCCTTTCGCTCTTCCATATACTTTATACTTTCGCTATCTCGCCATCAGCTTCCTTGCTATGGCTATGCCTGCTTTGTACGGAAGCGGCCGGAGTTCCTTATCCGCTTTCTTCAGCATCTCCCTGATCTGTATGTGTTGAGGGCAGTGCTGCTCGCATTTGCCGCAGCCTATGCACTGCGACGCGAAGCCCGGCTTGCCCTGAAGGCCGACGTTCCTCGCGAACTCGAATCTCACAGGCCTCTTCTTACCCTCGATATACATGAGGTTCCAGTAGTGGAAGTTGCCCGGTATATCCACGCCACGAGGACAAGGCATGCAGTATCTGCAGCCTGTGCAGCCCACTCTTTCCTTTTCCTTGATGATGACCTTTACTTTTTCGATCAGCCCGAGATCGGTATCATCGAATGCCCCGACCTCAGCGTCGGAAGCGATCCTGATGTTCTCATCCAGCATCTCCATCGAATTCATGCCTGACAGCACGACCGAAACGCCGCTCTGGTTCCACAGCCATCTGAGTCCGAGCTCGGCAGGAGTATAGCCCTTGCCGCTCTCTCTCAGAGCCCTCTGAGCGTCCACCGGGAGATTGACAAGCTTGCCTCCGCGCAGAGGCTCCATGATGATCACAGGAATGCCCTTCTCCTCAGCCGCCTCAAGTCCGCGCCTGCCTGCCTGGCTGGTTTCATCCAGGTAATTGTACTGTATCTGGCAGAAATCCCAGTCGTAGGCATTCAGTATCCTGAGGAACATCTCCGTATCGCCGTGATACGAGAAGCCTATCTGACGTATGCTGCCCTCAGCCTTGCGCTCAGCGATCCACTCCTCTATTCCGAGCGATCTCAGCTTCTCCCACTCGGAGAAGTCGGTGAACATGTGCATCAGGTAGTAGTCGATATGATCCGTCCTGAGGCGCGTCAGCTCCTCATTGAAGGTCTTGTCTACAGCCTTGATAGACCTCGTCAGATACTGCGGCAGCTTGGTCGCTATATTGACCTTGTCCCTGCATTTGTTCTCATCGAGTATCCTGCCGAGACATTCCTCGCTCCCGGGATAGGCGTATGCGGTGTCAAAGTAGTTCACACCCATCTCGATCGCATGCATTATCTCACGCTCAGTCTCCTCATAGTCTATACGGGTCCCCTTCCTGGTGAACCTCATACATCCGAAGCCGAGCTGAGACAGCTCGTTTCCGTATCTGTCTTTTCTGTATCTCATTTTTTGTCTCCTCACCTTTCGTTACAATTGCATTTATTATATCATTAATATCAGATAATGCATCAGGATTTGAAAGGAAAAGAATCATGAGAGATCTAACGCTTGGACGTACAGGCATCACGGTTCCCCAGACCGGGTTCGGAGCTCTTCCGATCCAGAGGAGGACTACGGATGATGCAGTATCCCTGCTCCGCAGGGCATATGATGGAGGGATGCGCTATTTCGATACAGCCAGAGCCTATTCGGACAGCGAGACAAAGCTGGGGATCGCTTTTGAAGGCATGCGTGACAAAGTCTTCA
>JAZUNV010000125.1:0-4262 GCA_045604305.1 Anaerovoracaceae bacterium | reverse complement strand
CAACAGATGCGGTTTTGCCATCATCGATGACGATGCATGCAGAGAGGCAGCAAAGCAGGAGATCGTCAGAAGATATCTGATCGCGGAGTGTTCATACAGAAAGGGCAACATAGATGCTTCGACGCTTGAACGCTGCAAGCTCCTCATGGAAGAAGTCGGAGCTACCAGATATGACAGACCTGTTGTCAGAGCAGCAGAGGAATATGTAGACGTCAAGAAGGAGCAGGACGCTGACAGATACGAGAATGTTGTAGTAAGCGCGATCCAGCTTCCGACAGGATGTATAGTGACAGGAAGATCTTCGAGAAGAATGGTCGCGACGGCTGCAATGGTGCTCAATGCTCTCAAGAAACTCGCCGGAATACAGGATGACATGCTGATCATTTCGCCGACGATCTTCGAAAGCATGGCCAATACCAAGGTCAAGGTCTTCCATGACAAGTCGAGTCTCAATCTTGAGGAAGTCATAATGGCGCTGACCCTTACCAAGATAACTAATCCGTTTGCCGAGCTTGCGCTCAGAGAGATACCGAATCTCAACGGCTGCATCGCTCACTGCACAGCGATCCTCTCCGAAAAGGATGAGCAGGCGGTCAAGTCTCTTGGTATCGATATTACTTCAAACCCTGAATTTTCAAATAACAACCTGTATTCAAAATAACAGACAATCGTATAAGGCAAAGCTAACACAGATCAGTTTAAGTGCAGCATAAAAAGGAGACGAGATCATGGACTCTCAGAAGACTTACTCACTTTCGTATGATGAATCGGAGGTCAGCAAGTGCCTCCTGTGTCACGAGCCCTTATGTTCGAAGGCGTGCCCTCAGCACGCGCCATGCGGGGAGATACTGAAAGCTCTTTATTTTGAGAATTATTTCGGTGCAGTAAGGCTGTCCGGAAATGCAGACTGTACCTATTGCAATGCACCGTGCGAGAAGAATTGCGTGTTGTCCGGTACCAAGATACCAGTAGAGATACAGGAGATAATGATGGCGATCAGGAGAGACGCAAGCAGCCTTCCGCCACTTAAGACAGAAGACGTAGACATCTCAACTGATATATGCGGTGTCAGACTCGAGAATCCCTTTCTGCTCTCTTCATCCGTAGTAGCCAGCACCTATAATATGTGCAGACGTGCTTTTCAGGCAGGCTGGGCAGGAGCTTCATTCAAGACTATCTGCAGTTTCCCGCAGCACGAGGCATCACCGAGATTTTCGGCGATCAGAAATCATGCACACGCTTTCTGCGGTTTCAAGAACATTGAACAGCTCTCCGATCACAGCGTTGAAGAGAACATGGAGATATTCAAACGCCTGAGAGAGGAGTTCCCTACCAAAGTCATCATCGCCTCGATAATGGGACAGAACGAAGATGAATGGGCGGAGCTGGCCGAGAAGAGTGAGAAAGCCGGTGCTTCGATCATCGAATGCAACTTCTCATGCCCTAACATGGAATCGGATGATCTGGGAATCACAATAGGCCAGTCGGAAGAGCTGATCGAAAGATTTACACGCGCGACCAGGAGAGGCACCAGCCTTCCTATTCTTGCAAAGCTCACGCCGAACATAACCGATATGGTCCCGATGGCGATCGCTGCCAAGCGGGGCGGCGCAAATGGTATTGCAGCTATCAACACGATCAACTCGATCACCGGAGTCAATATAGATACACTTGTTGCTGAGCCTGCAGTACAAGGCAAATCCATAATCGGTGGCTATTCAGGATCAGCAGTAAAGCCTATCGCACTCAGGTTCATTTCTGATCTTGCTGGAAGTCCGGAACTTGAGGGCCTTCATATAAGCGGCATGGGAGGGATCGAGACCTGGTCTGATGCACTGGAGTTCATTCTCCTCGGAGCAGGAAGCCTTCAGGTAACTACAGCTGTCATGCAATATGGCTACAGGATAATTGATGACCTTATTGAAGGGCTTTCGGAATACATGAAGAGGAAATGCGTCCCTTCCATCGACAGGCTTGTGGGCGGTGCGAAGGCATCTGTCGTGGATCACCAGAGCATTGAACGTGATATAGTCCTGTTCCCGGTGTTCGACCATGATAAATGCAACGGCTGCGGACGTTGCTATATATCCTGCATGGATGGAGGACATCAGGCCATATTATTTGATGAGGCCACAAGAAGACCGATCCTCATAGGCACGAAATGTGTCGGCTGCCATCTCTGCAGACTCGTATGCTCTGCAAACGCGATCGGTGTAGCACAGAAGCCTATACATAGATAACGATTTTTCAAAAAATAAAGGGCTGTCATTTTGGTGACAGCCCTTTTGTTGTTCTGTTATATACCGAGCTCGAATTTGAGCTGAGGCTTGACCGGTGAGTAGCCGACCATTTCAAAATCAGCAAGAGTGATATCCGTAAACTCACAGCCTGACTCCTTGTTCAGAACAAGTGCCGGCGCAGGAGCATCCTCAGGTCCTGCCTCTTCCGCCTTCTCGGCTGCTCTTCTAAGCATTTCGTGAGCATTATCTATATGACGGTCATATATCTGCTCATTGGCAACAAAGTGAGTGAATACGCCAGGCTCCTTGCCTGTTACTTTGGCGATCATCAGAAGCAGAGCGGCATATTGTATCTCATTGATACCGCCTGCTCCGGAAGCTGTCAGCATGTCGCCGCTTCTCTGAACGAGTACCATGTCAAGGAAATCACCGCGGACGTTCCAGATCGTCAGGAATGCGCATGGAGGAAGGCCCGGTGTTTCGCGAAGATCCGCTTCCTGCCACAGCGACACGACTTTGCGGCGGCCATAAGGATCCTTGATTATGTCAGCGATCAGATTGTTTATAAGATCATATCGCTTTACCGTTGCGCCGTATCTCTGGCCGATGGTCCCGTCTCCTATGTCCCATGGATCCCACCAGGTAACTCCCATTTCTTTCATTTCAGACAGGACATTGGTCGGCTTCTGGTATATCGTGAAGATCTCACGTACACCTGTCTTCCAGGCCTGCGGACGGAGTGTGCATATAGGGAATTCTCCTCTGGACAGATCATACTTACGGATTACGTGATTCACGCTTATCGTATATGCAGGAGTACCGTCCTCATAATGCGGGCGAGGATTGACATCCTTATATCCATTGTCGAGTATGTTGTAGATATCATCAACAAGATATCTGTCTGCTTTGGTCATCATAGGGGGCTCCTTTACATCTTTCTGAAGTTCAGTCTGATTTCAATTCATCATATATTTCTGAGGGTATCTCGTCAAGTCATGCTATAATAATCGCAAACAATCAGTGTGACAGCCGCATACGATCGGACACTTGATATAACGGGTCGGACCTTTTCATAATATCCGGAGGATAAGAGATGAGCATGAATAACACGCCGTCAGGCGAGAGAGTACATATAGGGATATTCGGAAGGCGAAATGCCGGCAAATCCAGCGTGATCAACGCGCTTATAGGGCAGGATCTGGCGATCGTATCCGATGTTCTGGGAACGACAACGGACCCGGTGCAGAAAGCAATGGAACTTCTGCCGCTCGGACCGGTCGTCATGATAGATACACCAGGACTTGATGATGAAGGCGAACTCGGAGCTCTGAGGATCAGGAAAGCATATCAGATGCTTAACAAGAGTGATATAGCGCTTCTGGTTGTCGATGGATGCACCGGTTTTACCGAAGAGGATCTCAGGATCTTAAGGCGCATAATCGATAAGAAGATCCCTTACATGATACTGCTCAACAAGAGTGACATTGCACAGGAAAGGGAAGCCGTGACAAACGCGCTCAGGCGCAGCCTTGATAGTGACAGTGATAAGAGTTACGCGGTAGATGATTCCAGTATCATGTGGGTAAGTGCCGCAGACAGGACCAATATCAATGAGCTCAAGGACAGGATAGCACAGCTTGCTCCTAAGGAAGATCCGGATCACAGGATCGTTGGCGACCTGATATCCGAGGATGACCTTGTGGTGCTCGTCGTTCCGATCGATAAGGCTGCCCCTAAGGGGAGACTCATACTCCCGCAGCAGCAGACGATCAGGGATATCCTGGACGGGAATGCAGCAGCAGTCGTCGTCAAGGAAAACGGTCTCAAAGAAGTCTTTAAGTCTCTTGACCGAAAGCCGGCGCTTGTCATAACTGACAGCCAGGTCTTCAAGAGAGTCGCTGAAGAGACACCTGCAGACATCCCGTTCACATCATTTTCAGTCCTCTTTGCAAGGTACAAGGGAGACCTCGATACCCTTGTGGAAGGAGCATACGCGCTTGATTCGCTTGAAGACGGCGACAC
>JAZUNV010000124.1:0-4471 GCA_045604305.1 Anaerovoracaceae bacterium | reverse complement strand
CTAAATATGCTAATTTTTCAATGCTATATTAGCATATTTAGTGGCAAGTGTCAATATTATTTAGCATATTTAGTATTAATTAAAATGTCATTGAGACGCTACACTAGAGGCCCGCCGGTACTAAATGCTTTCAATGATCATAACGGCGTTGCCGTAATGATGAAAGCATTGATCTGCGGAGGCAAGCTCCTCCGATAGATGCGATCAACGAGCGGCCTCATTAATGCTGCCGCGAAGTTGGAGCTTAGTACCGCTGCGGATCAGCCGAAAGAGGCGAGAGCCGTACCCGAGCGTGGGAATTCTGCGAGGTCTACCAGCCGCCGCCACCACCTCCGCCGGCACCGCCGCCTGAGAAGCCGCCTCCGCTGAAGCCGCCTCCGCCGCTCCAGCCGCCGCCTCCACCGGAGAATCCACCGCCTCCGCCGGATGCTTCAGGTATTACGATGTTGTGGCTGACGCTTGCACTGCAGTCACCCATCATGCGTCCCATCATGTAGTAGTCGAAGCCGTTCATTGTCCTGACGCCGCGATACCAGTTCGGAGTGA
The DNA here is from genome assembly GCA_045604305.1 of Anaerovoracaceae bacterium. Lineage (GTDB taxonomy): Bacteria > Bacillota > Clostridia > Peptostreptococcales > Anaerovoracaceae > Crickella. The sequence goes on along the minus strand of JAZUNV010000124.1, from coordinate 3,925 downwards.
CGATAGGTATGTCCTCAAAGTTCTTGATCCACTTATTGCTCAGACCGAACACATAAGCGTACGGCATGATGTGGTAGAAGTACTCAGGATCCTCCTCCACCAGTTCATTGAGCTTGTCGAGCTCAGCCGTCTTGATGAAGTCTCTGAATCCGAGTATCCTGCCGAGCAGGTCTGTATAGTTATCCGTCTTCGCGATCGAAATGACAGCAAAGAACATTGAGATGAGCGTTCCTGCGAGCAGATATATCACGAGCGCGATGGCCTTAGGCCTCGACATTGTCGAGAGCGCATCCGTTGTGAGCGGGAGTATGCCTACACCCATCGTATAGAACCATATCGCAGCGAGGCTCTTGAGCACCGTCTTTATCTTGGAAGTGCCGCGCATATTGTCATATACCGAGCACATCAGCCACACCGACGCCAGTATGTGGAGCGAGCACCACAGAAGACCTATGGTATCCTGTCCGTTGATATTCGCCCATGTGATGAAGGACAGGGCAGGCATCAGGGATGCGATGCTGCATGCCCATCTGGCCATCTGTGAGTCAGGCCTTATGATGGCGTTCTTGCCCTGGTACATCCTCTCGAGCTGCTCCTTGGCGCTCTGGTACTTCCTGCCGAAGTTGACACCGAGCTCATCGCTGTATCTCTCTGCCTTTTCGTTAGGGAAGATGCCCTTGAAAATCGAGCGTATGTACTGAGGCACTTCGTTGCCCGGGTTCTCGATGGCGATGAATTTGAAGGTCTTGCGGTCCACCTCCTCTATCTCTATATAGCCCTTGTCGGCCAGATATACGATAGTCGAGATCAGATCCTGCTTGTCGGCCTTACCGTCGACGAGATATCCGATCTCGCCCGGTGTCAGGTCGTCCGGAGGATAGAACTCGAGAGTCTTGACCATGTGCTTGTCCCTGCCGAAGAGATACCAGAGCAGAGCCGCTCCCAAAGGTCCGAGCAGGAAGAGCATCATGTTGAAAATGCTGAGCTTACCGAATTCAGGTGCGCCCTGCCAGTAGCCCTGAGGCAGTTCCAGCATCAGTGTGATGCCGTGGTGAGCAGGTAGATCAGCAGCCTTGATCGTAATCGTCTTACCGTCGTCTCCGGTTACGAGCTCGGCGTTGTCCGCATTCTCCTCAGTGCCGTAGGTGCCTGAGTAGACTTGCGCCTTGCTGAGATCGGCCTCCTTAGGAAGCGTGATGACGCAGGTGCTCTCCCCTATGCCTGTCTCCCAGTCTGTCGGGATGAGGTTGAGGAGCAGCATGTCCATCTCTTCGTTCTCATCTTCGTACATCGCTATGTTGTAGTAGATGTCATAGTCGTTGTCTCCGGTGAGAGTGTAGCTGCCGCTTCCGATCTTGATGACTTCGCAGCCGTTATCCCTGTATGTGTCGAACTCATAGTCCGGCACCTTGATATCGCTGATCTTCTGCCCCTGGGTAGGGATGTATCTGTAGATGCCGTGGTGAGGCGTCACGTAATACATTCCGAGGTGCTCGTGGTAGTCATACGAGTTATCCTCCGAGACATCGACGTCGACATTGTACACCGGCGTGTACATCGTGTTGTCGTCAGCAACAGCCGGCGTCGAAACGTACGGCATCATGAAGAACACGACTGCAAGGATGCCGATTATCGCTGCTATACGTGAAGTCAGTCCGTGATTGTGTCTGTTAATATGCATTTTTGACTCCTTCCTGGAGATTCTGATTCCTACAGCCCCTCGTCAAAACCGTCTGTATGCATCTTAGGGAAATTGAAGAGCTCGGCTACGAGACTGGTCGGGAACTTCTCGACCATGTTGTTGTAGTCCCTGAGCACAGCAGAGTAGTACTTTTTGGCATTGTCGATATCCTTAGGATCTCCTGCCTCCTCGTACTTTCTGAGCTCGACTTCCGCAAGCTCGATGCGGTTCTTAGCCCTGGTCAGCGAATTGTAGGCAAAGATAACATACGCCGTTATCGCTATCAGTATTACAATTATCACAACCATAGATTACCTCCTTACATGCCACGTTACGCGTTGCGTCCGCAGCAGTTCTTGTACTTCTTGCCGGATCCGCACGGACACGGGTCGTTCCTGCCTACCTTAGGCATGTCGCGCCTGATCGTCTCCTGCTTACCGGTCTTGTCTGCCTTAGGAGCGGCTGCCGGCATGGCTCCGCCGCGTCTCTGAGACTCCGCTGTATCGTCCCTGTACTCCTCTTTGTCGGCCTTGGTAGCGCCGGTCACGACGTTCCTTCTCTCGGTCCTTGTAGTGACCGTCACGTTGTAGCAGAACTTGACCGTCTCCTCTCTGATGTCGGCGATCATCTCCTCGAACATCGCAAAGCCCTCCTGAGCGTACGCGACCGCAGGATCCTGCTGTCCGATACCTCTGAGTCCGATACCCTCCTTGAGCTGATCCATCGCGTCGATGTGATCCATCCAGCGGTTGTCTACCACACGCAGCAGTATCATGCGCTCGACTTCTCTCATCTGCTCGCTGCCGATCTCGGCTTCCTTCTCGTCGTAAAGCTGATCGAATATAGCCTTGATATCTTCTCTGAGCTTCACATCGTCGAGGCCGTTGATATAGTCCTCGTCAGCTTCGAAGCGTCCTCTGAAGTTCGGCGTGATCTGTTCGAGTCCGTCCGTGATCCTCTTGAAGTCCCACTCCTCCGGATACTTGGATTCGAGGACTACAGGATCGATGATGCCGTCGATTATCTCGTGGGTCATGTTGCGGATGTATTCGGACACATCCTCGCCGTCAAGCACCATGCGCCTCTGATCGTAGATGATCTCACGCTGCTTGTTCATGACGTTGTCGTACTGAAGTACGTATTTACGTATGCCGAAGTTCTTGCCCTCGACCTTCTTCTGTGCACTCTCGATGGATCTCGAGAGCATCCCCGCTTCAAGAGGAGAATCCTCGTCTATGCCGACTCTCTCGAGTATGTTCTGCATGCGGTCTCCGCCGAAGAGCCTCATCAGGTCGTCCTCCAGTGAGATGAAGAACTGTGTATTACCCGGGTCGCCCTGACGTCCGGAACGTCCTCTCAGCTGGTTGTCGATACGTCTCGACTCATGTCTCTCTGTACCGATGATGCAGAGTCCGCCGAGTTCGACGACCTTCTTCTGTTCAGGCGCTCTCTCGGCCTTGATCTGCTCGTGCAGCTCATGGAATCTCTCCCTGGCCGCGAGCAGCTCAGGATCGTCCGACTTCTCGAAGCCGGTAGCGAACGAGATCTGCTCCGGAGTGTACTCTTCCTTTCTCATCTGCTTGCGGGCCTCGAACTCAGGGTTGCCGCCCAGTATGATATCCGTACCACGTCCGGCCATATTGGTCGCGATCGTGACAGCTCCGAGGCGCCCTGCCTCAGCTACTATCTCAGCCTCCTGCTCGTGGTGCTTGGCGTTCAGTACGTTGTGCTTGACGCCGCGCTTCTTGAGCATGCCGGATATGAGCTCGGATATCTCGATGGATATGGTACCTACCAGCACCGGCTGTCCCGTCTCGTGAGCTTCAACGACTCTGTTGACTATGGCCTTGTACTTTGCAGGCTGGTGTCCGTATACGGAGTCATCGTAGTCCGCCCTGACGACCGGCTTGTTGGTCGGTATGACGACTACGTCCATGTTGTAGATGTCGCGGAACTCGTCTTCCTCTGTCTTGGCTGTACCGGTCATGCCGGCCAGCTTGTTGTACATCCTGAAGTAGTTCTGAAGCGTTATGGTCGCCAGAGTCTTGGACTCAGATCTGACCTTTACGCCTTCCTTGGCCTCGATGGCCTGGTGGAGTCCGTTGGAGAATCTCCTGCCGTACATCAGTCGTCCGGTGAATTCATCTACGATGAGTATCTCGCCGTCCTTGACGATGTAGTCGACGTCCCTCTTCATGAGGTAGTTCGCTCTCAGAGCCTGGTTGACATAGTGGTTGAGCTCCA